>CAJMBP010000001.1 GCA_905211675.1 uncultured Oscillospiraceae bacterium
TATGTGCGTGGCAATGCTCATCGGCACCACCTTCGCGTGGTTCACCGACTCCGCAAGTACAGCGGTAAACAAGATTCAGGCCGGTACGCTTGATGTTCAGTTACTTGACGAAAACGGCAACTCTCTTGAAGGGCAGACCCTTTCGTGGCAGAAAGCGGCAGGCGCTCCCGACGGTGAGCAGGTTCTTTGGGAGCCGGGCTGTACCTATAAGCTTCAGCCTATTACAATCAAAAACGCAGGTAATCTTGCACTTAAATACAAGGTTGTCATAAGCGGAATCAAGGGCAGTGCAAAGCTTAACGAGGTTATTGACTGGACAATCTCAGGTGCCGACATCAACACCGAATATTCGTTAACCGCAGGGGCTTCCAACACCCTTACAATAGAGGGTCATATGCAGGAAACCGCCGGCAACGAGTATCAGGGTCTTTCAATTGACGGCATAGGCATTACTGTTGTTGCTACTCAGCTTGCTTCTGAGTATGACAGCATTAACAACACCTATGATACAAACGCTACATACTTAAATCAAGACGCAGACGATAACTACCTCATAAGCAACGCAAACGAGCTTGTTTACTTTGCTAAGAGCGTTAATGTTGAGGGCAACAACTACGCAGGTAAAACCGTTAAGCTTACTGCAAATATAGATCTTGCGGGCAAGAACTGGATTCCTGTGGGCCAGACCGGTGCTACCCAATTCCAAGGTATATTTGACGGTCAGAATTATACAATCAAAAATATGACTGTCAATTATACAGGCACTAGTTCTAATTACGCTTGTGGTCTGTTTGGCTGGCTCGAACTTCATAACGGTTCTCCCATCGTTATCCAGAATGTCAAGTTTGAAAACGCCAATGTAACCGGCATTAAGTACACCGGCGTTGTGGCAGGTTATGCAAACGGTGCATCCGGTGCCGAAATTAAGAATTGTGTAGTAACCAACTCCACAGTCACCTCCAACACCAAGAATGCCGGCGGTATCATTGGTTACATGGGTAGAGTCGTTTTGACCGGTAACACTGTTTCCGGTTGCACCATCTCTGCAAAATACGATGTCGGCGGTATTGCCAACTCTGTAGAACCTGGAGTAACTTTCCAGAATAACAAAGTTGAGAATACCAACATCTACTATGAAGAAGATCAGCAATATGATGCTGCAGGTATTTTCACCAGCGGTAAAGTTGTTTACAGAGACGATAATACCAAGACCACCTTTGTTCCTGACAGCACCAACACCGCTATTAATTGCGAAGTCGGTCGCACAGTTTACGGTTTGGCCATCATTCCCAATGGTGAAAATTCCAAAATTATTGTTAACAGCAAAGAAGGCTTATTGAACCTGACCAAGCTGTTCAACGACTGGACCACACTGTTCACCGACGGTAATGGAAACGAATATAGCAACTATCACCACGGTGCCGGAGTAGATTACTATTACAGCAGCTACTGGACCATTAGTCTTGAAGCAGACATTGATCTCAACAACGCCACCATTGCTCCTATTGCCCTTAATTTCCCCACTTCCACCGGTCCAGTTAAGTTCGAGGGCAACGAAAAGAAGATTAGTAATGCAAAAATCGTAATGGATGCGAACACCCAAAATGATGCCGGTCTGTTCGATGCCAGGGCTGTGATTATGAAGAACTTGAAACTCGACAACATCCAAGTTACCGGAAGCAACATAGGTAACTCCACCGCAGGCATTTTGGCCGGTATTACAAGCCAGGATGTAACTAATATCACCGTCACCAACTCATCCGTTACAGGCGGTAAGTACACCGGTGGTGTTGTCGGCTACGGTTATAACAGTGTTAAAAACTGCACTCTGACCAATGTTTCCGTTAAGGGCGGATATAAGCTTGGTGGTTTGATTGGTTACATTTGCGCAAGTAACGGTAATACCAGTAATGTTACCGGCAATACCCTTACAGATTGCACCGTTGACGGCATCGGCGGAGGCATCTTTGCCGGCGGAAAGAATGAGTATATTATTGGTAAGATCGTAGGTAACTACAACTGCAACGGCACTTGCAACGATAACACTCTTACCAACATGACCACCTCTGCTACCGCAAACATAGGTGAAATTGAGAGTGGCAAGACCGTTACTCAGTAACATTTTTGTTAACTCTATCCGTTTAGGATAACAAAGTCCCCCACCCTCTTTTTGGGGGTGGGCGGCAATCAAAGGGCATAAGCGTTTTGGCAAGCAACTAATAATGATCTCTCTATTATGTTTCTTTTTTACCGCAAGACGTTTGTGCTCTTTGATTGCCGAAAAGCAATAATTAAAAAAGGAGGAGTAATTTCTGTGAAAAAATCAAAAGGATGGATTAGAGATTGGTTCTATGTTCCAAAACACGAAAAAGTATCCGATAAATCCTTTTTGCAGATAATGCTTTCCTCTGTGTTCGGTATTCTTATTTGCGGAATATTTCTTGCCGGAATTACATGGGCATGGTTTACAAGCAGTATTACAAGTCCCGCAAGCAATATCACCTCTGCAAAATTTTCCGTACAAATAACATTCAAGCAAAATGAAGCGGATGTTGAGCCCGAAACAGATGAAAACGGCGACTATAAATTAAACGGCACATACACCGTTACCGTTACGGCGGACGGAAACGCAAGCACCGGCTTTTGCCGCGTAGAATTAAAGCTGCCCGATAACAGCAGCCTTACCTATCATACAATACAAATTTACCCTGCGGGAACCGACGGCAATCCGCAAAAAACAGAATTTACCGTAATCGCTTCCGAAGGTTATCGCCTTGCAATCATACCACAGTGGGGCACCTATGTAAAGTCGGATGACAGCGAAGCACTTATAGGTAATTCAAGCGGCGATATTAAAATTATTCCGAATTCATCATTAACTGTTTTAAATTCGGGTACCGAAGAATCACAGACATATAATCTGACAGAATCGGAACAAAGCTACACCGTACAGCAGGACGATACTCAGTCTTTGATTGCAGACCTCTACGGCACAACGGCAGATCCAACAGAGCCGTTAACCACTGAGGAAAACAAAAGCAACTGAATAAAAGCGCGAGCCGCAACGGATTTTTTGCTACCTATTTACATATATAAAGCATACCCTTTTAGGGTGTGCTTTTTTCATTTTTAATAAAATTTATTTTTGTTTTTCAATCTTTCTTCAATATTGTCTTGTATAATGATGAAGCATAAGATAATTTCTGAGAAAGGAAAGAAAATTATGTACATTATAAAAAACGCATTAAGATGTATCGGCAGATCCAAAGGGCGTAATGTTCTGATAAGCATTATCACTCTTGTGATTCCGCCGAGTCGGTTGAAGATTTTTATTATACCATTACCGCCGCTTTTAACGGCACAGACGAATTATTGCCCGTAACAAATTAAACCGAGGCTTTGCAAAGCTTTCGGTAATAAATAAAGGCGATGAAATTCCCGTAGAACAATGTGAGAAGATATTTGAACGCTTCTACCGTGTAGATACCGCCCGCAACAGCGAGGGCAACCACTACGGACTGGGTCTTGCCATTGCAAAAGCAATCGTCACTTCACATAAAGGTCATATACAGGTGCTGTGCTATAACGGATTTGTCGAATTCAAAGTGCAAATTCCCACCTTATAACAAAAATTTCAACCGTATTAAAATTGACAAATAAAATTTTTTTGGTATAATAACGCATGTACAGTCCTTTCAACAAATAACAGGCGGTGCAAATATGCAAGATATTGAAAAAATCGATAAAAACTTTAAGCTTGATACCGAGATTAAAAAAGACGATATTGTTTTTTATTCTGTTTTGGATTTGCCTTTTCGTGTTTACGGACTTATATACGAAAACAACAAATTCAGAAGAATGCCCGAAGACATTGCCAAAACGGTGAGTTACGGAGTACATTGTCTGCACAGCAACACCTCGGGTGGCAGAGTGCGTTTTAAAACCGACAGCAAATATGTTGCAATTTCGGCAAAAATGTGCGGTATAGCAAAAATGGACCATTTTGCGCTTACAGGCAGCGCAGGCTTTGACATATATGTAAACACAGACGGCGTCGATAAATTTAACGGTGCTTTTCGCCCGCCGTTCAACATTACCGACGGTTACGAGTCGGTTTTCGATTTCGACTGCAAAAAAATGCGTGAAATAACAATAAATTTTCCGCTTTACAGTGATGTTTGCGAGCTTTATATCGGACTTCAAAAGGATGCCGCCGTAGAGGAAGCCAAACCGTATTCTTGCAGCAAACCCATAGTTTACTACGGCAGTTCAATAACACAGGGAGGCTGCGCGTCACGGCCCGGCAACGCATACCCTGCGATTGTTTCAAGACGGTTTGATACCGACTTTATAAATTTGGGCTTTTCGGGTTGCGGCTGCGGCGAACAGCAAATCGCCGATTATATAGCAAGCCTTGATATGAAGATGTTTGTATTTGATTATGACCACAACGCTCCGAATGCCGAGCATTTGCAAAAAACCCATGAAAAATTCTTTAAAACAGTGCGTGCCGCGAATCCCGATTTACCTATAATAATGATGAGCGCCGTAACATTGCCGCGTTTTTCAGACAACCGCGCAAAGCGCAGAGAGATTATTTATAATACATACAAAAACGCAAAAGACAGCGGCGATAAAAATGTTTATTTTTTGGACGGCAGCAAAGAATTTGCGCCGTATGAAGACTTTGGAACGGTCGAAGGATGCCATCCTAACGACTTGGGATTTGCAGTCATGGCAAAATTATTAATCAATTTAATCGAGAAAATAATTTAACACCCGACAAAGCTAAAAGGTGCTGTGAAAAAACAATGTTTTTCACAGCACCTTTTTATATTACATTTACTAAAAACTACTGCTTTTTAAGCACGATTGAAATAAAGTTTAAATATTTACCCGCGCCTGCCTCCATAGCCTTACGGTCGCCTACGGCATATTCGTTTTCTTGTTTAAGCCAATCTTCCCATACCTCTTGATTGCTTTGCATTTCCTTTACCGAAATCACCTCGGCGCCGTGGCATGCGCCCACCGTTTGAGTCCAATATTTTACATCGTGCATGTAATCAAGCTGTTCGGGCGTCCAAGAAAGCAACAGTTCACGCGGCAGATTATCATGGCAATCGTTTTTCATACCGGGAATTGCGATATAAATATATCCGCCGCTTTTTAAAAACGGCAGCAGCTTGCTGTCTAAATATTGCGGGTCACGCCCGAAATAGTTATAGGAATCTACGCTTATTACGGCGTCAAAAAATTCTTTTTCAAACGGTAGATCCGACGCGTCGGCCTTTACGGGCACAATTTGCGTATCGGTAAGTCCCATAGAGTTAAAAAATGCTCTGTTTTCCTTAGGGTCACTCCAAAGGTCTGCGGCATAAACCGTAAAGCCGTATTCCTTTGCAAGGAACACGCTTGTAAGCCCCTGCCCGCTTCCCAAATCACATATCACACTGCCCGACGGAATTTTATGATTAAGCATAAGCTCCTCGGTAAGCTTAACGGGATTAGGCCCCATAATCTTTTTTTGTAAATCGGGTGTGTCGTATTTTAAACTTTTTACATAATTCATAGTTTTTCTCCTTTTATAATTTCAATCATTTAAAGTGTACCTGTCGAAAAAGGCGCATATAATTTTTTCAAGCAGCTGTGTAAGCTCGGCGGCGGTTTGGTCGCTGTACATATTTATAAGCAAAAACACAGGCGCGTAAAATTCGACTGCAAGGCGATGCGAATCGTCTTTTTTCAATATGCCGTTTTTCATAAGCTCGGCAAAAATATCCGCCATATACCGAACCGGCCCCGAAACCAAGCAACTGTCGTAAAGCTCCGCCGTTTCGGAATTATTATGCTGCTCAAGCTGGAGCATTTTTCTAAAGCATGCCGCAAATTCGTTTTGGGTCCAAAACTTAAACTGCTCTGCCGTAAAGCTTTTAATGCTTTTAACCGTTGTATCTCGATACTCCTGCGGCAATGTTTTGTATTTTTCAGTAGGCATATCATGCTGCTGCGAATTTTCTTTATCGAGCTCAAACATTCTTTTTACAATACTGTCAAATATATCGCGTTTATTTTTATAATGTCTGTAAAGCGCCCCCTTTGTAATGCCGAGTTCGCCTGCGATTTCACTTACCGAAACAGCCTCGTAACCGCGTTTTGAAAACAGCTTGAGCGCCACGGTTAAAATTTGCTCCTTTGTATCGGTCATATCAAGTCCCCCTTTTGTAAACGGTCGTTTACAAACATTATAGTAAACGACCGTTTACTTGTCAAGCGCTATTTTTTTATTTTTTCCGTTTTTGCTTGACAAGTTACCTTGGAGTAACTATAATAAAAGTAACCTATAAGTAACCTCGTGAGATTGTGAGATGTATTTTATGAAAACCAGCAAAGAAAAAATATTGAATGCCGCTTTGACAGTTTTTTCCGAAAAAGGGTATGACGGCGCCCTGCTTCGGGATATTTCCGATTCTTTGGGAATTACAAAGCCCGCGCTGTATAAGCATTTTGACAGCAAAGAAACTCTTTGGAATTCGATGATTGACTATGTCGAAGCGTATTACCATGAGCATACGGGCAAGACTTGTGATATGCCTATTCCGGATAATTGGCATCAATTTAAAGAGCTTTCTATGAGTCAAATCGATTTTACTTTACATGATTATACAGTAAGGCGTGTGCGCAGACTGCTTACCATAGAGCAATACAGAAACGAAAGAATTTCTGCTCTTGCAACAAAGCATTTTATAACCGACATAGAAAGTCGCTACACATATATATTTAACGGTATGGTAAAAAAGGGAATTTTCAGTTGTGCAGATACCCGGCTTCTTGCATTTCAGTTTACCGCCCCTATCACCTTGCTGATACACTATTGCGACCGCGAGCCCGACAAAGAGGCGCAAATTGTAAAGAAAATAGAAGCGCATATAAATAAATTTGAAAAAATAATTAAAAACAACCGGAGTACACCGATATGAATTATTTAAAAATCACCGAAGAAAATATAGAAAAAGAGCATATTTGCTGTGCTATGTCAAATAAGCAAAGCAACACCAAAAAAGAATGGCTTAAAAATCAATTTAAAAACGGTCTTGTTTTTTACCGAAGCGAGCAACGCGGAAAATGCTTTATTGAGTATATTCCCGCAGAAAATGCGTGGGTTCCGATTGAAGCCGCGGGATATATTTTTATCAACTGTCTTTGGATTGCAGGCTCTATGAAGGGTCACGGATATTCGAATGACCTGCTTGACGAGTGTATTCGCGACGCCAAGTCACAAGGCAAAAAGGGGCTTTGTATCCTGTCGTCAAACGGCAGAAAAAAGGAGTTTCTTGCCGACCCTAAATATCTGACCTACAAAGGCTTTTTTACTGCCGACACTTCAGACACGGACATTACGCTTATGTATTTACCCTTTAATGACGGCGCTTTGCCGCCGCGCTTTAAAGAATGTGCAAAGCGTCCGAAGAGTGCCGAAAGCGGATTTGTGCTTTACTACACCGACCAATGCCCCTTTACATATTATTGGGTACCGCGGGTTGCAGAGGTTGCGAAAGATCATAAAATTCCGTTTAAGGTAATTCATATTACCGACAAAGAATCGGCGCAAAGCGCGCCTGCGCCGGTTACTACATACGCGCTGTTTTATAACGGAAAATTCATAACCCAGGCCATACAGTCGGATAAAAAGTTTTTGTCTATCGCAAAAAATATAATGCAAACCGACGCTGAAACGGCTGACAGCAACAAAAGCGATACCTCCGCGCAAACAGCCGAAACGGTAGCAACAATGACTGTTACGGGAATTTTATAATTTTACTTTTGTTCAGAGATGATTTTAAATGAATTTAGAAACTCAAAGGTTAATTTTGCGCCCTTGGAGATTAGATGACGCGCAAAGCCTTTATAAGTATGCGCGCGACGAAAGGGTAGGTCCTATTGCGGGGTGGAATCCGCACAAAAGCACGGAGGACAGCCGCCGGATAATAAAAGATGTTTTGTCGGCCGAAAACACCTATGCCGCCGTGCTTAAAGAAACAAACGAGCCTGTAGGCAGCATTGGTCTTATGATAGGCGAAAAAAGTAATTTGAGCCTGCCCGAAAGCGAGGGCGAAATAGGATATTGGTTAGGCGTGCCGTATTGGGGCAAAGGGTTAATGCCCGAGGCCGTGTGCGAGCTTATACGCTATGCCTTTGACGGTTTAAAGCTGCAAAGACTTTGGTGCGGCTATTTTGACGGCAACGAAAAGTCAAGGCGCTGTCAGGAAAAATGCGGTTTTAAATATCATCATACAAACAAAGATATTTATTGGGCTCTGACCGACAATATACGCACCGAGCATATAACAAGCCTTGAAAGGCGGTACGCAAGGCCGCTGATGAGCTTTGAAATACCAAAAGCCACAGACTTAATTTGGAAGACATTTCTTCGATTTGAAGCCCCCGAATATTCTAAAGAGGGCATAGAGCATTTCAGAGCAAGCCTTAATGATAATGAGCGTACAAAGGCTATGAAATGGTACGGTGCCTTCGATAACGGCAATCTTGTCGGCGTGCTTTCGGTGCGAAAGCCACAGCATATAGGCGGCTTTTTCGTAAGTGAGGACCGTCAGGGTCAAGGTTTCGGCAGAATGCTGTTTGAGCTTATGAAATCCGACTTTGAGGTAAAGGAGTTTACCGTTAACTCATCACCCTATGCCGTCAAAATTTACGAGCATCTCGGTTTTACTGCGACCGGCAAAGAACAAACAATAGACGGCATACGGTTTACACCCATGAAATACGGACAATCGGAGGTTTTTAGATGAAAGCAATCAAGACAGAACACTTAACAAAATTTTACGGCAAAAGCCGCGGAATAAGCGATGTCGGCCTTTCGGTTAATGAGGGCGACTTTTTCGGATTCGTCGGCCCAAACGGGGCTGGAAAGTCAACTACAATCCGATTACTGCTCGGTTTAATTTCACCTACAGAGGGAAATGCGCAGGTGCTTGGCAAAAACATTTTGAAGCAGCGCACCGAAGTACTTGACGAGGTTGGTTATCTGCCGTCCGAAACGATGTTTTATAACGGAATGCGCGTGCGAGATATTCTTTCGCTGTCGGCAAAGCTGCGAAAAGCCGATTGTGCTAAAGAGGCAAAAATACTTTGTGAGGCTCTTAAGCTTGACCCGTCACGGCGGGTAGATGAGCTGTCCCTCGGCAACCGTAAAAAGGTGGGAATTGTCTGTGCGCTTCAGCACAAACCGAGGTTATATATTTTAGACGAACCCACAAGCGGTTTAGACCCGCTTATGCAAAGGGAGTTTTACAAACTGCTTACCGAGCGCAATCGCGAGGGAGCAACCGTTTTTCTCTCATCGCATAATCTGTCTGAGGTTGACCGTTACTGTACGCACGCCGCCGTTATTAAAAACGGTGAAATTCTTGTGTCGGACAGCATACAAAAGCTCGGTCATACCGGTGTAAAAAAGGTCAGCCTGCGCGGAGCCTACCAGAAGCCCGAAATAAGCAATGCTAAAAATTTAAAGTTCGAAAACGGAAATGTCAGCTTTCTGTACAGCGGAAATCCAAAGGATTTGCTGTCTCAGCTTTCAAAAACCGATTTTGAAGACTTTACCGTTACCGACCCCGAATTAGAAGAAGTGTTTATGCACTACTACACAAAGGAGGAAGAATAAATGACCGTTTTCTTTCATGAGCTTAAACGGGGCAGAATTTCCTTGCTTATTTGGTCTGCCGCCATTGCCTTTATGCTTGCAATTTGCGTTATTATATACCCCGAAATGAAATCTCAAATGGGTGATATAAGCGCGATGTTCGCCGACATGGGCAGTTTTTCAGAGGCTTTCGGAATGGATAAAATAAACTTCGGCTCATTTACGGGCTTTTTCGGCGTGGAATGCGGAAATGTTTTAGGCTTAGGCGGAGCTTTTTTTGCTGCAATTATCGGCATTTCGGCCCTTTCAAAAGAAGAAAAGGAGCACACCGCCGAATTTCTTTTGACACACCCCGTTTCAAGAACTGCCGTCATAGAGCAAAAATTATTTGCGGTTTTTGCCCAAATAACAATATTAAATATTGCCGTTGCCGCGATAACCGCAGTTTCGATTGTTGCAATAGGTGAAGATGCCGATGTAAAAACTGTGTTTTTGCTGTTTCTGTCCTACTTTATTTTGCAGATTGAAATTGCCGCAATAACCTTTGGAATTTCGGCGTTTATAAAGGGCAACGGTCTTGGCATAGGGTTAGGTATAGCGGTAGTATTCTACTTTTTAAATATTATTGCCAATTTAACCGAGAACACCGAATTTCTTAAATACCTTACGCCCTTCGGCTATACCGAAGGCTCCGATATTATTTCAAGCGGAAAAATTGAAATTAAATATCTGTCGGTCGGGCTTTTATTTGCGGCGTTGGGTATTACCGCGGCATTTATTAAATACAGAAAAAAAGACATAGGTTAAGGGAAGAAAATCATAATGGAACATATTATTGAAATAGAACATCTTTGCAAGTCGTTCGGCGATATAAAAGCAGTTCAAGATTTGTCTTTTGTGGTAAAACGCGGCGAGCTGTTTGCGTTTTTGGGCGTCAACGGAGCCGGAAAATCAACAACCATTTCTATGCTTTGCGGACAGCTTAAAAAAGACAGCGGAAAAATTTCGGTATGCGGAAATGATGTAGAACATAATTTTGATAAAATAAGCAAAAAAATCGGAGTTGTTTTTCAAAATTCCGCTCTTGACGCTCCGCTTTCGGTTTATGACAATCTGCGAAGCCGCGCGGCGCTTTACGGCATTACCGGAAAAGAATTTTCCAAAAAACTTAATGAGCTTTCCAGGCTTCTTGATTTTGCCGATTTGATAGGCCGACCGCTCGGCAGGCTTTCGGGCGGTCAAAAAAGGCGTATTGATATTGCGCGGGCGCTTTTGCACGAGCCCGAGATACTTATTCTTGACGAGCCTACCACCGGTCTTGACCCACAGACAAGGAGGCTTTTATGGAATGTAATAAACACCCTTCGAAAAGAAAAGCAAATGACTGTGTTTTTAACCACCCACTATATGGAAGAGGCGGCAGACGCAGACTATATAGTAATTATTGACAGCGGAAAAATTTCTGCAAAAGGAACGCCGCTTGAGCTTAAAAACCGATATGCCGGCGATTACATTACTGTTTACAAAACAGAAGAAAGCATTGTAAAACAGTTTGAAATGCCGTACGAAAAAATCAGAGACGCATTTCGCATTTCGGTTCCCGATACCGCAAAGGCTACAGAATTGATTTTGTCTTATCCCGACGCTTTTAAGGATTATGAGATAATCAAGGGCAATATGGACGATGTATTTCTTTCGGTTACGGGCAAAAAGCTTATAGGGGGTACTGAGCAATGACGGGTTTATTTAATGTGTTTCGCCGTAATATAAAGCTGTTTTTTAAAGATAAGGGAATGTTTTTCTCATCGCTTATTACACCTATAATACTGCTTGTGCTATATGCGACCTTTCTTGCCAACATATACAAGCAAAGCTTTTCTTCGGCGTTGCCGCAAGGCGTTATTGTGCCGCAGGAGCTGCTTGACGGCACGGTTGTTTGCCAGCTGGTTGCTTCGCTGCTTGCAGTGTGCTGTGTGACCGTTTCGTTTTGCGCAAATTTACTTATGATAAATGACAGAGCAAATAAAACCGTAATAGATTTTAAGGTCTCGCCCGTTAAACACGGTACGCTTGCAATCGGTTATTACTTAGCCTCTGCCGCAAGCACGCTCATTATAACGCTTACCGCCCTTGCTGTAAGCTTGGGGTATGTTGCGCTTAAAGGCTGGTATTTATCGGCGGCCGATGTTTTTTGCGTAATCGGCGATGTGTTTATGTTAACGCTTTTCGGAACCGCGCTTTCATCATGTATCAATTTCTTTTTGACAACAAGCGGGCAAGCCTCTGCTGTAGGAACGGTAATAAGCGCTGGCTACGGTTTTCTTTGCGGAGCCTATATGCCGATTTCAAACTTTTCAAAAGGGCTTAGGAATGTGCTTATGTATCTGCCCGGCACTTACGGAACAAGCCTTGTACGCAATCATATGATGCGCGGTGTTTTTGCCGAAATGGAGGCGTGCGGCTTTCCTAAAGATGTGATGACCGGTATTCGTGACAGCATTGACTGCAATTTGTATTTTAACTCAAACGCCGTTTCGGTTAATACCATGGCGGCGGTGCTTATAGGTTCGGTATTGCTGTTTACCGGCATTTTTGTTTTGATGAATATTCTTACAAAAAACAAAAAATAAACCCTTGAATTTTTAAAGCTCTCTATACACAAACAAAAAATCCTTTGCCCTATGTCGGCAAAGGATTTTTAAACCTTTAAACAAATATTATTTTTCTGTAATCAGTCAAATATAACCGATTTTTTCTTTCCGTTTTTATTGCGCGGATACTCCCTTATACGAACAATAAAATCAAAATTTACAGCCTCTTCGGCATTGCCCCTTAATAAAAGAATTCCGCCCTCGTTCACCTCTTTGATAATGCCTGTAAGCTGTGAATTAAAGGTGTAAACAATACATTCTTTACCTAAAAATTTTTTTGCCATTTCAAACATTTGAATATCCCCCGTTTTTCGCTTTTTCATTATGTTTTTTATAACAGTCAAATTATTTTGCCTTGTAACAAACAAAACAACAAACATCATAATTATAGGTATAAAATATGCATGATTCAAAAAACCGCCACCTTAAAATTGCCGTTTTGACTTTTTGTATTTATTATACCGATAATCAGAAATAAGTCAAGTTTTCAAAAGCATTTTGGGGCTTAATATTGTGTTGCTCTTTTTATAACATAATGTTATAATGCTTTAAGGTAGGTGATTGTGTGAAATTTGCAGTTTTAAAACGGATTGCAAAAACGGTTTTTATTGCGATAGGTACAATTATTACATTTAACGGCGTCGCGCTGTTTTTTGTATCAAACCTTAATTTGGGTAATTTTATGACCGTAGCGCTCGGTTGCGTTATTATTCTGTTAGGTGTATTTTTTAATAAAACGGCAAAACTTTTGAAATTTTTGATTTTAGTGTGTTTATGCCTTGTAGTTTTATTTGCAGGCAGTTTGATATTATACGGCAAAAGCGACAGTGTTACATATAACGAAGACGCCGTTATTGTTTTGGGCGCGGCAGTGCACGGAAAAACGCCGTCTCTTACACTTAAAAGGCGGCTTGACACCGCGGTAAAGTATCACGGCGAAAACCCCGACGCATTGATTATTGTAAGCGGGGGTAAAGGCTACGGAGAAGATATAACCGAAGCCGAGGCAATGCAAAACTATCTTGTAAGTCACGGTGTTTCCGAGAATAAAATTATAAAAGAAGAAAAGGCGACAAGCACCTATGAAAACTTTGCCTTTTCTAAGGAAATATTGGATAATAGCCTTAACCGCGATTATACCGCCGCATTTATCACAAACGAATACCATATATTGAGGGCAAACCTTTGTGCAAATGAAACGGGCTTAAAAAATATAACCCATACACACAGCAACACTAATTTGTCATACTTGATTTCAGGCACATTGCGCGAGTGTTTAGCCGTTATAAAATATACAGTCTTTAAATAATCGGAGTTTACTATGAGAAAAAACGGAATTTTAATGCCTATATTTTCGTTGCCTTCACCCCACGGTATAGGCACCTTCGGCAAGGCAGCCTTTGAATTTGTTGACTTTTTGAATAAGGGTGCGCAGTCCCTTTGGCAGATATTGCCGCTTAACCCCACAAATTTCGGCGACTCGCCCTATCAGTCTTTTTCATCATTTGCAGGCAACCCTTACTTCATTGACCTTGACCTGCTCACAGATGAGGGGTTGCTTACCGCATCCGAAATTGAGTCCTTTGATTTCGGCAATGACCCCGAGAGCATAGATTACGAAAAGCTTTACAACACCCGTTACAAAGCTTTAAAAATCGCTTTTGACCGTTTCAAAAAAGATAAAAAATACAGCGAATTCACCGCCGAAAACGCATATTGGCTTGACAGCTACGCGCTTTTTATGGCAATAAAATCGGCAAACGGCGGCAAGGCTTGGTACGAATGGGACTCTGCGTTCAAAAAAAGTGAGCCCGCGGCGCTTTCAAAAGCACAAGGCGAGCTTGCCGAAGATATTGAATTTCATAAATTTTTGCAGTTCAAGTTTAACGAGCAATGGTTTTTACTTAAAGAATATGCAAATCAAAACGGCGTAGAAATCATAGGTGATATACCGATTTATGTGGCACTTGACAGTGCAGATGTGTGGGCAAGCCCAGAGCAATTTTTGTTAAATGACGACTACACCCCAAAAGCCGTTGCAGGTGTTCCGCCCGACGCTTTCAGCTCAGACGGACAACTTTGGGGCAATCCACTATATGATTGGAAATATATGAAAAAAACAGGATATTCTTGGTGGAAGCAATATTTAGGTCATGCGCTTAAAATGTATGACACCGTAAGAATTGATCACTTCAGAGGCTTCGAATCATTTTTTGCAATACCCTACGGTGACGCAGACGCCAAGGGCGGCAAATGGGTAAAAGGCCCCAACACCGATTTATTTAAGGCTTTACGCGCCGAGTTTGGCAAAAATCTGCCTATAATTGCCGAAGATTTAGGAATTATAACACCCAAGGTTCGCAAAATGCTTAAAGCCACGGGATTCCCCGGTATGAAGGTTTTGCAGTTCGCCTTTGACGGCGACAGTGACAACACCTATCTGCCGCATAATCTTGAGTCTAACTGCGTAATTTACACGGGCACTCACGATAATGACACAATTATGGGTTGGCTTGAAAGCAGTAATCGCGACACGGTAAAGCAGGCAAAAAATTATTTTAATTATCAAGACAACAACGGCTTTAACTGGGCCATGATGAAAACCGCAATGGCAAGTGTTGCCGATACCTGCATACTTATGATGGGCGACCTTTTAGGCCTTGACTCGTCAGGCAGAATAAACACACCCTCGACCCTCGGAAACAACTGGAAATGGCGAATTAAACGCGAATGTATAAACGATTGGCTCGCCGACATATTAAAAGAAAATACCGCACTTTACGGAAGACAAAACAAGTGAAAAATAACCTGCCTGAATTTTAATTCAGGCAGGCTATTTCTTTTAAATCTTTCTAGCCACGCCGCTGCTCTTTGCCGCTTCGGCAACTGCTGCCGCTACGGCAGGTGCTATACGCTTATCGAAAGCCTTTGGCAATATGTAATCAGCGGCAAGCTCTGTTTCATCTACGAGCGATGCTATGGCGTATGATGCGGCGGTAAGCATTTCTTTGTTAATGTCGGAAGCCCGCACATCTAACGCTCCGCGGAAAATACCGGGAAAAGCCAACACATTGTTTATCTGATTTGCAAAATCGGATCTTCCCGTTCCTACTACGCACGCACCGCCGGCAAGTGCCTCGTCGGGCATAATTTCGGGCACGGGGTTTGCCATAGGAAATACTACCGATTTTTCATTCATAGACGCTATCATTTCACGCGTTACTATGTTAGGCGCCGACACGCCTATAAACACATCTGCCGAGCGCATAACATCGGCAAGAGTTCCCTTTTCACAGTTTGGATTGGTTTTTTCGGCAAGCTCGTTGTGCGCATTGCTTAAATTAGGCATACCCTTGTAAATTGCACCCTGTTTGTCGCACATAATAAGATTTTTAACGCCTAAATCAAGCAAATGCTCGCCTATGGCAGTGCCTGCGGCACCCGCACCGTTAATAACACATTTAATTTGGGTAATTTTTTTGCCTACAACCTTAAGCGCGTTAAGCAAAGCCGCCGCCACTACAACCGCAGTACCGTGCTGGTCGTCGTGAAAAACGGGTATATCGCAAATTTCTTTAAGCCTGCGTTCAATTTCGAAGCAACGGGGTGCGGCTATATCCTCAAGGTTTATTCCGCCGAACGAGCCCGAAAGCAGATAAACGGTCCGCACAATTTCATCAATATCCTGAGTTTTTATGCAAAGCGGAAAAGCGTCAACCCCTGCAAATTCTTTAAATAAAACGCACTTACCCTCCATAACGGGCATACCTGCTTCTGCCCCTATGTCACCCAAGCCCAATACCGCAGAGCCGTCGGTTATAACCGCCACCATATTGCCGCGGCGTGTAAGCTCATACGACTTGTTTATATCCTTTTGAATTTCGAGGCAGGGTTCGGCAACACCGGGTGTGTATGCAAGCGACAGCTGCTTACTGTCGGTAACAGGTGTGCGTGATGCAACCTCAATTTTACCCTGCCATTCATAATGCTTTTTTAAAGATTCTTTTCTGATATCCATTTGTACCACCGAAAAAATAAATGCCTTGCTTTAATGAGCCTTGCGCCATTCCTCTGCCTTGCTTGCAGACAGCCTTGTAATATTCTCGTTCGGGTGAATGGAATCAACCCCGCCGTTCACATAAATAAAATATTTTCCGTTTTCGGTAACATAAAGGCTTTCCTCGTAACCGTCGGTATCGCCGAAAGTGCCGTATGTATGTTTTTTAACAAGCGAAGCCGTGTCGGTATCGTATTCAACCTTACATATAATTTTTTTCATATTTAGAATCTCCTTTATTTTTTCATACATTATACATTATATTGCAAAAAAATTCAACCAAAAACTAAAAGGGATGTAAAACTGTTTTTACACCCCTTTTATGTTATCTTGTGAATTTAAGTGTTATTATCTCAAAATTAGACACCGGAACTGTAACCTTGTTGTCGCTAAACTCAAGTTCTTCAATCTGATTTTCCATAAGGTCGCACAAATATGCCTTTTTAAAGCCCTCTGCAACAGTAACCGTTGCGTTTGCACGGCGGTTAAACGCATCGTACATACGAACTATCATACCGTCATCGTCTTCGGCCTTTTTAACGGTTTCAACAATTACATTTGCCCTGTCGCATGAAACGAGTGAAAACTCGTCGGCAAGCGCGCCCTTGTTTGCGCAAACCTGCGCTACGGTGAAGGGTTGATTAAGAGCATAAGCCTCGTTGATAACGCCCGCTTCACGGAAATCGCCTTCATAAGCCATAATTGAATATGTAAGCTTATGGGCACCCTGATCGGCTTCTTCATTCGGGTACTGACTGCACTTAAGCACGGTTAATTTCATTGTGCTGCCCTCGGTGTTAAAACCGTATTTGCAATCGTTAAGCAGTCCTACTCCGTAACCGTTTTCGGCAACCGTTACCCATTTATGAGCGCAAACCTCGAACTTTGCCTGATCCCAGCTGGTGTTGCCGTGTGTCGGGCGCTCAATATGACCGAACTGCGTTTCATAGGTAGCGGTATTGGCGTGAACATCTACCGGGAATGCCACTTTAAGCACCTGATTACGCTCGTGCCAATCAATGTCGGTGTCAAAGTCAATACGGTCTGTATCCGAATAGAGCCATATATTTTGTATTATTTCGGAATCAAGATATTTTTTAACAACCCTAAAGCCCGCACGACTACCGTCGGTAACGGGTGTAATTTGAGCCTCGTCGTCTAACACCCATTTCTTTTGCTTGTAATAATCGGTAATTTCCCAGTTGTCATACAGACGCGGAAAATCTTCAAAAGCCTGAAATTCGTTGCCGTATTCGCCCGATTTAAACACCTGACGGTTTGCAGATTTATCAAACAATTCGGCAATTCTGCCTGCGTTGTCAAGCGTCATCTTATAAAATTTGTTTTCGGCGGTAAGTCCGTTTACAGCAACCCGACACTCATCGTTAAATTTATTTACAACCTTCCAGCCAAAAGCAGGAATTGCTTCTGTAAGTTCTACCGTCTTACCGCCTACCGTTGCAATGCCGCTACGCTCAAAGCCTGAAGGATTGTAAACAAGCAGACCGCCGTCGGTAGTAATATTCTTTGCGATAACGCCGATTTTTTCGTTTATAACACCGTCGGTATATTCGGCAATTTCTTTATAGTCAACATCGGTGCCGTCATAAACATCTTTAATGGAAGAGCCGGGTATAATATCGTGGAACTGATTATGCAAAACACGGTTCCAATTATTATAAAGACCCTTTGCGTCATATTCGCTGCCGAGCATTAAGCCGATATACGAAAGGCCTTCTGCCTTACCTAACGCCTGTTCGCTCTTGCGGTTGCCGCGCTTGTTTTTTGCCATAGAGGTATATGTGCCGCGGTGCAATTCAAGGTAAAGCTCGCCTACCCACTTTGGTGTGCGTTTTAGTTTTTTGCACGATTCGTCAAATTCTTCACGCTTTTTGTCAAGGTGCTCTATCAAAGTAGGCAATTTTGTAACAGGCATACCCGGAATACCCTTTGCCATACGGCGCTGATTTTCGAGCATTTCTTTGGTGGGGCCACCGCCGCCGTCACCGAAACCGTAGGTTGAAAGCGCACGGTGCGAATACTGCTTTTCAATAAATTTATTCCATGTGCCCTTAATCTCGCTCGGTGTAAGATGCCCAACATAGGTGGTATATCTGTCAGGTTCGATACCCTTGTAATTTTGCGCAGTTATAAAGTTTGTGAAAATCTCGGTCCCGTCAAGGCCCTCCCACATAAAGCAGTCAACCGGCATGGTGTTGGTTTCATTCCAAGAAATTTTCGATGTTACAAAATGGCGGATACCCGATTTTTTAAGTATTTGCGGAATAGCCGCAGAATAACCGAAAACATCGGGCAAAAACAGTATTTTATTGTCAACGCCGAATTCGTCTTTAAAGAACCTCTTGCCCTGATAAATCTGACGAACAAGACTTTCACCGCTTATAAGGTTGCAGTCTGCCTCAACATACATAGCGCCTTCGGGTTCCCATCTGCCCTCTTTTACAAGCTGCTTTAATTCCTCATACTTTTCGGGAGCTTCTTCTTTAAGATAGCGGTAAAGCTCGGGCTGAGAAAGCATAAACTTGTATTCGGGGTATTTTTTCATAAGCGCCAGAGCGTTTGTAAAGCTGCGCTGAATTTTCTCTCTTGTTTGAGCGCGTGCCCAAAGCCACTCGATGTCGATGTGGGTGTGGGCTATGCAGTCAACAATCGGCTTGCCCTCTTCGGTGCAGATTTTTTCGTAAAATTCCTCTTCGATAAAATCTACGGCACGGCTTACGCTTGCCTTATATTCATCACTGTAAGGCTTACGGAAATCAATAAGGTTACAGGTCTGCTCTAAAACAGGTATAATTATTTCATGGGCGTCTTCATTTTGACGGTGCATCATAAACACATCATAGGGCACCCTTATGTCATAATAAAGCTGTTCGCTTTTTTCATCAAGCTCATACATGGCCATGTGAAGCGGAACGTTGTTTTTAATAAGACCCAAGTAAAAATAGTTATACATTGTATATTCGGTATCGGGCTCTAAATAAATCTCGGTGTGATTTGTGTCGACGCCCTGAACCATTTCGCCGTTTAAATATATTATGCCCTGCGGATTTGTGCCGTCCCACTCGCCCTCAAAGCCTGTGGTGCACTTTATGTAGTAAGAGGTATTTTCTTTTTTCGGGGGAGTCTTAAAGCTTGCGCGAAGCCAGTAGTGCGCGTCTCTTCCGGTCATTTTGGTGTCGGCAGTAAAGGGCTGCCAACCGCTTTCGGGAAAAGAATTATCGGTTTTGTAACCGCACTTAACATACTCAACGCCCTCAAGGTCGTAAAGCTTTATATTGGCAAACTGCCTGAGCTTTTGCCAGCTTATTCTGATTTTTTCATCAACGAATGACATTTTAAAACCGCCTTTCAAAACTATTGTTCTGTGACTTCATTTTAGCATATATGCTATTGAAAAACAATCGCTAATGTGATATTATAGTTATGGTATTTTGATATTAGGAGCAATATTATGAACCCGAAATTTCTTACCGACGATTATGAATTTAACGGAAAGCTTGAGTGCTTATACCGATATGTTTACAGTGACACCGAAAACTTCGACCCCCATTACCACGAATTTTACGAGTTTTTTCTTATTTTAGACGGCAATGCCTTACATTTAATAAACAACACAAAGATACCGCTTACAAAGGGTAGTCTTGTATTTATACGCCCAAACGACATTCACGATTATGTTTGCATAAATTCAGAGCCGTTTTCATTGCTTAATATTTCTTTTACAAAAAATACTGCCGAACAGATTTTTAATTTTTTGGGTGAAGGGTTTCCGAGCAGGCAGCTTACCGAATCGGCCGTTCCGCCCGAAATTCACCTGAACGAATACGAATTCAGGCGTTTTAACAATCGAATTGCAAGCATTAAGGCCATAAATCCGCAAAATACCGAACAGCTTAAAACAGCGCTGCGCACATTTCTTTTTGATATATTCATACGGTATTTTTCGTCGGATGAACAAGCACACGAGGATATGCCGATTTGGTTAGAGCAAATGTGCGATAAAATTAAAAAAAACGGAAACTTCGCCTTAGGCTCGGATTATTTTTTCAGTCTTTCGGACAAAAGCCGTGAACACATATCACGTTGCTTAAAAAAGCACACGGGCATGACGGTTACCGAATACATAAACTCAATCAGGCTTAATTATATTGCAAATATGCTGCGTAACTCAAATTTCAGTATTTCGAGCATAATTTTTGACAGCGGTTTTAATAACATCAGCTGGGCATGCGAACAGTTTAAAGAAAAATACGGCGTTTCGATGCGTGAATACCGAAACAATGCAAAAAATTAGCAAAACTCCCGACAATTGCCTAATTGTCGGGAGTTTTTAATTAAAATGAATTTTCTTTTGTGAATTTAATAAGCTCGTCAACGGTAGAAAATGCCAAGCCCACAACGGTGTCTGCCGCGCCATAGTAAAGTGCTATTCTGCCTGTATCGGCATCGCACAGTGTTGATACGGGAAAAACAACATTGGGCACATCTCCGATGCGCTCATATTGCTCACGCGGGCTTAAAACATAGTGCTTTGTGCGGTAAAGCACCTTTGTAGGATCGTCGCGGTCAAGCAACGCCGCACCCACCATATAAAGCAGACCGTTACAGGTTCCCCTTACGCCGTGATAGATAAGCAGCCAACCCTCATCGGTTTCTATAGGTGTGGGACCGCCGCCGATTTTTGAATTCTGCCAACCCGTAGCCGGACTCATAACAAGGCGATGCTTGCCCCAATAAACCAAATCGGGACTCTCGCTGCTGTATATGCTGCCATTACCCGGTGCGCCGTGGCCCGCCTCGCTGGGGCGTGAAAGCATAAAATATTTACCGTTTATTTTTCTCGGAAACAATACGCCGTTGCGGTTATAGGGCAAAAACGCATTTTCCATTCGATAAAATTTTTCAAAATCATCGGTATATGCCATTCCGATTGTCGGGTCCCAATTTGACATACCGGTGCACCAAATTATGTAATATCTGCCGTCAATTTCACAAATACGCGGGTCATAACCGTAAACATAGGGTACGCCTTCGATTGTGTTTTCAAATTGCAACGGTTCATCGTCTATTTGCCAGTGTATGCCGTCCGTACTTTTGCCTTTATGAAGCTTGGGTATCCAGTCGGTACGGTCGCAACGGAATATTCCTCTGAATTCACCCTTGTATGCTACTACCGAGCTGTTAAACAGGCTGTTTGCTTTTTTTACATCTTTGTAGGTCAGTATGGGGTTATCGCTGTATCTCCAAAAAATGTCATCACAGCCTGCAGGTCTGTCCTGCCAGGGCATATTCGGTATTGACCTGCCGTTTATTACCTTTGCCATAAAAAATCAGCCTCCGATATATTTTATAAGTTAAATATATCAGAAGCCGATACCAATAACAAGAATTATTTTTACTAAACAGGGAATTATTTTGCCGTTTTTGCGTATTCGCTCGGCGTAACGCCGTAAAGCTTTTTAAACCGCTTGGTAAAGTTACGAACACCCGTAAAACCGCTTTCTAAACAGGCGTCTATAACGCTGTTACCGTTTCTGAGCAATTTTTTTGCATAACTGAAACGGCATTCGGCAAGATAATCGGTAAAACAAACGCCGGTCCGCCGCTTAAACTCGCGGCTGAAATACGACGGTGAAATATGAAACCTTTGACTTATAATGTCAAGGGTAATTTTATTTCTGAAATTTATATTTATATACCCAATAGCCTGAGAAACGCTGTCGCCCGAATTATTGCCGACTGCATTTTTTGCCCTGCGCCCAAAAAGATTAACAATTATAAGTTCTGTAAGATTTTTTAGCTGCAATTCGGCATAATGGCCGTTTGCCGTAAAAATTTCAATCAGACGCTCAAAATCGCTGATGTTTTTTTCGCCGGCGTCTTTGACAATATCGGCTTTAAGTGAAGAAATCAAAGCCGAAATTTCAGGCGACATATCCTTCGAATAAAAATGCAGAGTGATTGTTTTTATGTTTTGCGCTTCAAAGCCATGGAAGTCCATAGGTGTAATAAAAACTATGTCTCCCCGCCTTACAGGGTAAGCGGCGCCGTTTATAAGATGCGTGCCCTGCCCCTCGGATATATATTCCAATTCATAAAAATCGTGCTGATGAAGCGGGTAATGTTTGTTTATCACATTACGGCAGACAAAAAAGTCACCGATTTTTACGCAGTCACCCTGATCATAAAAATAAGGTGTTTTCCTGTTTTTCATAACCGTTATGAAAGCAGCATACGGTCATTATTTAATTCTTCACCCGAAGAAATCTTGAACTTTTCAAGAAGGTCTGCCGTGGTAAGATTTTTCTTTTCTTCGCCCGAAACATCAAAAATAATTTTACCGTTGCTCATCATTACAATTCGGTTGCCTATACGAATGGCATCTGCCATATTATGGGTAATCATAATGGTTGTCAGGTTGTTTTCGGCAACTATTTCTTCGGTAATATCAAGCACCATTTTAGCGGTTTTAGGGTCAAGCGCCGCCGTGTGCTCATCAAGTAAAAGAAGCTTGGGCTTTTTGAGCGTCGCCATAAGAAGTGTAAGTGCCTGACGCTGACCGCCCGAGAGCAAGCCTACCTTTGAAGTGAGTCGGCTTTCAAGACCTAAATCAAGTTTTTTAAGTAATTCCTTATATTCCGCTTTTTCTTTTGAAGTAATACCGGATTTCAATGTGCGTGACATTCCTCGACGTGCCGCAAGCGCTAAGTTTTCATCAATTTGCATTGTGGCGGCAGTTCCGTTCATAGGGTCTTGGAAAACGCGCCCTAAATATTTTGCTCGTTTATACTCGGGCAACCTTGTAACATCGACTCCGTCTATTATAATTTGTCCGCAATCAACGGGGTAAACGCCCGCTATCATATTAAGCATGGTTGATTTTCCCGCGCCGTTGCCGCCGATTACCGTGACAAAATCACCCTCATTAAGCGTAAGGTTGATGCCGTTAAGCGCTAATTTTTCATTAACCGTATTAGGATTGAATACCTTTGATACATTTTTAATTTCAAGCATCTTCCTTACCTCCTGCCTTAATAACATTTGATTTTACAAGCTTGCTTTTCCAGAAAGGAATAGCAAGAAATACGGCAACTATTATTGCAGAAAGAAGTTTAAGCAGGTTTGCGTCAAATCCGAGCGTAATAACCGCTTGAACAACTATATAGTAAATCACCGAGCCAAGCACTACCGCAAGCAGTTTAAGGGCGAAGTTTTTAAATATTTTTCCAAATAACGCTTCACCTATAATAACTGCCGCAAGGCCTATTACGATTGCGCCGCGTCCCATATTTACATCGGCAAAGCCTTGATACTGTGTAAGAAGGGCGCCCGAAAATGCAACAAGGCCGTTTGAAAGCATAAGCCCTAATATTTTATTAAAGTTTGTGTTTATTCCCTGTGCGCGGCTCATATTTATGTTTGCGCCGGTGGCGCGTATAGAACAACCCATTTCTGTTCCGAAAAACCAATAAAGAACTGCTATAAGCACTATTATTATTATTCCTACCGTGATAATAGGATTATGCATGGCAAAATCTTTTACCCATCTTAAAGAAATAAGAAGGTCGGTATTGTTAACATTTACCGATTGATTTGATTTTCCCAAAATTTTGAGATTTATTGAGTAAAGCGAAAGTTGAGAGAGAATTCCCGAAAGAATGGCGGGTATGCCCATAAACACATGAAAAACGCCCGTCATAAATCCCGTAAGTATTCCGGCAATAAACGCCATAAGCATTGAAAGCCATAAATTCATTCCGCTTAATATGCACATAACACCAACGGCGCCGCCGGTTGCAAACGAACCGTCAACCGTAAGGTCGGCAATATCAAGAATTCTGTATGTTATATAAATGCCGATTGCCATAATACCCCAGATAAGTCCTTGAGATATAGAACCCGGCAACGCATTTAACAGTTGAATAATAACACCCATTTTTTTCTCCTAAAACAACAAGCCAAGGGAGAAATATTAATTTCTCCCTTGTCGGAAATATGTTTATAATATCTTAAAGATTATTCTTCGATAGCAACATAGCCTTCAAGAGGTGTGATGCCCAAAGCATCGCAAACAGCCGCATTGTATTTTTTGGTAGTGGTTGTGTATTCAACGGGCATTTCCGAAATGTTTGCTTCGCCCTTAAGAATTTTAGCCGCCATCTTACCGGTTGTTCTGCCGAGATCCTCGTAGCTGATTGAAAGCGTAGCAACGCCGCAACCCTTGCATATACCCTCTTCACCTGCGATTACGGGCACCTTTGCGGTTTGGCAGATAGAATCGATAATACCTGTGTTGTCGGCAACCGTGTTGTCGGTGGGCACATAGATTACATCATTGTTTTCAACAGCAGTTGTGCAAACCGATGAAATATCGTTAGAGTCTGCAAAAGGATACAGTGTAGCGGTAAGACCGGCTTTTTCGAGCTTTGCCTTAACAACATCAACCTGATATTTGCTGTTTGCCTCTGCCGAGCAGTAAATAAGACCTACATTCTTTGCATTCGGGAACCACTCGGTAACCATAGCTGCCTGCTGATCAAGAGGAGCCAAATCCGAAGTGCCCGAAACATTGCCGCCTACGGTACCGTTGAAGTCTTTAATGTTAAGAGCAACGCCGTATTCTGTAATAGATGTACCCAAAATCGGAATTTCGGATGTTGCGGCAGCCGCAGCCTGCAATGCAGGTGTAGCATTTGCCAAAATTAAATCAACCTTATTTGAAACAAACTGGTTTGCTATTGTAGAGCAGGTGTTTGAATCGTTTTGACCGCTTTGGAAGTCAAATACAACCGCATCTTCGCCAAGCTCTTCAATCAGAGCATCCTTAAAGCCCTTTGTTGCGGCATCAAGCGCGGGATGCTCGGTAAGCTGAACAATACCTACTTTGTATTTGCCGTCATCCTTACTGCCGCAGCCTGCAAATGCACCGCAAATCAAAACTGCTGCCAAAACTATTGCTAAAACTTTTTTCAACATTTAGATTTCCCCCAAACAATTACTTTAAAATTTTATTGCTTTAACGCTTTTATGCGTTAAAGTACGGTATTATTATACTATCACCCGTGCAATAAGTCAAGCGTTTTATTTTAATCGACAGCGGAAATTATTTGTAAACGGCAATACCCTTTCGCTTGTGCTCGCTCGCTTTATGCATACGCTCGATTATTTTTTTGTTTTCTTCGGCGATATTGCCGCCGTTTATATATGCGTCAAGCTCGGCATAGCTTACGCCCATTTCGGTTTCATCGGTCTGCCCGTCAAAGAGCGCCGCCGACGGTGCCTTTTCGATTATACGGACAGGGGCGTCAAGGTATTTTAAAAATTCGTACACTTCGGTAACGGTAAGGTCGGCTATAGGATTAAAGTCGTGCGCGCCGTCACCCCATTTGGTGAAATAACCAACATAAGCCTCGCTTTTATTGCCGGTGCCTGCAACCAAACGGCCCTCCGCCGCGGCAACCGCATAAAGAGTAAGCATACGAAGTCGCGGAGCTATGTTTGCAAGCGCCGCGGAATTCATTTCGGCAACGCCCTCAAGCGCTTTGAGCTCGGCTTCTTTTACGGGGGTTAAATCAACCGTGCGTGTTTCGATACCGTACCTTTCGGCAACCGATTTTGCATCGGCGGTGTCCTCATCGTAATTTCTTTTGGAGGTGCAGGGCAGTATAATACCCACCGTGTTGTCGCACGCCGCTTTACAGAGTATTCCCACCAAGGCGGAATCTTTACCTCCGCTGTTTCCGAAAACAATACCCTTTGAGCCGCTGTCGGCAAGAATATTTTTTATAAAAGCAACCCTTTTTTCAAATTCAACCTTGTAATCACGCATAAAAATAACCTCTTTTCAGTATAATTCGGGGCGTCGGTCACGAAATACGGGGATTTTTCCGCAAATTTCGGAAAACGCCTGTATGTCGCAATCCGCCGTTATAATCTGCTGACCCTCACCGGCAATCGCCAATGTTTTGCCAAGCGGGTCAATAATCGAAGAATTTCCGCCGTAGAGCGTTCTATCGGCTTGACCGCAGGAATTACAGCAAACGACAAATATTTGATTTTCAATAGCCCGTGCCGTTGTCAGACTGCGCAGATGAAAAACACGTTCGGCAGAGATACAACAAAAAGCACATCAAGCCCCTGCAAAGCAAGGCGCCTCGTAAGCTCGGGAAAGCGCAGATCATAACAAATGATAACGCCGCACCTTACACCGTCAAGCGTAAAGCGGCACAGGCGGTCTCCCTTTGTGTAGTAATTGTCCTCTCCCATAGGGGTAAAAAGATGCGTTTTATCATAGCTTGCTATGCACTCGCCCTTTCGGTTAAAAACCGTAGCGGTATTAAACACCCTACCGTCACGAACATTTGACACCGATCCTGCAACAATGTTTACGCCGTATTTTTTTGCCAAGGCGCCTATACACAAATTTACCTCTTTGCAGTCATTGCAACACAGCTGATTAAGATTTTCTTTCGGAAAGAAGCCCGTATTCCATGTTTCGGGTAAAACCAAGACATCGGGCTTTTGTTTTACCGCTTCGCTTATAAGCTTTTCGGCACGGCAAAAATTCTCTTGCGGCATGCCGAGCTTCATATCCATTTGCAGGCAGGCAACCCTCATAACCGTTACCCCTTTTTAAGCAGAGTGCAAAGTCGGTTTGCAGCTTC
Source organism: uncultured Oscillospiraceae bacterium (assembly GCA_905211675.1). Taxonomy (GTDB): domain Bacteria; phylum Bacillota; class Clostridia; order Oscillospirales; family Acutalibacteraceae; genus UBA737. Next base: position 27,052 of record CAJMBP010000001.1, read on the forward strand.
CTTTGTTTCTTCGGGATTGCCGAAGGTCGAAAAGCGGAAATAGCCTTTTCCGCATTCGCCGAAGCCGTCACCGGGTATGCCTACTACCTGAATTTCATTAAGCAGGTAATCGAAAAAGTCCCAACCGCTCATATTGTCGGGGCACTTCATCCATATATACGGCGAATTTTTGCCGCCGACATACCAAATACCCGCGGCATCAAGCGCCTCCATAAAATATGAAGCATTTTTCTTGTAAACGCTTAAATTTTCGTGAATCTGACGCTGTCCTTCGGGGGTAAATACTGCTAAAGCACCCTTTTGAAGAATATAGGAAACGCCGTTTGTTCTGGTTTCGCGGTTGCGTGACCACATTTCGTTTAAATTCATACCGCCGCGAACAAGATTGCACGGAACAACAGTGTAACCGAGTCGTGTGCCTGTAAAGCCTGCGGTTTTTGAGAGCGAACAAATTTCAATAGCGCATGTATCCGCACCGTCTATTTCATAAATGCTGTGCGGAATATCGCTTTCCTCAATAAATATCTCATACGCCGCATCAAATAAAATAACGGCACCGATTTCGTTTGCATAGTCAACCCAAGCCTTCAACTGACTGCGGTTAAACACAGCACCTGTTGGGTTATTAGGTGAACATATATAAATAATATCTGTCTCTACATTTTTGTCGGGTTTTGGTAAAAAACCGTCTTTTTCTCCTGCGGCTAAATGAATAACCTTTCTGCCTGCGAGTATATTTGTGTCAACATATTCGGGATATGCAGGTTCAATTACCATTACGGTGTTGTCCCGTTCAAAAAGCTCGAGAATATCGCCTAAGTCATCACAAGCACCGCTTGAAACAAAAATTTCATTCTGTGAAACCGAAGCGCCCATTTTGCCGTAATATTCCGCAATGGCGCGGCGAAGGTCGGCATCGCCTACCTCGGGCATATAACCGTGAAAGGTTGCGGCATTCGCCTGATCGTCAACCGCTTTATGAAGCGCTTTAATAACAGCGTCGCACAGCGGCAACGACACATCGCCCACACCCATTCTCAAAACATTTTTATCGGGATTTGCCTCGAGATACTCATTGGTTTTGCGATAGATTGTGTTAAACAAATATGTGTCTTTAAGTTCTTTGTATCTTGTGTTGGGTTTTAACATATTTTGTTTCTCCTTTGTATGTGTCAGCGGTATGTTAATGCTTTAATACCGTTATCGTATTATTCGGCGTCAATAGTTGATATGCCCATTGTGACCTCTTCAAGCACATCAAGAAGCATTCTCACCGTGTCAAGTGAGGTAAGCATTGTAATGTTGTTCTGTGCCGCGCATTGGCGTATTGCAATGCCGTCACCGAAATGCTTGCCCGAAAGAATGGCGCGCGTGTTGATAACATAGCTGACATAGCCTGCGCGTATAGAATCCAATACCTCTTGACTGCCTTCGCTGGGTTTATGTCTTATCCGCGTGCGAATTCCGTTTTCTTTCAAGACTTCGCCCGTAAGCGAAGTGGCTTCAATATTGAATCCCATATTGTAAAATCTGCGCACCAAAGGCAGTGTTTCTTCCTTGTCTTCGTCGGCAACGCTTACAAGCACCGTTCCGTAATTGCGAAGCTTAAGCCCCGACGCCACCATAGCCTTGTAAACCGCACGGTGAAGCTTTTTGTCGTAACCTATAGCCTCGCCCGTAGATTTCATTTCGGGCGAAAGGTAGGCGTCCATACCGCGAAGCTTTGAAAAGGAAAATGCCGGAGCCTTAACATAATAGCGCTCCTTTTCTTTTGGATACCGAGCAAAAATTCCCTGCTCACTCAGCGACACACCTAAATTACATCGGGTTGCTATATCGGCAAGGCTGTAGCCCGTGGCTTTTGATAAAAACGGCACCGTTCTCGAAGAACGGGGATTAACCTCTATAATATAAACCTCGTCGTGTTCATCAACAATAAACTGTATATTGAAAAGTCCTATAATTCCAATTCCCAAACCGAGCTTTTCGGTATAATCGAGAATGGTGTTTTTAACCTTTTGCGAAATACTGTATGTGGGATATACGCTTATAGAGTCACCCGAATGAACACCGGTTCGCTCAACAAGCTCCATAATACCCGGAACAAACACACGCTGACCGTCGCAAACCGCGTCAACCTCGACCTCTTTACCCTTAATGTATTTATCTACCAAAACGGGCTTATCAACATCAATTTCAACGGCGGTTTTAAGGTAATTACGCAGCGCCGCTTCCTTAGCGACTATCTGCATAGCTCTGCCGCCCAATACAAAGCTCGGGCGAACAAGCACAGGGTACCCGATTTCCTCGGCGGCCTTTACGCCCGCTTCTACGCTTGTCACCGCCCTGCCCTTAGGTTGCGGGATGCCCAGAGAGCTTAACAGCTTTTCAAAAGCATCACGGTTTTCGGCGCGCTCGATAGCGTCGCAATCCGTGCCGATTATCTTTACGCCTCGGGCGCTGAGCGGCGCCGCCAAAGAGATAGCCGTTTGACCGCCCAGTGTTGCAATAACTCCCTCGGGCTTTTCGAGCTCTATAATATTCATAACATCTTCTACGCAAAGCGGCTCAAAATAAAGCTTATCCGAGCAGGTGTAGTCGGTAGAAACCGTTTCGGGATTGTTGTTTATAATAATTGCCTCATAGCCCGAAGCCTTTATGGTTTGCACCGCGTGAACGGTAGAATAGTCAAACTCTACACCCTGACCTATGCGTATGGGTCCCGAACCGAGCACAATGATTTTCTTTTTGTCAGAAACAACCGATTCGTTTTCCTGCTCATAGGTGGAATAAAAATACGGAATGTAACTTTCAAACTCCGAAGCGCAGGTGTCAATCATTTTATAAACGGGAAGAATACCGTTTGCTTTTCTTAAATTGAAAACCTCTTCCTCGGTCATATTCCAAAACTGCGCGATAGCCTTGTCTGAAAAGCCCATCTTTTTAGCACAGCGAAGCACATTTATATTTCCGCAGTTTTGTTTTACTTCATTTTCTTCATCTACAATATTACGCAGTTTGCGTATAAAAAATCTGTCAATCGCCGTTATCTCGGCAATGCTGTCTATGCTTTCACCCAAACGCAAAAGGCGGGCAATCGCATAAATACGGTCGTCGGTACCTATTTTAATATAGTCACAAAGCTCGTCACGGGTCATGCCGTCAAACCTGGCGTAATAAAGGTGACAAAGCCCTATTTCAAGAGAACGAATTGCTTTCAACAGGCTTTCTTCAACCGTTCTGCCTACGCTCATAACCTCGCCTGTGGCCTTCATCTGAGTAGAAAGCGAGTTGTTGGCGTCTGCAAATTTATCAAACGGAAAACGCGGCATTTTGGTAACAACATAGTCAAGCGCCGGCTCAAACGACGCGGGCGTGTTGGCAATTTGAATTTCGTCGAGCGTCATACCTACGCCGATTTTTGCCGATACGCGAGCTATAGGGTAACCGCTTGCCTTTGAGGCGAGAGCCGACGAACGCGAAACTCTCGGATTGACCTCAATTAAATAATACTTAAAAGAATTAGGGTCAAGTGCAAACTGCACATTGCAGCCGCCCTCAATTTTAAGCGCGCGAATAATTTTAAGCGCGCTGTCCCGCAGCATTTGATATTCCTTGTTAGTAAGCGTTTGAGAAGGGCAAACTACAATGGAGTCGCCCGTGTGTATTCCGACAGGGTCAAGATTTTCCATATTACAAATAGTAATAGCGGTGTCGTTGCTGTCACGCATTACCTCATATTCGATTTCTTTATAACCCTTAATGCTCTTTTCGATAAGAACCTGATTCACAGGAGAAAGCGAAAGTGCATTTTTCATAAGCGGTAAAAACTCCGCCTCGTTATCGGCAAAGCCGCCGCCGGTTCCGCCGAGCGTAAAGGCAGGACGCAAAACTACGGGATAGCCGATTTTTTGTGCAACCGCCAAGCCCTCCTCAACAGAGCTTGCTATGTCCGACGGCAAAACGGGCTCGCCCAATTCCTCGCAAAGCTCTTTAAACAACTCGCGGTCCTCGGCGCGCTCAATACTGCTGCTGCGGGTTCCGAGCAGTTCTGTGCGGCACTCTTCAAGAATGCCCTTCTTTTCAAGCTGCATTGCAAGGTTAAGCCCAGTCTGACCGCCGATACCCGGCAAAATTGCGTCGGGGCGCTCATAACGGATAATCTTCGCAATGTATTCAAGCGTCATCGGTTCCATATAAACCTTATCGGCAATAGAGGTATCGGTCATAATGGTAGCAGGATTGGAATTGCACAGAACAACCTCATAGCCCTCTTCCTTTAAAGCGATGCACGCCTGTGTTCCCGCATAGTCGAATTCAGCCGCCTGACCTATAACAATAGGCCCCGAACCGATAACAAGCACTTTTTTGATATCTGTTCTTTTAGGCATTTTTGAATTCCTCCATCAATTTTATAAAGCAGTCAAACAAATAGGCGCTGTCCTGCGGACCGGGTGCGCTTTCGGGATGATACTGAACGCTGAACACTTTATCTTTATCGCATTTCACGCCTTCTACGGTATTGTCAAGCAGATTTATATGCGTTACCGAAAGCGGAGTGTTTTTAAGGCTTTCGGCGTCAACCGCATAGGAATGATTTTGCGAAGTGATTTCAATTTTATTTGTTTCAAGATTTCTGACGGGATGATTACCGCCGCGGTGTCCGAACTTCAATTTATAGGTTTTAGCCCCGTAAGCCAAGGATATAATTTGATGGCCGAGACAAATACCGAAAATAGGATACCTACCTATCAGTTCTTTTATTGTCTCAACTGTTTGCGGCACATCGGTAGGGTCGCCCGGACCGTTTGAAATAAAAATTCCGTCGGGGTCAAGTGCCATTATCGCCTCGGCAGGCGTGTTCCACGGAACTGCCGTTACCTTACAGCCGCGTTTGTTAAGTGAGCGTACTATGTTCATTTTCATACCGCAGTCAATGGCTACCACTCGGTAATTCTGTTTTTCGGCATTGTGAATGGCAATTTTATCACAGCTTACCCTCGATACTGCGTCGGTAGGCAGCTTTGCAGATTTTAAAATTTTAAGTCCGTCCTCTAAAGAAGTGGTAACATCGGTTATAAGAACCTTTTGACTGCCATAGTCACGAATTGAGCGATTCAGCTTTCTTGTGTCAACGCCGTATATTCCGACAACGCCGAAGCGCTTCATTACATCGGACAGCGTTTGTGTGCTTCTGAAATTAGAGGGCTCATCGTTGTACTCATGAACTATAAGCGCGCCGATTGTAATATTATCTCTTTCAAAGTCGTCGTCAGCCATACCGTAATTACCTATAAGCGGATAGGTCATAACTACAGCCTGATCGGTATATGACGGATCTGAAAGTATTTCCTGATAACCTACCATAGAGGTGTTAAAAACAATTTCAAGTACACACTGCCTGTCTGCACCGAAGCCATAGCCTAAATATTCTCGGCCGTCCTCTAAAATCAGTTTTTTGTCAAATTCTTTTATCATAACCGTCACCTTATTTCTTTATGTCCGACAATCGCTGTTCAAATCTGTCCTTTCGGGTATCGGTAGGAATTTTTGTAGGATAATCACCGTTAAAACAAGCGCTGCAGAAATTATCGCTTCCTGTAAGAAGGCTTAAGCTTTGCGTAGGAAAATAGCCCAAGGAATCGGCACCGATTATATTGCAAATTTCGGAAACTGTATATTTGCAGGCTATTAGATGCTCTTCGGAATCAATATCGGTTCCGTAATAACATGGGTGCAAAAACGGCGGAGAGGATATGCGCACATGAACCTCGACTGCTCCCGCATCTCGCAGCAGCTTTACGACGCGGCCCATGGTGTTTCCGCGAACTATTGAATCGTCAACCAAAACCACGCGTTTGTTTTTTACACATTCTTCAACAGCGGCAAGCTTTATTTTTACACCGTCAAGTCTTGCCCCTTGACCGGGCGAAATAAAAGTTCTGCCTATGTACTTGTTTTTTATAAGACCTATTCCGTAGGGGATTCCCGATTCACGGCTGAAGCCGAGCGCGGCGTCAAGCCCCGAGTCGGGGGCGCCTATGACAACATCGGCATCTACCGGATGTGCCGCCGCAAGTATTTCACCCGCCTTTACGCGCGACGCATGCACCGAAATTCCGTCTATAACCGAATCGGGACGCGAAAAGTAAATATACTCAAAAATGCAAAGCTTTTTATCTTTTTTTTTGCAATGCTCACGCCGCGAAACCACACCGTTTTTGCTGAAAACAAGAATTTCACCCGGTTCAACATCACGGATAACCTCGCCGCCTACCGCCTTAATCGCACAGCTTTCGGAGGCTACTACATACATACCTTCTTTAGTCTGACCGAAGCACAGAGGGCGAAAACCGTAGGGGTCTCTTGCGCAAATAAGCTTTTGCGGCGACATAAGAACCAATGAATATGCGCCGTCAAGCGTATTCATAGCGCGGCTCAAGGCGTCCTCAATAGACGGGGCTGTGAGCCTTTCTTTTGTAATAATATAGGCTATTGTCTCGGTGTCGCTTGTGGTGTGAAAAATAGCCCCTGTCAGCTCGAGCTCGCTTCTAAGCTCGGCGGCATTGCTTAAATTACCGTTATGGGCAAGTGCCATTCTGCCCTTTTGGTGATTAACCTCAATAGGCTGGCAGTTGTTTCGGTTGGTACCGCCCGTTGTGCCGTAACGGGCATGAGCCACAGCCATTGTACTTTTCGGAAGTCTTGAAAGAACATCTTCCGAAAATACCTCGCTTACAAGCCCCATATCCTTATGTGAAACAAACACGCCGTCATCGTTTACCACTATTCCGCAGCTTTCCTGACCGCGATGCTGAAGCGCATATAAACCGTAATATGAAATGTTTGCCACATCGCAGGGTTCGGGTGCAATAACACCGAACACGCCGCATTCTTCATGAATTTCCGCCTCGGGATATATCATAACTTGTCACCGGCTGTGCGCTCGAATGCCGCACCTACAAATCCTTTAAACAGCGGGTGCGCTCTGTTAGGTCTGCTTTTAAATTCTGGGTGATACTGAACGCCTATGTGGAAGGGTCTTTCGGTAAGCTCTACCGTTTCAACAAGCCGACCGTCAGGTGAAATGCCGCTTAAAGTAAGCCCTGCATTTTCAAAGGCCTCGCGGTAATCGTTGTTGAATTCATAGCGGTGTCTGTGGCGTTCGCTGATTTCCAATGAGCCGTAACAGCGCTCCATAGCACTGCCCGGCTTTATATTGCACGGATAAGCGCCTAAACGCAGTGTGCCGCCCTTGTCAATGCTTTCGCTCTGCCCCGGTATAAAGTCAATAACCTTATGCTTGCACTGCTCGTCAAATTCGCCCGAGTTGGCGTCTTTGATGCCGAGAACATTTCTTGCATATTCAATAACGGCAATCTGCATACCAAGGCATATACCCAAATATGGAACACCCTTTTCTCTTGCGTATTTTGCGGCAAGTATCATACCCTCAATGCCGCGACTGCCAAAGCCGCCGGGAACTAAAATTCCGTCAATGCCCGACATTGTGCTGTCGATATTTTCTGTCGTAATTTCTTCGGAATCTATCCAATGAATGTGAACATGAGTGTTATAAAAATAACCTGCGTGACGAAGCGCCTCGGCAACCGAAAGATACGCGTCGTGCAAGCCTACATACTTGCCCACAAGGCCGATGTTTACATGGTTAGGTCTTGACTTAATGCGTTCTACCATAGCGGTCCACTCCCTAAGGTCGGGTGAGGGGGCGTCTATGCCGAGCTCTCGGCAAACCACCGATGAAAAGTTTGACTTTTCAAGCATAAGCGGAGCCTCATAGAGATTTGGCAGGGTAATATTTTCAACCACACAGTCGGGCTTAACATTGCAGAACAGAGAAATCTTTTTAAATATAGATTCCTCAAGCGGTTCATCGCAACGCAGAACCACAATGTTAGGATTGACACCCATACCCTGAAGTTCTTTTACCGAGTGTTGAGTAGGCTTTGATTTATGCTCGTCGGAACCCCTCAAAAACGGAACGAGGGTCACGTGAATAAAAAGACTGTTTTCACGGCCGACTTCAAGTGATATTTGCCTTACCGCCTCAATAAAGGGCTGTGATTCGATGTCGCCTATGGTGCCGCCTATTTCGGTGATTACCACATCGGCATTTGTTTTTTTGCCCACACTGTAAACAAATTCTTTGATTTCGTTTGTTATGTGCGGAATAACCTGCACGGTAGAGCCGAGGTATTCGCCGCTTCGCTCTTTATTCAAAACATTCCAATAAACCTTGCCGGTAGTAAGGTTGGAATATTTATTCAAATCTTCATCAATAAAGCGCTCGTAGTGACCGAGGTCAAGGTCGGTTTCGGCGCCGTCTTCGGTAACATATACCTCTCCGTGTTGATATGGGCTCATGGTTCCGGGGTCAACATTTATATACGGGTCAAGCTTTTGCGCGGCAACCTTAAGTCCGCGTGCTTTAAGCAATCTACCCAAAGATGCGGCTGTTATGCCCTTGCCGAGTCCCGATACAACGCCGCCTGTAACAAATATATACTTTGTCATATTTTTTCTCCTTCCAAGCCGTAAAATTGCCGTAACCGCATTAAAGCGCTTGTAGGCTCATAGGTTGGGTATGTAGGTTTTTTTACGACACTATATGTTATTCCCATTCAACCGTTGCCGGAGGTTTTGAGGTTATATCATAAACCACTCTTGATATTCCCTTAATTTCGTTTGTGATACGGCTGCTGGCCTTTTCAAGCACCTCGTAAGGCAGTCTTGTCCACTCGGCCGTCATAAAATCATCGGTGGTAACCGCACGCAGCGCTACGGTGTAGCCGTAGGTTCTTGCGTCACCCATAACACCCACCGAGCGAAGATCGGTAAGCACGGCAAAATACTGATTTGTACTGCCTTCAAGTCCTGCGTTTGCAATCTCTTCACGGAAAATTGCGTCGGCTTCTCTTAACAGGTCTAATTTTTCTTTTGTGATTTCACCGATAACCCGAACCGCAAGTCCGGGGCCGGGGAAGGGCTGACGCCATACAAGCTCATGCGGAATTCCGAGTTGAGCTCCGGTTTCACGCACCTCGTCCTTAAACAAATCGCGAAGCGGCTCAACAATTTCATCAAAGTCGATTACATCGGGGAGCCCGCCCACATTGTGGTGGCTTTTAATAACCGCCGAATCGCCCTTTCCGCTTTCAATAACATCGGGATATATTGTTCCCTGCACAAGCACATTCATTTTGCCCAACTTGTTTGCCGTGTCCTCAAACACACGAATAAATTCTTCACCGATGATTTTACGCTTTTTTTCGGGCTCGGTAACGCCTTTAAGCTTTTGAAGAAATCTCTGCTCGGCGTTTACTCTTATAAGGTTAATTCCGAACTGCTTGCCGAATGTATGCTCAACAAAATCGCCCTCGTCTTTACGAAGAAGTCCGTGGTCAACAAACACACAGGTAAGATTGTCACCTATTGCTTTGTGCAAAAGAACAGCGGCAACCGAGCTGTCAACACCGCCCGAAAGAGCGAGAAGCACCTTTTTGCCGTCAAGCTCTTTTTTGTATTTTTCTACAGACGCTTCAACAAAGTTTTCCATTTTCCAATCTGCTTTGCACCCGCAGATTTCAAAAATAAAGTTATGAAGCATTTGCTTTCCGTAAACGGTGTGTGTAACCTCGGGGTGAAACTGCACGCCGTAAAGCTTTCTGCCCGCATCGCACATGGCGGCACAGGGGCATTTTGCCGTATGGGCTATTGTAACAAAGCCTTTAGGCGGCGTTTTTACATAATCGGTATGGCTCATCCAGCAAACACTTTCGGCAGGCACCTTATTAAACAAAACATTTTCTTGTGTGAACACGGTTGTCTTACCGTACTCGCTGCTGTTTTCGGCCGAGGTGATTTCGCCGCCCGCCATATATGCCATAAGCTGATCGCCGTAGCATATACCTAAAATCGGCACACCCAAATCAAGAATTTGCGGGTCATAATGCGGTGATTTTTCATCATAAACGCTGTTGGGACCGCCTGTAAAAATTATGCCCTTGTAGCCTGTATTTTTAATTTCATCGGGCGTAATTTTGTTGTACGGCTTTATCTCCGCATATACCTGCTCGGCACGAACCCTTCGGGCAATTAGCTGGTTGTACTGACCGCCGAAATCCAAAACAAGAATTTTATCCACTGTATCACCTGTTCCTTACAGATTGATTGTTGCCGACTTTCCGTCAGCGTCCGCGATAAGCGGTTTAATTTTATTCACAAACGCAGTCACCTGTTCGGGGCATCTGCCTATATATAAGCTCGGGTTAAGAAGCTCGGTCATCTCTTGCTCGGAAAGCCCGAATTCTTTTTCGGCCGCCAAGCGTGAAAGCAGGTCGCATTGCTCGCCGTTTTTCATTTTTGCCGTAGCCTCCATAGAGCATTTGCGTATAATTTCATGAAGCTGCTGACGGTCGCCGCCGCGCTTAACAGCCTCCATCATCAAATTTTCAGTTGCAATAAACGGCAAATACTCTCTTACCGTTTTTTCTATAACCTTTTCATTCACATTAAGTCCGTCGGTAATATTTTGCGCAAGTCGAAGAACAGCGTCGGCGCAAAGCATGCCCTCGGGCAGTGAAATACGGCGGTTTGCAGAGTCGTCGAGCGTTCTTTCAAGCCACTGCGTCGAAGCAGTTATGGGAGCGTTCATAGCGTCTGCCATAAGATAACGCGAAAGCGAGCAAATGCGCTCACTGCGCATGGGGTTGCGTTTATATGCCATTGCCGAAGAGCCTATCTGATTTTTTTCAAAGGGCTCTTCAACCTGACGGTCATGCTGTAAAAGGCGTATGTCGTTTGCCATGCGGTAACAGCTTTGCGCAATAGAAGAAAGGGCATTTAAAATGCGGCTGTCAACCTTACGCGGATATGTTTGCCCCGACACATCAAAGCACTCGTCAAACCCGAAATCTGCGGCAATCATACGGTTCATTTCATCAATTTTAGCCGAGTCGCCTTCAAATAGATCCATAAAGCTTGCCTCGGTGCCCGTTGTTCCGCGGCAGCCTAAAAATTTAATATTTTCAATAGCAAAATCAATTTCTTTAAGGTCGGAGAGAAAATCCTGCATCCAAAGTGTTGCGCGCTTACCCACCGTTACAAGCTGTGCCGGCTGATAGTGAGTATATCCGAGCGTGGGCAAGGCTTTATACTTTTCGGCAAAATCCGCAAGGTTTGCCAAAACGCCCAAAAGCTCCGAGCGTAAATATTTAAGCGCGTCACGGTAAATTACAAGGTCGGCATTGTCGGTTACATAACAGCTTGTAGCGCCTAAATGTATAATTCCCGCAGCGGTCGGAGCAACCTTGCCGTAAGCGTAAACATGCGCCATAACATCGTGACGCACCTCTTTTTCACGGCGGCTTACACAGTCATAGTCAATATCGGTAATGTGTGCCGACAGCTCGTCAATCTGCTCTTGTGTAATGGGAAGCCCCAAGGCTTTTTCAGCCTTTGCGAGCGAAACCCAAAGCCTGCGCCATGTTTGATACCTTGTGTCAGAGGAAAAAAGTTCAAGCATATAATCGGAAGCATAGCGTGATGATAATGGTGATTCATATCGGTTAGTCATGTTGTGTCTCCTTAATTTTTAACATTTTATCTGACAATAATGCTGTCTCTTTCGGGACCTACCGATACATACTTGATGTGACAGCCTATTTGTTGCTCGATAAAACTTACATAATCTTTTGCCGCCTGCGGCAGTCCGTCCCAAGTGCGAACGCCCGAAATATCGCATTTCCAGCCGTCGAAGTATTCTATAATCGGTTTTGCATTTTTTAACGCCGACGGGAACGGAAATTCGTCTGTCTGTTCGCCGTTAAGTTCATAATGAGTGCAAACGGGTATTTTATCCATATAGCTTAAAACATCAAGCTTTGTAAGCGCTATGGAGCTTGCGGCCTGAACCTCAACGCCGTACCTTGTGGCAACTATGTCAATAGGCCCTACTCTGCGCGGTCTGCCGGTCTTTGCACCGTATTCAAAACCGTTTTTGCGAAGCTCCTCGGCTTCTTCGCCGAACATTTCGCACACAAACGGACCTTCGCCCACACAGGTGGAATATGCCTTTACAACACCTACTACATCATCAATTTTCGCGCTCGGAAGACCCGAACCCATGGGAGCATACGCCGCCGTGGTGTTTGAAGATGTGGTGTAAGGGTATATGCCATAATCTAAATCTCTTAAAGAGCCGAGTTGTGCTTCAAAAAGAATATTCTTGCCGCTGTTTTGTGCCTGCTTTAAAAATACCCCCGTATTGCAAACATACGGTTTTATCTTTTCACAGTAATTTTCAAGCCATTCTTCAAGCATTTCCATAGTATAGGGCTTTGCACCGTACACTCTTGTAAGGGTAAGATTTTTCCATTCCATCAGGTCGGCAAGGTGGGCCTTAAGCTCTTCGGGGTAAAAAAGCTCGCCTGCAAGAACGGTCTTTTTTTGATATTTGTCGGAATAAAAAGGCGCTATGCCCTGCTTGGTAGAGCCGTATTTTTTATCGGCAAGGCGCATTTCCTCAAGCTCGTCCATATCGCGGTGCCAAGGAAGCAGCAATGACGCGCGGTCGCTGATTTTAAGATTATCGGGGGTAAGTGCCACTCCCTTTGACATAACATCATTCATTTCTGACCACAAATTTTCGGGGTCAACCGCCACGCCGTTTCCCAGAATATTTACCACATCGGGTCTGAATATGCCCGAAGGTAAAAGGTGAAGCGCAAATTTACCACATTCGTTAATAACCGTGTGACCGGCATTGCCGCCGCCCTGAAAACGAACTACAACATCATAGTCTTTTGTAAGTAAATCGACCATTCGGCCCTTGCCTTCATCGCCCCAGTTAATACCTACGATTGCACAGTTTGACATAAATATACCCCTTTTATATACGCTCGGTAAGGCGTTTCATTACTTCGGCATAAGCATCTTCAACTCCGCCGAGGTCACGGCGGAATCTGTCTTTGTCAAGCTTTTCGCCGGTTTTTGTGTCCCACAGTCTGCAGGTGTCGGGGCTTATTTCATCGGCAAGCACAATGGTGCCGTCCGACAGTCTGCCGAATTCCAACTTAAAGTCAACCAATGTTACGCCGCACTCGGCCCAAAACGCTTTAAGCTGCTCATTTACACCGAAAGCATACCTTTTGATTGTTTCAATTTCATCTGCGGTGGCAAGCTTCATGGCGATAGCGTGATAGCTGTTCATGAGCGGGTCGCCGAGTTCATCGTTTTTATAAGAAAATTCAATAGTCGGTGCTTCAAAAACAAAGCCTTCCTCAACACCGTAACGCTTTGAAAACGAGCCTGCGGCAATGTTGCGTATAATAACTTCTAACGGTACAATCGAAACCTTTTTCACAACAGTTTCGCGGTCGTTAATTTCTTCGACATAGTGGGTTGGAATGCCCGCCTTTTCAAGACGCTCCATAAGAAGATTGCTAATTCGGTTGTTGATAACGCCCTTGCCTGCGATTGTTCCCTTTTTGAGCCCGTTAAACGCCGTGGCATCGTCTTTATAAGAAACGATAAGCAGTTCGGGGTTCTCGGTCGCAAACACTTTTTTTGCTTTTCCTTCGTACAGCTGTTCTCTTTTGGTCATAGTTTATATACCTCCAAATATTATTAACGGCCTTAAATAATAACGCCTTTAAAAACAAGAAAACGGCAATGACGTTTTAATGAGCAAACATTAAAGACGCCTTTGCCTTTTTTACCCGAATATTATACTCTTTTTATCGGAATTTGTCAACCACTTAAGGCAAGGTTTTAAAAAAATCTGAAGTCCGAAAAAAATTTATGCCACAGTCTGTCAACAAACATTAAAAGGCAAAAGCGCCGTGTTAAAACGGCGCCTTTTTACATTTTCATAAGCTTTTCGTGATAAAGCCTGTATATTCCGCATTTCCAGCATAAAAGCATACCCAAAACGGCACCTACCGCCGCTTGAAGTATTTGGTAGGGAAGCTTCATTATTGCGTATTCGGGGGTGCTGTATATAAAAGCCCTTCCGAGAGAGTATCCGACTACCATTATTACGGCACCGATTGCAACACCGATACCCGAAGCCAAAACGCGATGCTTTTTCATAACATAATTCGCAAAAAGCGAAATTACCACTGCCTGTAAGCCGTGTGTAACAAGAGAAACAAACATAGGAGCAGGATAAAAGAACAGGTCGCCGAGAAAGGCTCCGATACCGCCTACAATAAAGGCAGCAACAGGGTCTAAAATAATAGCGGCGGTGCAGATAACAATATCATTCATATACAAATGACCGCCCGGAACGGGAACCCCGAAAGAGCTTAATGCAATATTTATGGCCATAAACATAGCCGTTGTGCACAGCCATACCGTAGTTTTTTGCGTTGCTTTGTTTTTGTTTCCCATCAATTTACCCCTTGCTTGATTTATCGGCTTTATTAAGCATAATACTTAACTGAAATCAACCAGTATATTATATATGCCGACCGGTTGCTTTGTCAATGGGTAAACAGCATTAAAATAATGCATTATCAGATGATTTGTATATTAAATTTTCATAGTTTTAAGAATATGTTTTAATAATCTCTTCGGCAACCTCACGTTTCGATATGCAACGGTCCATCGCCTGCTTTTCTATGTATCGGTGAGCTCCCGGCTCGTCCATGCTGATTTGACTGATAAGAAGCCACTTCGCTCGGTTTACAATACGTATTTCCTCCATTTTTTCTTCAATTGAAAGGGTTTTCTTTTCGGCCTTACGCAATCGCTCGCGCGCGCTTGACATCCAACCGAGCGCCGTTATAACGGTGGGCTTTGACATAGGCTTTGACAGCGTGAACACACCGTGCTCGGCAACCTTGTCAAATATTTCGGCATGTAATTCGGCACGCACTATCAACAGCACAACCGTACCCTTTGAATTGCAGACATCAATGGCAAACCGCGTGCCCATATCGTCGGGCAGGGGTGAATTTATAATCACATAATCAAATGCCCGTTCCGCAAAAGCACGCTTTGCGGCGCTTATGCTCGACGCCGTACAAACAGGATTATAGTTTGATTCGGGGAGTAAATCAAAAAGAGCGGTGTTGAAGTTTTCGGCCGCAGAAACGACAAGAACGCTGTAAACCCGTTCTTTAAGACTCATGTTACACCCCTCCTTTTCAAATTTTAAACCGTCTTATTTGCCACAGTAAATTTCCGTAATTGCCGACGGCACATACGCTTTAATAAATTCGCTCCGAGCGGCAATTTTACGGGCTTCATCCAAATTTTGGGGAAGCTTTTGATACTTTGCCAGCGTATCCGAATCGGCTTTATACAAATTGATATCGGCTACGGCAGGTATTTCAAGCTTGTTCTGCAACCCATAAAGCCCCGCATATATAATAAGCGCAAACGCCAAATACGGATTTGCGGTAGGGTCGGGTGAGCGCAACTCGGCACGGCGATATTCGCCGACTGCCGCAGGAATACGCACAAGCTGCGAACGGTTTTCGCTCGACCATGATACATAACCGGGTGCTTTATCCGAGCCGAAACGTTTGTATGAAGCATCGGTAGGATTAAGAAAAAGGGTCATTTCAACAGCCTTTTCAAGTACCCCCGCAATCATATTGCAAAGGTCTTGTGAGCCTTTTGAATTTTTAACCGACATATTTATATGAAATCCGTTACCGGGTTTGTTTTTAAGCGGCTTCGGTGAAAAGTTCGCCCACAAACCGTTGCGACGGGCAACCGTTTTTACCACCGTCTGAAAGGTAATTGCATTGTCGGCGGCGGTCAGGGCGTCGGAATATCTGAAATCTATCTCGTTTTGTCCGGGGCCCTGCTCGTGATGAGAGCTTTCGGGGCGTATGCCCATTTGCTCTAATGTAAGACAAATTTCACGCCTTATATTTTCGCCTCGGTCTTCGGGCGCAATGTCCATATATCCCGCTTCGTCATACGGAATGTCGGTTGGTTTTCCGCTTTCATCCAACTGAAAAAGATAAAATTCCTGCTCGGCGCCGAAGGCGAACGAATATCCCGCTTTTTCGGCGTCGTCAACCGCTTTTTTAAGCAAATATCTGGTATCGCACTCAAAAGGTCTTCCGTCGGGATAGGTTATGTGCGAAAACATACGCACAACCTTGCCGTGTTCCGGTCTCCACGGAAGCAGCATAAGCGTTTCGGGCTCGGGATGAAGCAATAAATCACACCTGCTTTCATCACCGAAGCCTGCTATAGCAGACGCGTCAAATGCAATACCGTATTCAAAGGCACGGGGCAGTTCCGCAGGCATTATAGATATATTTTTTTGTTTGCCGAATACATCACAAAAAGCAAGACGAATAAACTTTACATCCTCCTCGTTGACGTACTGCATTACCTCTTCCTTGGAATACTTCATAATGTTTTACCTACTTTCTGTCAATTTGCCACATACATCTGCTTGTACGGATTTTTACTGTCGGGTGTAACAACGGTAAAGGGCGAAGCCAAAACCTTTTCTGCATCATAACCGAATAATTCGCAGTATCTTGACACATAAGATTCAAGCTCTTTCATATCGGACTCATCTGCGGGACGGGCTGTAACCTGACCCGGAAACTCGATATCCTTGCAGTCGCTTCTCAAAAACATTTTTCCGCCGTGCATTCCCGTGCAGGGGAAGAAACCGACAATTTTTCCGTCTTTTGCCTCAAGGCCGAGAACAACAATAACGCCCCCTGCCTGATACTCGCCGAGAAAGCTGCCCGCCGTACCGCCGATAACCATAACGGGTACCTTTTCTTTATATTCCTTCATATGTATGCCTGCACGGTATCCGGCATTGCCTTTTACAAAAATTTTGCCGCCTCGCATGGCATAGCCTGCGGCATCTCCGATATTGCCGTGAATAACAATTTCACCCTCGTTCATGGTGTCGCCTACCGCGTCCTGAGCGTTGGCGTTTACGGTTATTGCGGCGCCGTTGAGATACGCGCCGAGAGCATTGCCCGGAACGCCTTCAACCGTTACGCTCTTATCCGACATTCCGGCGGCAATAAAGCGTTGACCGCAGCAATTTGTTATTGTGACATCTCCGCCTTGAGCGCGAAGCTTATCGTTTAAAGCCTTGTAATCAAGGTCTTTTGCATCGATTAACATATATTATACCACACCTCCGAACTTTTTTCTACGAATTTTTGAAGAAAACGCAAAAGTTGTAGCACTTTTCTTTAAAATGTCAAAGTCAAGCGAATCAATCGGTGTTTTTTCGCGTATAACCGATGTGTAAATACCGGCGCGTTCATTGACACCGATAAGTATAAATCCCTTCAAAAGTCCGTCCTTTACAAAAAGCCGTTTTATAGAATTTTCGTCCTTTTCCTCATACATTTCGCCGTCATAACTTCCGGCGGTCATTGCGTGTAAACCGAAAAAGCCTATCGAGTTCATCGGTATAGCATTATCAAAAAGCTCGTCACCGCCTGCCATATTTACACCTGCGGTATGCCCCTGCATATATGCGTTAGGCATAATGGCAAGAACCCTTTTTTGACCCAATGAAATATCGTCGCCCTCGGTGCAGTCGCCTGCGGCGTAAACATCTTTTACAGTGGTTTCCATACGGTCGTTTACAATAATTCCTCTATTCACTTCACCGCCTATTTGCTTTACCAAAGCGGTGTTTGCCCGCACACCTACCGCAAGCACAAGAACATCGAAATCAACCGTTTTTCCGCTGTTCATAAATGCTGTGTTGCCTTCAAAATACGCCGCGCTGTCACCCAACATAAAGCGAATACCGTTTGCCTCTAAATGCTTTTGCATTATTGCGGCACATTCGGCATCAAGAATACTTGAAAGTATATGGTCGGCAAGGTCGCATACAGTAATGCCGGCAACTCGCGAGTGAAGCCCCTCGGCACATTTAAGACCTATAAGACCGGCACCCACAATCAATACCTTACTGTCTTTATCTATTGCTTTTTCAAGAGCCAAAGTGTCGTCAAGCGTCATAAAGCTGAACTTCTTTTCAACCGTTTGAAGCCCTTTAAAAGGCGGAATAAAGGGCGAAGAACCCGTTGCCGCGCAAACAGACGAATACGGCAGCTCGGTGCCGTCGTCAAGAATTACTTTTTTGGTGTCGCAGTCAATTTTTACCGCCTTTTTACCGTAAATTACATTGCAATTTGCCTTTTCGTAAAAATCGGCACTGCGGTAGTTCATACGCTCTGTGTCGGTTTTGTTTTCGAGATAGTATGAAATAAGCGGGCGGCAGTAAACCGGGTGTTTTTCTTCGGACACTACGGTAATTTCAGATTTTTTATCAACACTGCGTATGCCCTCGATAGCGCCCGCCGCGGCAACACCGTTACCTATAATTACATACTGCTTCATTCGTCGTCACCCCGTTCCTCATAAACAATGGCCCTGTTCGGGCATCCCTTAACACAGGCAGGCTCTCCGCAGGTGTTTTTAAGACAAAGCTCGCATTTTTGCATAACGCCTTCGGCACTCGGAGCAAGCGAGCCGTAAGGGCACACAAGCACACAGGTAAAACAGCCCACGCATTTATTTTTATCAATTACTACCACGCCGTCTTTTTGAGAAATCGCGCCCGCAATACAGCTTTTTACACATATAGGGTCGGTGCAGTGACGGCAGGAAACCGCGTAGGATATTTTATCGTCTCCTTCAATATGAATACGCGGATAAATCGGTTTGCCTTTAAGAGCGGTTGCCATATCCGAAATGCCGGAATTTGCAAAAGCGCAGTTATATTCGCAAAGATGGCAGCCGAGGCACCATTCTTCATTTACATATACTCTTTTCATTTTTCATCACTCTCCCGCGTGAGAAATTCCGAGAATTTCAAGTTCTTTATCGGTCATACCGATGCCGCGAAGCATAAGACGGTTACCGCGCAAAGCCTCAATAGAGTTTATACCCATTCCGCCCATAAGCTCCTTGATTTCATGCTGCCAAGCGTGCATAAGGTTGACAAGGCGTTCACTGCCGACATCGGGATTAAGGCGTTTTACAAGCTCAGGGCGCTGGGTTGCAATTCCCCAGTTACATTTGCCGGTCTGACAGGTTCGGCAAAGGTGACAGCCGAGCGCCAGCAAGGCCGCAGTCGCCACATAGCAAGCGTCGGCGCCCAAAGCTATAGCCTTTACAACATCCGAGGCGCTTCTGATACTGCCGCCTACAACCAACGAAACATTATTGCGTATGCCCTCGTCACGCAGGCGTTGGTCAACCGCCGCCAAGGCAAGCTCAATCGGAATTCCTACATTGTCGCGTATGCGGGTAGGCGCCGCGCCCGTACCGCCGCGAAAGCCGTCGATTGCAATAATGTCGGCGCCGCTTCTTGCAATGCCGCTTGCTATTGCCGCAATATTATGCACGGCGGCAACCTTTACAATGACAGGTTTTTGGTAATTTGTTGCCTCTTTAAGTGAGAAGACAAGTTGACGCAGGTCTTCAATAGAATAAATGTCGTGATGAGGAGCCGGCGAAATGGCGTCGGAGCCCTCGGGAATCATACGCGTGCGTGAAACATCACCCACTATTTTGGCACCGGGCAGATGACCGCCGATACCCGGCTTTGCGCCCTGACCCATTTTAATTTCAATAGCGGCGCCTGCGCTTAAATAATCTTCGTGAACACCGAAACGCCCGCTTGCAACCTGAACGACGGTGTTAGCGCCGTAACGGTAAAAATCTTCATGCAGTCCGCCCTCGCCCGTGTTATAAAGAATACCGAGCTCACATGCCGCGCGGGCAAGCGAAGCGTGGGCGTTATAGCTTATCGAGCCGTAGCTCATTGCAGAGAACATAACGGGCATCGAAAGTTCTATCTGAGGGGGTAACTCACAGTTAATTTTTCCGTTTGCGTCACGCTCAATTTTGCTCGGCTTTTTACCCAAAAATACCCGAGTTTCCATAGGCTCGCGCAACGGGTCAATAGGCGGATTTGTAACCTGAGAAGCGTTTATTAGTATCTTGTCCCAATATACAGGGAGCGGCTTGGGGTTACCCATCGATGAAAGCAAAACGCCGCCGCTGCTCGCCTGCTTGTATATCTCTTTGATAGTGTCGCTTTGCCAGTTCGCGTTTTCGCGGAACGTACAGTCGTTCTTGACGATCTTCAGCGCATGTGTGGGGCAAAGCGATACACAGCGCTGGCAATCGACGCATTTCGACTCATCGCTGAGCATGACCTTACCGTCAGCGTCGTAGCTGTGTACGCCGTTGGCGCACTGCCGTTCACAGACGCGACAGGCTATACAGCGATCGTGATTACGCACGATCTCAAATTCGGGAACTATATAATTGACCGACATCAGTACGCACCTTCCTTTACTTTTACGATAACAGGCTCTCCGCCTGCGGGAGCATAAACGTTTTCGGCGTCGGGCTCCATGACACGGATAGCCGCTTCCTCGCTTGCGATGAACACCTTTTCACCCTTTTCGGCAACGACCATTGAACGGAGCTTCAGGCGGTCATTGAGCGCCATCATCCCGCCGTCGAAGGACAGCAGGATGGAGAACGGCCCGGTGATCAGCAGCGGGGCGAAGGTGTCCCGCAGGTAGGTGAGCGTCTCCCGCTTTTCCGGGGACTGCCGCCCGATGGTGTCCCAGAACGGCGCCGCGACCACGCCCGCCGCCTCTTCGAGGGTGAGCCCCTGCTTGCGCATGAGGTAGTCGAAAATATAGGTGATCACCTCGGTATCGGTCTGCAGCGTGCACCTGTAGCCGAACATTTCCACCCAGCGCCGGTTGGCGTCATAGGAGGAAATCTCGCCGTTGTGCCCCACGGCGCCATCCAGCAGGGCAAACGGATGCGCGCCGCCCCACCATCCCGGCGTGTTGGTCGGATACCGCCCGTGCGCCGTCCAGCAGTAGCCCGCGTATTCGTCGAGCTTGTAAAACGCACCGACATCCTCCGGATAGCCCACCGCCTTGAACACGCCCATGTTTTTGCCGCTCGAAAACACATAGGCGCCGTCGATCTTCGTATTGACGGTGATCACGCACCGCGCCACGAACTCGCGCTCATCCAGCTGGCTGTCGACCAGCTTTGTATGAAGGGGCTGAACAAAATAGCGCCAGATCAGCGGCGCATCCGTAATGGCCGGGGTTTTTCGCACGGGGATCTTAGAAAGGTTGATGATCTCAAAATGCCTTTCTAAAAACGCCTCGCATGTTTTTTTCGCTTC
>CAJMBP010000002.1 GCA_905211675.1 uncultured Oscillospiraceae bacterium
GAAGCGGATAAATTACGATATAACCTATTGACAAAAGTAAAACAAATCTAAATATTGAATAAACTATTTTAGAACCGTGTTTTACATATTTTAGAGCTCTCAGACGGTTGGCTTCGGAAACATTTTTTAAAGGATTTTTCATTTTTCATCAGCCTCCTGTCTTAAGCTTCATAGCGTTTCATAACAAACTTGCTGAACAAGAATATTACGATACCCATAAACAACGCTACCAGCAAGAAATAGAACCAAATCATAGCTGAAGGCATATCATACTGGGTTGCGCGTATTTTAAGATATACATCTTCAATAAGCGGATTACGCTCATTTATAAACAGCTCAACCATGGTAAATACGCCGACCAGCAGCGTTATACGCGAAAGCATTGGGAAGGTGATGAACCAAAATTCCTCCCACTTGGTGGCGCCCTCAACCCTTGAAGCTTCATAAAGAGTAGCGGGAATTGACTGTAAGCCCGAAATGAAAAGCACTATTTGAATACCGCATGACCATATAAGATTAAATATGTTGTTTATGGCGGTTGAAACAAACGCCGCTATTTCGGTACTTAGGTTAAGCGCTCCCGTTAAATCTTCAACTGAAATAAGTCCCGACGACATACCTGCCGAGGTTCCCATTTCCGAAAGAGATTCATCGGTTGTGGCAAAAATAAGGTTCATAACATAGCCCGAAGCAATAATAACCGGCAGGAAATACAGCGCTCTGAAAAACAGACGGCCGCGGAACTTCTGATTAAGAATCATTGCCAAAATAAGACTCAAAACCAAGATAATAGGCAGTGAATACGCCATCTGAGCCAAAGACTCTTTGAGCATTGTTGTATAGTTAGGGTCGCGCTTTAAAAGCTCAATATAATTTTCAAAGCCTACCCACGTAGTTTGTACACCGTCAGAGGTTACTGTAACCGCTGAAAAAGAGTAAATTATAGACTGAACAATCGGAATAAAGAAGAACACTATAAGTCCGATTATCCACGGAAGAACGAACATAAAACCGTAGCGAGATTTCAGTTCTTCAATACCGCGTCCTTTTTTCAGTTTGGTTTTCATTGTGCCGCACCCCCTGTTACGATGTAGTTTAACGCCGCTATTTCACCTGCAGGTGACTGCGCCGGAGCATTGTTATAATTTACATAAACAGTAACTCCGTTATCAAATACCGTGCAGTGAACACCCGAAGAAACAAGTGTATTTGAAACGATTTTTGCTTTGTTTATACTGTTGTAATACTCTGCAAGAGAATCGTACGCGGCAAGTATATCGTTTTTAACACTTGAATACACCGTGCTGTAAAAATACGGATAAACGGCGTCTATGAGCTTGTTGTCCCACTGATTTATAACGGTGTAACTAAGACCCATACCGCCCTCAACTGCGCCGAGCAGAGTTTTCTGAGGGTTTGCAGTCAAATTTACAGAACCGCAGGTCATTGGAACATAGCCCTTGAATACCATTGCGTAGAACGGAACATCCTCAACAAAAGTATAGCCCTTATCAGATGACACGGGGGCATCAACAATTAAGTCTGCCGCAACGGCGGTAAAATCGTTGGCGTCGGAAGCCATAAGCTTTTGCTTGCTTTCACTAACCTGTTTAAGCGCATCTGTTACGGCGGCGCTGTAACCGTTTCTCGCATTGAAATCTACGGTTGAATGATAGTTTGAATAGTCGGAATATACGAATGATGTTAATGTATCAAGCGAAATACCGCTTACATTCATTTTGTTGTTATATTTAATCGCTTTAGAAACAGCATCGGCAAAATTTATCGGGCGAAGCAGACGGTAAACCTGAGCTTCGGCATTTTGATGAGTTGCCTTGTCGGGTATATACTGCTGGGCTTTTATAATACCGCTGTTCATAACGGCATCGCCGTAGTAAGAAAATCCGCCGCCCGAAGAATTAAATCTTACAAGGTCATAATCAAAATACAAATCTACGCCCTTATCGCCGCAAAGCGAAGACAGCTTTTTAACCTCACTGACAGAGCCGATATTACCGTTTACATCAAAGCCTCCGCCGATCTCACCGAGGTCGATACCGCTTGAACCGAAGCCCTTAAGCTGTACCGAAAGATTTTTAACGCTGCCGCTTAGTTCTTCGATAATTTCATTTGCCTGTTTTACCGTTGTTGTTGCATAAACCGTGTCATACGGTATTCCCAAAAAAGACTTTTTAATTTGTGTGCCGCCTATAAGGCTGACATTGAGCGACTTTTCATCTCCGCCCTCTTTAAGACCTTTTTCTTTAACAAGATAATCGCGGTAAATATCTGCCATGGCAGAATAGTTTGCTTTATCGCCGCTTAACGGATAGAACCTTACCGAGAAAACATTTTCAATCATATTTTCGGGGTAGATATTTGCATAATATGTGCTTCTGAAGGCTCTTGCCTCATGATTTGTGTAACCGCGAAGCTGGAATGTCGGATAAACAGCAGAAAATTTGTACGATGTATTTCCGACAGTGCATTTTAATGTTGCGGTTTCGGCTCCGCTGTCGATTATGGTAAATCCACCCTTTTCACCCGATTTGTAGCCGTAAACGGGCATACGAATCGACTGTTCCTGAGTGGTGATGTACTTATCCTCCATTGTGTAATCGTCGCCGTACACAAATGCCGAATAATTCAAGCCCTGCGCACTGTAAGATTTAACATTGGTAAGCGCACCCGAACCTGACGGAATAAACAGATAAGAATTTGCCGTATCGTTTTCAACCGAGTTCATAAAAGGAGCAATTGAGACATAGGTTATTCTCAATCTGTCCTCCTGTATTTTGGAAGAATCGACAGATATGCTCAAATAGTCGTCTTTAAGCAAATAATCTACGGGAACCATAAACTTTTGACCATCGAAATAATATTCAACGGTAATGCCGTTTTCTATCTTTTTAACAACCGTACGGCCGCCGCTTACAGAGCCGTCATAGCTTGTAGCAACGGTATTGCCGCCGCCGCGAACATCGGGGTCAATGTAGCCCACCTCTATAGCAGACTGCACAAACACATGGTCTTTTATAGGCAAACCAAATGAGTCGTACTGTACCTCGCCGCTTGAGCTCGGGCAAACATCCCATTTGGTTCCGCTTGCAATATCCACAAGACGAACCGAACCTGTTTCGGCGTCATATTCCATAGAAAATTTGTCGTTTTGGGCAATTACCTCACCCTCCGATAAAACAGAGGATGAAACTTTTTCGTCAAAGGGCTTCTGCGACGGTGTGTAACTGCCGCCGCTGCAAGCCGTAAGACCAAAAAGGAGGAACAAACAAATTATTATACTGAAAATACGCTTTTTCATTATTTTTCCTCCTTTAAATTGTGATAATTTCGGTTACAAGCGTTGCTATAAACGCACCGAATTGCTGAATAAGAATAATGAGCATAATAATTAGGAATACGATTATTGCCATACCTATAACGGTAAGGAATGTAGTCCAAAGGAACTTGCCCATTGAATAGTCGTGAATTTTCATCATACCGTTTGCAAGCATAAGAACAAAATAAATAGTTGCGATGGTAGAAAGAATACCAAGGAAGCTTGCCTCAACCGGCAGCAGCACATTAGTCAGAATAATGTAAATTATTCCGGCAAGAATAAGCGGCTGCAGGCTGTAACAGGTAACAATTATAATTTCCTTCATTTTACCCTTACCGCCAAGCAGAGTCGAAACCAGCCAGTTTGCTGCTATCCAAAGAACAACCAAGCCTGCCGAGCGTATAAGAACTATCAGGCTGTTAAAGGATGCCGGATCATAGTTTGTAAACATAAATCCGCCCGAAATGGAACGCATAACCGTAACAACATAGTAAAGAACCAACAGCATAAGTGAGAGCGGAATTGAACCGAGCTGTTTTTCTTTAATGTCGGTAAAGCAGCTTGACGGGTGCATCGCCGTAGAAAGCATAAGATTTAAAGAGGGATTTTTAATAAATGTAATCTTTTTCTTGTTGGTTACAAACATCAGTACAATTGCACCGATAACTACAACAACCAAAATTATAAAAATCAAGGTGAAATTATCGCTTATAAAATCTTTACGCACATACTCAAAAGCAACGGCGTAGGTTTCTTTATCGTATCCTAATTTTGCGTAATAAAGCGCTTTGCCGTAATCCTCTTCTTCAAGATATGCGTTTGCAAGTCCGCTGTAAGCGAGCTGACTGTTGGCATCCTGAATCAAAACCTCGTTCCAACCGTCTTTTACCTTGTCATACTCACCTTCAAGTGTAAGATAATTAAGTTCTTTTACATTTTTTCCGTACTCGTTGATATTGAATAAAGAAATATAACCCGTAGATGTATCGGCAATCAGAACCTGCGCGCCGTTATTCTTTAAAACCATAGCACACGATTCTATAAAGGTTCCCTGCTGGTCGCCAAGACCCATACCGCCGCCGAAAACGGTTACCGTACGGCAATCGGAGTCGTAAACAAACACCTTATCATAGCGCGAATCAAGCGCGTAAACATAGCCGTAATCGTCAATTTCGATATCGCAGAAATCCTGCTTATACAAATCATCTACGCCGATGAACTTTACATCGCCGAAAACGCCGTCAGGTTTTAAAATATTTGTACCGTCACCGGGGCTTAAACGCCTTATCATTAACTTTCGTTGGTCTTCGGCTAAACTTGTGTAACCGTTACTTGTATAAACAAATCCCTTTTCATCAACCGCAATATCAACAAATGAATAAGGCACCTTTTTCATTGAATTGGCGTGCTTTTCAACATTTGGGAACAAGCGGTTTGAAATGTTTGTAAGTACAGACGCTACCGTTACGTTGACTGTATTTGCACCATAGAAGCCCAAGAAGGTTCTGTCGGGCGAATAAAGCAGCGCGCCGTAAAAGCAACCGTCGCTTACAACATAAATATAACCGCTGGGATCGATTGTAATCTTGGTAGGTCTGAAATTAAAATCAGTAGGAATAAGCGTAGACTCCGGCACAGTAATTGTGTCAAGCAATTCACCAGAGGTATTTATAATATAGATATTTGCGCCCTCGGTGTTACAAACATAAATTTTGCCGTCGTTAAAGTAAATTCCTTTTGCGTTATTATAATCTATAGAACCGTTTATTAAACCTATTTCCTTAACAAAATTATAGTTACTGTCTAAAACTACAATACGCGAATTTGCATCAAGTATATAAATATTCTCATTGTTGTCTTTGCACATGGCCGTGATTGACGTTAGGCGCTCTACTCCTAAATCCGTTACATCGATAAGCCTGTCAAAATCATACATAGGCTTGGAATAAACGGGTTTTCCCTGCTTGGTAACACCTTGCCAATAGGTGTAGGTGTCGGTCGGAACAGCGGCAGAAACAGCAGTTACCGCACCGGCTACCAAGCATACAGCCAAAATCACAGCAAAAAGACGACATAATGCTTTTTTCACTGTTCTCATCTCCTTTGAAATATTTGCAAACTTTATTCCTTAATACCTGCGCTGCTCATTGATTCGGCAACACTGCTTTGCGAAACAAGGAACACGATTATAGGCGGTATCATCATTATACAGGTAACCGCCATTGCAGAACCCGAACGGGCTACACCGCCGGCAGTAATTTGAGTTACTACCTGTGGCAAAATTTTAAGCTCTTCGGAGAAAATCTTGCCGCCCGGAACTGTTTGCCAAATATCACGGAAGGTGAAAAGTAAAAGGGTAAGCCAAATCGGCTTTATTGTAGGCATTACTATTGACCAGAAAACCTTAAACTGATTTGCACCGTCAATTTTGGCGGCCTCAAGTAATGCGTCGGGAACATAACCTTCGATATACTGCTTACCGAGGAATACGCCCATTGTTGACGCCATAGGCGGTAAAATATATATCCAGTAGGTATCTAACAGTTTAAGACCCGAAAAAATCAAATATTGCGGAACAGCAAGCGTGTATGAGTTAAACATAAGCGCAAACTGAATAGCCCAGAATATTGCCTTGCGCCCTTTAAAGGTGGCTTTTGAAATTGAATATGCTGCCATAAGAGCAATAATAATGTAAATAAATGTTGTAATAAAGGATATTACTACACTGTTGAAAATGTATCTTGACAGCGGAACCCTGAGGCTTGCCATTAAATCGGGCAATATTGTGTAGTTGCCTATTGTAGGTCTATGCACAAAAAACCTCGGCGGGAATATAAGCAGCTCATCAAGAGGTTTAAAAGAAGTGCACACACAGTAGATAAGCGGAAGCATGGAAAATAAACCGCCCGCTAACAAAAATACCACCAGCATGAAGTTGCCGAATTTAGAACGTGTGTAGCGCTTGACCGCAGATTTTTTGCCGCGTTTGTCTTCAAAATATTGCACTAAAAATAGTTTTTTATGTTTCTGTGCCACTGCAGTCACCTCACTTCTCAAACATCTTAAGTATTTTGCCTACCAAAAGTCTTGCCGTTACCATCATAATAAACAGCACTACCGACATTGCGCAGGCATAACCCAACTCATAACGAACCGTTGCCATATCGGTCATAAGCGATACTATTGTATCA
The DNA here is from genome assembly GCA_905211675.1 of uncultured Oscillospiraceae bacterium. Lineage (GTDB taxonomy): Bacteria > Bacillota > Clostridia > Oscillospirales > Acutalibacteraceae > UBA737. The sequence goes on from CAJMBP010000002.1 coordinate 6,529, forward strand.
ACCGCATAACCCTTACTTGGGTAACCGGCAAGTTCTATCATAATTGTGCTTGCCGAGAAGGCACTTTGAATTTGCATAACCGCACTGAACAAGAGCATTGGCTGCATTGCAGGAAGGGTGATGTAACGCAGTTCCTGCCAACGGTTTCTGATACCGTCAATAGCGCCTGCCTCGTACATATCGCGGCTTACATTCTGCAAGCCCGAAATATTTGAAAGGAACGAAACGCCCATGCTTTGCCACAACTGCACCACAATAATAATAGGCATAAGGTAGGCCTCGGTTTTGAGGTACTGAATAGGCTCGGTTATAACACCGATTGACAGCAAAAGGCTGTTTACATAACCGTAACTGTCGCCGGCAAAGGCTACCTTCCAAATGAAATATGCGTTACCTACAAGCGAAGGAGCATAGAACATAAACGAAAGCACAGCACGGGTTTTAGGCTCAAATTCGTTTACAAACCAAGCAAGTACAAACGAAAGCAAAAAGCCTAACGGGCCTGCAATAATTGCAAACACAAGCGTATTTCTTGCGGTAGTGCCAAAGGTTGCATCTTCAACAATCATTCGGCGGTAATTGTCAATACCTATGAACTTAGGCGATGAAATCATATCGAATGAGGTAAAACTAAGTACCATAGACGACAGTATAGGCAAAACAGTGAATACAAAGAAGAAAATCAAGAAGGGAGCAAGCATTATAAGCATGGGTATATGCTCGGTCAAGATTTTATCTTTTGAAGCTTTGCTTAATTTTTTTGACGCCGCAGGCATTACCGCCGCATTGCCGTTTTTATTGTTAAACATAATTTGCTCTCTCCTCCTTAAAAGTATTCGTTAATTTTACGCTCAATTTCACGGTCGGCAACCTTTGACCACTTGGTAACCGAGTCTTTAACCTTAGCGTCGTCTTCAAGAACTGCCCAGAATGCCTGGTCAATAGCACGCGTTACATCATAAGATCCGGGAACTTCGCCGACTTCATTTACCTGTTTCCACTGTTCGTTTAGCACGGTGAGGTCGTTTTTGTCCCAAGCAAGTGAATTAAACGCCTCAACATTAGACACGGCTGTACGGCCTATCATGCCGAGCAATGACTGCAGGTTATTGTTATATCTTTTCTGAGTATCGGCAGAGGTCCACCATTTGAGGAACTCCCAAGCCTGTTCTTGTTTGTTCGACTTTTTAATAATTGCACAACCTGTGCCCGAACCTGCAACCGAACGGTTAATTGAGCCATCCTCTGCAACGGTGCCGGGCACTGTTGCAATACTCCATCTGCCGCGAATTTCGGGGGCTGCCGAATAGAATTGCATATAGGTCGTGTACGGGGCAATGCCGAGAGGCATTACACCTACACGCAGTCTGTTATAAAAATCGGCTTCTTTATAGAAACCATACTTAAGATAGAAATCAGTCCACATCTTAAATACATTAAGCGCCGATTTACTTGCTATTGCGGTGGCGTTTCTTTCTTCATTATATATCGAAAGACCGTTCTGCCACATAAGTGTAGGATACAAATGCAGGTTGCCTATACCCTGATTTACAACCGTAGAGGTTGTAATTTGAGTAAACGGAACATAAACATTCATATTGTTGCGCTGAATAATCGTAGCGCAGTGTAAAAATTCATCCCATGTTTTCGGAACTTCAAGACCAAGTTCCTCAAGCACATCTTTACGGTAGAACATTAACATAAAGTTTTGAGTATCGGGCAAAGCGTATGCGGCACCGTTATATGTATAGGGCACCTCAGCTCCGTCTTGAAAGCGTTCGAGCACTTGGTCGTAATCATCAAACTGTTTAAGATCGGCCAAAGCACCGCGAATGCCAAGGTTTACAGGCTCGGTACGCGCCATTTGAAGCGACATATCGGGGTAATTGCCCGCCAATATACCGTTAATGAGTGACGCGTTAACTATTTCAACCTTGACGCTGATTCCGGTTTTAGGTGTAAACGAGTCTTCGATAAGCGAATTAAGCGCTGCGGCCTGATCCTGACCCCAGTTAACCCAAAGACGAATGGTGTTTTCGCTCTCTGCGTCAGCATCGGTAAGCGAATAATCGTTGCTGAAGGATGATACAAGACGAACCGTATCATAAGCAAGCTGCTCAAAGAAATTGGCATTATTGTTTACATAATTCTTACCGGCAGGTACAAACTGAATTTGATCAACCGCGAGGGGCATACTTATCATATCGTAAAGCCATGAGCCGATAGATGTGTAGTTGGTATAATAGTCTTTTACATACTGTTGAGCGATATAAGGACTTTTTATCATATTGTCAATTACACGCTTCATATTTTTCATGGCGGAAACCGCCTGAGAAGCCTGACCATTATCGCCTGTCATTTCTTCCGAAAGCTTGCCTAATTTATTGCTGCAATCGGTTAGGGTGTCAAGAAAACCGGGAATTTGTTTGTCAAGGTCGTAGTCACGGCTTACATCGGGGTCTTCACTGGTAATCATAACCATCTTTATGTATTCGTCGCCCAGAACATCAACTATCTTTGAAAGCTCGTAAAAATACTTAGACATATCGCCTACGGTTACTTCCAACGAAACCGTGTGCGGACCCTCTTCAAGATAGAAATAATATGGTTCATTTTTTTCATCGGCAAAGTTGTAATACTTCCATGAAGTGTCGTACGGGAACTTAAGCGACTTGGCCTCTTCAAAGGGAGTTTTACCGTCAATCTTAAGCCAACGCCAGCTTTCGCCATTTACAAGGTCACTCTGCTTATAACGCAAATTAAGGTAATAGTATCCCGACTTTTCAACATTGAAATTCCAGGTAATTGTGCTGCCGGAATGTTGCCATGAAGTACCGCCTATATAGTTTATCTTGGTGAGATACTTATGGCTCGGCGTCATGCCCGCATTGCTGTTATTGGATTTAGGAATAATCGAGTTGGATGATTTTACATCAGCCGACTCACCTTCTATCGTAATAACATCGGCATCTAAAGATTTAACTTCGTAAGAGGATGTTGCTTCGGCATAGCTTTTAATTTCCTCGGGCTTGGTAAATGCAATGCTGTAAAAGATAATATCCTGCTCAGGAGAAACTACGGTAAGCGTATGTCTGCCGGCAGTAAGCGCAAATTCAAAGGGACCTACGGTTGCGCCCTCGCTGTCACGCGCCAAAGAGGAAATTTTGCCTCCGACTTCAACCTGCTCTTGAGCATATTCGTTGCCCTGTGCATCATTTCGCGGTTCTTCTTTAGCGTTTTTCCATAATCTTGAAAGGACAATATTTTCAGCCTCTTCAAAAGGGCATTTGCCATCAATTAAAATTGAAAATTCAGGGTTGATTCCGCTTTGACACGGCTCCCATACAAATTCAAGATTATAAAGGGCTGTTTGAGTCGCTTCAAATGACCAGGTTACATTGCCTTCACCAGAAGTCCACTTAAGCGAATTATTTTCGACGGCAACATCGGCACCGTCGGCAACGTACGCGCCAATCGGAATATTGACATCAGCCGCAGCATTGTCGGTTACAGCGTGATCTGCGGTGTACTCAACATAGTCAAAAAGCTCCGAATCAGAGCTTGCAACCGTTTTTGAATCAACAGAAACCTCACCTGCTGTGTCTGCGTACGCAGTTATTACTTGCAAGGAAAATCCAGAAAATAAAACAGATACCGCCAAAACAACTGACAGATACCTTGCAATTTTCTTGCTCATAATAATTTCATCCTCTCTGTTTTTATTTTAAATCGAATTCTGAAATCGACTGAAATTAACCGTTTTTTCTAAGCAATTAACGAAAAATCAGAGTTTTTTCAAAAATCATTTTTACGCATATAGCAAGATTACCCAACATTGCATATAAACGTGAATATATTATACAGTAATTTGTATACTATGTCAATATAAAATATATATATTTTGCACATAAAATTTATATTTTTTGTGATATTTAAACTAAAACAATCATTTTATATGTCAAATTTTCCCGTCGAAAAAAGTGAAATTTTAACATATCTGAAAAAATGAAAAAAGTCCAAAGCTTTTTTTACAAAGCCTTGGACTTAAACTTCAGTTTATCAACGGCAAATTAACCGTTAATCTTTGTAACAACGCCTGAACCTACGGTACGTCCGCCTTCACGGATAGCGAAACGAAGGCCTTCTTCAATAGCGATAGGAGTGATGAGTTCAACATCCATCTCTACATTATCGCCGGGCATGCACATTTCAGTGCCTGCGGGAAGAGATACAACGCCGGTAACGTCGGTAGTTCTGAAATAGAACTGAGGACGGTAGTTGTTGAAGAAAGGAGTATGACGACCGCCTTCTTCTTTGGTCAAAACGTAAACCTGACCATGGAACTTAGTGTGAGGATTGATTGAGCCGGGTTTGCAGAGAACCTGACCGCGTTCAACTTCATCACGGCCTACGCCACGGAGAAGTGCGCCAACGTTATCGCCTGCTTCACAGTAATCAAGAGTTTTACGGAACATTTCCATTGAAGTAACAACTGTCTTAGCGCGTTCTTCGGTAAGACCGATAATTTCTACTTCATCGCCTGCATTAAGCTTACCGCGTTCAACACGGCCGGTAGCAACGGTACCACGGCCAGAAATGGTCATAACATCCTCGATAGGCATAAGGAAGGGCATATCTGCCTTACGGTCAGGAGTAGGAATATAGTTATCAACAGCATCCATAAGTTCCTTAATAGGAGCATACTCGGGGGCTTCGGGATCGTTAGAAGTGCATTCAAGAGCAACAAGAGCAGAACCCTTGATGATAGGAGTATCATCACCGGGGAATTCATACTTATCAAGTGTCTCGCGAATTTCCATCTCAACGAGTTCGAGGAGTTCTTCGTCATCAACCTGATCGCACTTGTTCATGAATACAACGATTGACGGAACGCCAACCTGACGAGCGAGAAGAAGATGCTCTTTAGTCTGAGCCATAGGACCGTCGGTAGCAGCTATAACAAGGATAGCACCGTCCATCTGAGCAGCACCGGTGATCATGTTCTTAACATAGTCAGCGTGTCCGGGGCAGTCAACGTGAGCATAGTGACGTGCGTCGGTTTCATACTCAACGTGTGCTGTGTTGATTGTGATACCGCGTTCTCTTTCTTCAGGAGCCTTATCGATGTTTGCATAGTCTTCAAACTGTGCCTGACCCTTAAGAGAAAGATACTTGGTGATTGCTGCGGTAAGAGTGGTCTTACCATGGTCAACGTGACCGATTGTACCGATGTTAACATGCGGCTTGTTACGTTCAAATTTTGCCTTTGCCATTTGAATTTTCCTCCTTAAAACATTAAGTGTTTGTTTATTTAATTATAGTTTACCAAATAAAGCTTAAAATTTCAAGCATTATTTAAAAGTTTGAAAAGATTAGTTGTTCTTTGTTCTGTTAGAGATAATCTTTTCAGCAATGCTCTTCGGAACTTCCTTATAACCGTCGGGTTCCATTACATACTGACCGCGTCCCTGAGTTTTAGAACGAAGGTCGGTAGCGTAACCGAACATATCGCCGAGAGGTACGCGCGCATTAATCTGCTTAAGACCGCTGCGTTCTTCAAAGCCCTGTATTTCGCCGCGGCGTGAGTTAAGGTCGCCGATAACATCGCCCATATACTCTTCAGGAACAATAACCGAAACCTTCATTATAGGTTCAAGAAGAACAGGGTCGGCAATACGGCAAGCTTCTTTAAATGCCATAGAACCTGCAATCTTAAATGCCATTTCGGAAGAGTCAACTTCGTGGTAAGAACCGTCATAAAGAGTTACCTTAACATCAACTACCGGATAGCCTGCAAGAACACCTGCGTGTAATGCGCCTTGAATACCTTGGTCAACCGCAGGAATGTATTCCTTCGGAACAGTACCGCCTGTAACGGCGTTAATGAATTCATATCCCTTACCTGTTTCGTTAGGCTCGAGAATAATCTTAACATGACCGTACTGACCCGAACCGCCTGACTGGCGCTTGTACTTAGTCTCGTGGTCAACCTTCTTGCGAATGCTTTCTTTATAAGCAACCTGAGGTGCGCCTACATTTGCTTCAACCTTAAATTCACGGAGCAAACGGTCAACAATGATTTCAAGGTGAAGCTCACCCATACCTGCAATAATTGTCTGACCGGTTTCTTCATCGGTGTAGCACTTAAAGGTCGGGTCTTCTTCGGCAAGCTTTGAAAGCGCAATGCCCATTTTCTCCTGACCTGCTTTGGTTTTAGGCTCAATGGCCACACGGATAACAGGCTCGGGGAAGTTCATTGACTCAAGAATAATCGGATGCTTTTCATCGCAAAGAGTGTCGCCGGTTGTAGTGTTTTTAAGACCGACAGCCGCTGCTATATCACCTGCGTAGCAGGTTTCAAGATCTTCACGGTGGTTGGCGTGCATCTGTAAAATACGACCCATTCTTTCGCGGTTTTGCTTAACTGTGTTGTAAACTCCCGCGCCGGCATCTACTGTACCGGAATATACGCGGAAATAGCAAATCTTACCGACAAACGGGTCGGTGGCAATCTTAAATGCAAGGGCTGCAAAAGGCTCGGTGTCAGAAGAAATTCTTTGCTCTTCTTCGCCGGTATCGGGATTAACACCCTTTATTGCTTCTACGTCGGTAGGAGCCGGCATATAATCAACAATGGCGTCAAGAAGCGGCTGAACACCCTTGTTGCGGTAAGATGTACCGCAGCAGATAGGAACCATTTCGTTGGCTATTGTAGCCTTACGGATAATGGCCTTCATTTGCTCAACCGTGGGTTCTTCACCCTCAAAGTATTTTTCCATCAGTTCGTCGTCCATTTCAACAATAGACTCAATCAAAGCGGTACGATACTTTGCGGCAAGCTCTTTCATATCGTCGGGGATGGGCTCGTGGCGAACATCCTTACCGAGATCGTCATAATAAATTTCGGCATCGTTGTTTACGAGGTCAACGATACCTCTGAATGTGTCCTCACTGCCGATAGGAAGCTGAATCGGAACTGCATTGCAGTTGAAGCGTTCTTTAACCATATCAAGCACGTGATAAAAATCGGCACCCATAATGTCCATTTTATTAACATAGATCATGCGGGGTACTTTATATTCGTCAGCCTGATGCCAAACGGTTTCAGACTGAGGCTCAACACCGCCCTTTGCGCAAAGCACGGTTACAGAACCGTCAAGCACACGCAGCGAACGCTGAACTTCAACCGTAAAGTCAACGTGTCCGGGGGTGTCGATAATATTGATACGATGGTCTTTCCAGAAACATGTGGTAGCAGCAGAAGTAATGGTAATACCACGCTCCTGCTCCTGAGCCATCCAGTCCATGGTAGCGCCGCCGTCGTGAGTTTCACCCATCTTACGGTTTACACCGGTGTAGAAAAGGATACGCTCGGTGGTAGTAGTTTTACCGGCGTCGATATGAGCCATAATACCAATATTTCTTGTCATTTCAAGAGATACTTTTCTTGGCATTTTAACCTCCATCCGCGTTTTACGCGGTATTTAACAAATTACCATCTGTAATGAGCAAAAGCTTTGTTTGCTTCTGCTGTTCTGTGCATTTCTTCGCGTCTCTTAACGGCGTTACCCAAGCCGTTTGTAGCATCCATAATTTCGGCTGCAAGACGCTCTTTCATTGTACGCTCCGAACGCTGACGGCTGAACATTGTAAGCCATCTGAGCGCCAAAGTCTGCTTTCTTTCAGGACGAACCTCGAACGGAACCTGATAGGTTGCACCGCCCTTACGAACCGCCTTACATTCGAGCTGAGGCATAATGTTTTCCATAGCAGCATCGAATACTTCGAGCGGGTCCTTACCTGTTTTTTCACTGATAATGTCAAATGCACCGTAAACTATCTTCTGGGCTACGCCCTTTTTACCGTCAAGCATAATGTTGTTGATAAGGCGTGTAACCTTTTTTGAATTGTAGATAGGATCGGGCAAAACATCACGTTTTGCAATAAAGCCTCTTCTTGGCATTGTACTTCCCTCCTTCATAGGAATGATATCATAGGTACTCGAGTTGACAAATTCCCGTTACACCAAGCAAGACTTTTAATATATATAAAGTCTGCCGGTTTGACAGCAGAGATTGTCTGTTCTCTAAAAATTACTTCGCACCTGCTTTAGGACGCTTTGCGCCGTACTTTGAACGGCTTTGCATTCTGTTTGCAACACCCTGTGTATCAAGGGTTCCTCTGATGATTTGGTAACGAACACCAGGTAAATCCTTTACACGGCCGCCACGAATAAGAACAACGGAGTGTTCCTGCAGGTTGTGGCCGATACCGGGAATGTAGGCCGAAACTTCGATGCCGTTTGAAAGACGTACTCTGGCAATTTTACGAAGAGCAGAGTTAGGCTTTTTAGGTGTAGAAGTCTTAACAGCTGTGCATACGCCGCGCTTTTGGGGTGAATCGTTGTCGGTAAGGTTGCGCTTCATAGAGTTGTAACCCTTTAAAAGAGCAGGAGCCTTAGCCTTTTTCTCAACGGTTTCACGACCGCTACGAACTAATTGGTTAAAGGTAGGCACTATTCACTATCTCCTTTCTCAGAAAATCAGACATAACGAAACTACGCATAATTTCGCACGCTAAAATATAATAACACCAACAATAGCGTTTGTCAACAAAAATTTTAAACAAACATTACTGATTTTCACTGCTTGTTTGCTTATTCTTTTTTATGTTTTCAACAGTAATCATTATCGCCCAAACAACGCAGGCGCCCGCCGCTATGGCAAGAGCATACTGCAATGTAAGCATTGAAAAGTATTTTGCCTTTTCCCAATCGCGTATAACGGCATTACTGCATGCATAGTAAAGTGAACCCCCGGGAACAAGCGGAATAACCGATGTTATAAAAAATAAGGTTGAAGGGGCCTTTTTTAATCTTGCGGTAACTTCACTGTAAAGCGCGCAAAAAGCCGAAGCGGCAAGACAAGCTAAAAATATACTGCCAAAAATTAACAGTCCCACCTGATAAAGCGCGCAACAGATAAGCCCGCCCAATGCCGCATTCAAAAGATATTTCTTTTTAAGTCCGAACAACAGCGCAAAACCAAGCGAACCCAACATCCCGGTTAAAAGTTGAATGATTATATCTTTCACAGAGTTATACCCCCTAAAAGCAACATAGCAAGTATAAAGCCTATGGCAAGGCCTGCCGCCCAAAGAATACTCTCAACAAAACGCATAAGTCCGGATATGGTATCGCCCACCAACAAATCGCGCACCGAATTTGTAAAAGCCGCGCCCGGTATCAATATCATTATTACCCCTATTGTAACCATATCGACATTTACAAACGACAGAAGCTTTGCGGCAGTAAAAATCAAAACGCCTACCGAAAACGAACAAACAATGTTAAATATTATATTGTTTGGAAATATTGACGCAAACCTTCGCTGAAACAATCCGACAAGCAATGCAAAAATTGCCGCGGCAATGCCGTCGAATATATTTCCGCCGAAAAATGCGGCAAAAGCCCCCGCAGCTAATGCCGAGCCCAAATAAAACTTCCAAGGGTTTGTGGGTATTCGGCAATTTTTAATTTCTGATTCAAGTTGCTCGACAGGCAAAGGCTGCTCACAGCATCTTCTGCTTAATGCATTAAGCCCTTCAAGCCGCCACAGCTTGTTGCTGCCCGGATTTCCGACGCGTCGACTTTCGGTTATTAGATTTCCGTCTGAAAACTTCATTGTAATTACAATGCTTGTAGGAATTACCAGCACATTGGTTTCGGTTGCGCCGTAAGCCCTGCCCATAAGCGACAGGGTGTTTTCAACACGGCGAACCTCACCGCCCGAGCAAAACATCATTTCGCCCATATCAAGCAGTAAGTACAAAAGCTTGTATTCTTCGCTTTTTGTAAGTTTCATAAATGTTTCCCCTTTTATTTGAAAAGGTTTATATTATTTTGATTTTCTCAATTTTTCAATTCGGTCACGCAGATACGCCGCATGCTCAAATTCAAGAATTTTAGCCGCCTGCTTCATCTCGGCGGTAAGACGCTTAATAAGCATTTCTTTTTCGGCACGCGAAAGCTTTTTATCGGTATTTTCACCCTCTGCTTTAGTGCCGATTTCAATAATATCCCGAACATCCTTGACAATGGTTTTAGGCGTTATGCCGTGCGACTTGTTATACGCCTGCTGAACGTTTCTGCGGCGCTCGGTCTCGCGAATAGCGTTTTCCATAGATCGTGTAACACTGTCAGCATACATTATTACCTCGCCGTCCGCATTACGCGCGGCACGGCCTATTGTTTGCACAAGCGAGGTTTCACTGCGCAAAAAGCCTTCTTTATCGGCGTCAAGTATAGCAACAAGCGACACCTCGGGTATATCAAGACCCTCTCTTAGCAGATTTATGCCCACAAGCACATCAAACTCGCCGAGCCGCAAATCGCGTATAATCTCCATACGCTCTATCGTGTCAATATCATAGTGCATATAACGCACTTTAATATCAAGGTTTTCGAGGTATTCGGTAAGGTCCTCTGCCATTTTCTTGGTAAGGGTTGTTATAAGCACGCGCTCTTTCTTTGCAACGCGCATATTTATCTGCGATACAATATCGTCTATCTGTCCGTCGCTTGGCTTAACCGTGACTACAGGGTCTAAAAGACCTGTCGGTCTTATTACCTGCTCAACTATCTGCGCTGCATGTTCTTTTTCAAAATCACCGGGTGTCGCCGACACAAACACCGCCTGATTTATATGATTGTAAAACTCCTCAAAATTAAGCGGTCGGTTGTCATAAGCCGACGGAAGACGGAAGCCGTATTCTATAAGGTTGTCTTTACGCCCTCTGTCGCCGCCGAACATACCGCGCACCTGCGGCAATGTAACATGCGATTCGTCAACAAAAAGGAGAAAATCATCGGGAAAATAGTCAAGCAAGGTTGACGGCGTACTGCCGGGTGCTCTGCGCGAAAGCACGCGCGAATAGTTTTCTATGCCTTTGCACACACCTATTTCACGCAACATTTCAATGTCATATTCGGTGCGTTGACGAATACGCTGCGCCTCAATCAGTTTGCCGTTTTCGGTAAAGAAGGCAACGCGCTCTTCCATTTCATTTTTAAGGTCATTGAGCGCATCCTCAAGCTTATCCTGCGGCACAATATAATGCGACGCAGGATATATTGCAGTATGAAGCAGAAACTGCTTAACCTCGCCCGTAAGTGTGTTTATTTCGCTTATTCGGTCAATTTCATCCCCGAAAAATTCAATTCTCAAAGCATTACCGTAAGAGTATGCAGGATACACCTCTACCGTATCGCCGCGAACGCGAAATTTGTTTCGTACAAAGTTAATGTCGTTGCGTTCGTACTGCAAATCTACCAGCTTGTGAATAAGCTCATCACGGCTTTTTTGCATACCCGTGCGAAGTGATATTACCATGTTTCGATAATCAATCGGGTTGCCGAGCGAATATATGCACGAAACAGATGCAACAATTATAACATCACGCCGCTCTGAAAGCGCGCAGGTGGCGCTGTGGCGAAGCTTGTCAATCTCATCATTTATGGAGCTGTCTTTTTCAATATAGGTATCGGTGCCCGGTATATATGCCTCCGGCTGATAATAGTCATAGTAGGACACAAAATACTCCACCGCATTTTCGGGGAAAAATTCGCGAAATTCTGAACACAACTGTGCGGCGAGGGTTTTATTATGAGCAAGAACTAAAGTCGGCTTATTTACATTGGCTATAATATTCGCCATTGTAAAGGTTTTTCCCGAACCGGTAACACCCAATAAAACCTGCTCTTTCATACCGCTTTCGACGCCCGCGGTAAGCCTTGCTATCGCCTGCGGTTGGTCACCAGTAGGCTTATATTTTGAATGTAAAATGAACTTATCCTGCACATTCTCACCCTCTCTGATTCTATAATTTATTATAAATCAAACTAATTGATTTATTGTAACATAAACATTTCAAAAAGTAAATACAGAGTATAGCGCTCGCAACACTAGATTTTTTACATAAAAAAGGCATCGCCAAGCGATGCCTGATAGCTATATGGTGTTTCGGGATAAATCATATTATTACATTGTCATTCTGAATTCAAATTTATCGGGAACCAAAGGCTCTGCATCACTTTCTTTTCCTTCTGCTTTATCGAGCAGTTTTTTCATTTTTATCCAAGAATAAGTAAGCAACAATTCGCCCTCTCTTATATTGGTAATAACCGTGTCGCCGTAAAGATCAAAAACTTCCTTGGCTTCCTCCGCTTTACCCGTGTTAACATAAGCAGAAATCAAATACAAAAGCACCCTGCCGTCGTGTGCCGCTTCAAAGGGCAACTTTTTTATCTGCTTAATAATTTCTCCGTAACATTCAAGTTCATTTAAAATTCTCAAATTTTCACGAACCAGTGAAATATCACTGTTATTGCTATTTAAAGATTTAATTACAAAATCTGCTGAGGTTTTCGGTGTTCCGTATTTATATTCAAAACACGCCATCACGTAAAAAGTCCAAGCGTTTTTCGCATATTTTAAAGACTTTTTAAGATTCTTTTCGGCTGACACGCTATCGTTTTCCGACAGCGCTATTGTGCCGAGTTGCAAATAAGCATACCAATTTTTGCTGTCTTTATTTAAAACCGCTTTTTCAAGCAACTGTTTAAACCTGTTGCCGCATATCCACGAAACAGATGCCTTGTCAGAATCGTAATTGCCGATTGTACCGTTTTTAAGCAGTGAAAGCCAAGGCTGCTGTTCGTAACCTGTCTCGCCAAAATCAAGATGCTCAGGCATGGGATATCCGAACTCGCTTTTTTTACACTCACACTCTAAAGCACCCCAGCCACTGCCCCGCAAAATGACCTTATCGGCTTTGCGTTTTAAATGTGTTGCGTTTTTAAAAATATTTTCAAGCTCTAAATTTGAAACATATTCATTCACTGTTTTCTGCGCTGCGGAATATTCCCCATGAGCAATGTCTTTATCTATTTTTATCGCACCGTAACTTTCAACCCATTCAAAAACAGCTCCCGGCGGCATTGGAACACATTCATATTGTGTCTGACCTATACCTGCTTGAATTTCTATATAATGTCCGTTATTTCCGTCTGTGCGAAGAAATTTTTGCCAATTATTTGAACCCCTGTTTTGACCCCACACAAAAAGCTTTCTGCCCTTTTGCACCGAAGTTGATGCCTGGCAAATACCGTAACCGTCTGCATCTAAAGCACAAATATATTTGTTTTCGGCATTTTTAGTTCGCCAAAAGTGGTCTATCGCATTTTTATTCTGTGTGGGATATGTAATATCAACTCCGTCTGAAATAAAACTTTTTATTTTTCGTACCGCACCGTCTTCTGATGAATTTATATACGCCTCATTAGCGGGAACAATTATTCTGCCGCCTTCAAATTCTTCAACTGCAATATTGCTCCACCAATATGTAGGTACAACCTGTTGATTGGGATTATAAAGCCGCACACCGACAAACAAATTTTCAGAGTTATCGGGCAACCAAGCATCAACCTGATACACACAGCCGCGAATTCGTTCATACTCATAAAAACGGATAACGGGTGTTCCGTCATCAGTTTTAAGAACGGCTGTATGCAACGGTGAACATGTGTAAACACTGTGACCGATTAGTCCGAAATTCCATTCGACGCCGCCGCAAAACCAGGCATCGCAAAGAGCAAGATTGCAGAAAGTGACTGAATTGTTTGTAAGTAACAGATCTCTTTTTTGTTTTTTATCATACAGCGACCAAAGCCTGCCGCCAAGCTCAGGCAGAAAAACCGCCTTTAAATATTCATTTTCAAGAGCAACGCTCATCATCTGCTTTTCCTTAAGCTCTCTGCCGTACATACATTGTTTTTTGTAAGGAAAAACATCATCTATAAAACCGTATCCTACATAAACGCCGTCATCTTCATCTAAATAATTTTTAGTAAGTTGTTGAACATTTTTAGTTTTAAACACCGCAGGAACCGTGCTCGGATCACCCAAATCAGCAATTTTTATTTTTTTGCTTTCAATGCTCAGTGATGACATACAATGCCCCTCCTTTTACAATTTAAAATAAATTTGTAAACCCGTTATTCAAATTTAGATATTTAAAAACACTGCCGAAACCATACCAACCATAAGTCCGGCAAACTGTAGTTTGGTAAGCTTTTCTTTATACATAAATTTTGAAAGCAAATAGGTTGCAAGCAAGCCGCCCGCAGAAAGCACAGGATAAAAAACGGAAAGCGGCATTTTACCCATAACAACCATCGTCAAAAGATTTACCATTCCATTCATAACTCCGCAAGCCGTACATATAAGCCAGCCCGATTTAACATAGAATTTAATTTCTTTTCTCTCTTTAATAAAAATCATCAAAATCATAACAACCATTACTATGGTTAAAGCCATTATCATAAATTCGTTTTTAAAAGCACCATCAAACGCTACTTGCTCCATCTTTTGCATAACCGAGCACATACCGTTTGAAACCGAAGCAATCGCCGCATATACAAGCCATTTTACAGATATTCCTGTACCTTCTATCTTACCGTTGCTTAAAAATATTGAAATCAAAAGCAAAACAATTCCCACAACAAGCCCTGTGGTCACTTTGTCATCTAAAAATAAAATGCCGTAAAATGTGGGCAACAACAAAGAATATGATATCATCAAAGTGGTAAGCGAAAGTGGGCCAATCGGCACCGCTAAAACCGTAAACACCGTTGATAAGCAATAAAATATCGCAAAAGCAGCAGCATACGGCAGTACCCCTATTTTAAACTCAAAACCGTCTGCAGATATAACAAAAAACACCAAAGCAAAAAACGCTGTTGCAGCAGTAAAAAAATAAACTCCCTTGCCTTTTGTTTTATCGGTATATGGCTTTTTCAACACACCCTGAAGTGAGCATAGAATTACAATAGCCAAAATTGAAATCAAATTAAACAAGTAAATCACCCTCCTATGTCACGATTATACCGAGCTGTTAGCATAATTGAAATAAATATCTTCCTAAAATATTGCAATATTTTCCCAAACAGAGTACAATAATGAAAAAACGCATATACGGTGATTACTTATGAAAATAAAATATAACACACAGCAAATAACCGAAATTTTAAAAGATTTAAAAAGTCTTACAGGAATAACCATAGTCTTTTTGGATCTTGACGGAAATTCAATTTCTCCGCATGAAAAAGATGAGGATTTTTGTTTGGTTATGCAATCTGACAACAGTATAAAAGAAAAATGTTCTCAATCGGATTACAAATTGCTGAACAGGTGCAAAAACAGCGGAAAGTATGAATGCCATATGTGTCATTTAGGACTTTATGATTCCGCCATGCCGATAATAAAATCAGGAATTACCGCGGGTTATATATTGATGGGTAGAATACGCTCTTTAAAGTCGCCCCAAAAATTTACATTTTCCGACAATAAAAAGCTATCGGAACTTTACAAAAAATTACCGGTGTTTACCGATATTCAGTTAGAAAGCTTGAGATCGCTGTTAGCGAATATAACTTTTCCCAGCGCAATCGAAATCGAGCAAAACGAAATTATTGAAGAAATTGCCGAATTTATAGAAAAAAATATAACTGAAAATTTATCGGTCGGCTTTATATGTAAAAAATTTTTTATTTCAAAAAACCGTCTTTACAAAGATTTCAAAGAACATTACGGTTGCACATTTAACGAATATGTCACAAACATAAGGCTTGAAAAAGCAAAAGAGCTGTTGCTTAAAACCAAAGAGCCCATATATGCTGTCTGCGAAAAAATCGGCACTGATAATTACTCTTATTTTTCAAACCTTTTCAAAAAGAAAGCAGGAATGTCACCCTCGGCATTCAGAAATCAAAATCGCGTATAATTGTGTGTATTATGTCATAAATCTAATTTTAGTATAAATTGTTATCTATTTTGAGCAAAGGCTTGTGGCGTAGTATAACGCATCGTCGATACGGTCTTTAAAGTTATCGGCGTCTATTTTTTCATAAAGCCCTGCCTTTTTCATACTTTGCAACGACTGTTAATTAACTTGCGAAAATATTTGAGGTTTGTCCGTATTTTTTAGTTATATCACAAATTATACTAAAAATAAAGTTACAACACAATATTTTACATATAAAAAAGCAGATACCTTTTTGTATCTGCTTTTTAGCATTATTGAAGTTGTAAATCTAACAATGTAAATTTTTTACCGCTTATTTTAAGAACGATACGGCATCCGAAATAGTTTTTTCGTAAGCCTCTCTGCCGTATTTATCGACCTCGGCTTTATTCTTTTCGCCGTGAGTAAGGCAACCTGCGCCGCCTATGCAACCGCCTACACACGCCATACCTTCTATAAAGTTTGCATCAAGAACATTTTTGCTTTTTTTGAGCAATGCCATACGGCACTCCTCTATACCGTCGCAGGCAATCGCTTTCAAATCGAATTCAATATTCTGTTCTTTAAGACCTTGTTCAACGGCACAGCTGAGTCCGCCCGAGCGTGCGAAAATTCTGCCGAAATACGATGCGTTATCCAACACATCCTCTTCAAGAGTTGTTATATCAATATCTTTACTGTCAAATAACGCCTGCAATTCCTCAAAGGTCATAACAGCGTCAATGTAGGGCTTTACACTTTCAAGCTGAACTTCGGCTTTTTTTGCGGTGCAAGGGCCTATAAATATAACCTTGGAGTTTTTATCGGTTTCCTTTATATACTTTGCCAATGTTGCCATAGGCGAAAGGTTGTGAGATACAAAGGGCAGCATATCGGGAAAAGCAGATTTAATGTACTGAACAAAAGCAGGACAGCATGAGCTTGTTAAAAATCCTTTTTCGGCAAGCTCCTTTGATTCTGCCTGAGCCACCATATCCGCCCCGAGAGCCGCTTCAATAACAGTAAAGAATCCGAGCTTTTTAAGTCCGCTTATAACCTGACCGAGTTTGGCATAGGTAAACTGACTTGAAATTGACGGCGCGACTGCGGCATAAACCTTATACGCCGAATTATTGTTGCTCTTTTTAATAAAATCAATTACATTCAGTATGTAAGACTTATCTGTAATGGCGCCGAACGGGCATTGATAAACGCACGCCCCGCACTGAATACACTTGCTGTTGTCGATTGCGGCGGCATTATCGTTATTTATTGAAATCGCCTTTACCTTACACGCAATCTGGCAGGGGCGTTTACGGTTTACGATTGCCGAATAAGGGCAAACCTTTGCACACTGTCCGCACTCGACGCATTTTGACTTGTCTATATGAGCCACATGGTTATGGTCAAAGGATATTGCGCCCCTTTTGCAAACATCCTCGCAACGGTGAGCCAAACAGCCGCGACAGGAATCGGTAACCTCGTATCCCGCCGCAGGGCATTCGTCACAGGCTATGTCAATAACCTCAATAACATTGGGGTTTTCTTTGTCTCCGCCCATGGCCATTCTTACGCGCTCGTTGAGTATTGCCCTTTCTTTGTAAACACAGCAACGCATTGTGGGGGTTTTACCCGGTACAATGGTTTTTGGTATTTCGGTGACATTATTAAGGAGGGTGTCATTCCAAGCGTTGCGGGCAACCTCGCGCAAAACCTTATATTTTAAGTGCTGCACTTTAGTATCAAATTTTCTTATTCCCATAACACATTCTCCTTAAAAATAACTTACTTTTATCTTCTTACCCATCTTTTGAAGACATTTTGAAAGTTCTTCAACCAGATTCATTTTAATGTTGAAATTTATCGGCAAATCGGGGTTTTGATGTGCCGGATTTACCGCCCTGCCAACATAAAAATTTATATCGGTAGCCTCTTCAAAAAGCAGTCGGCAGATAAGTGACGCTCCGTCTTTTTTAAAGCTCCAATCTTCATAATACTTGTTCTCGCCCAGATAATCCTTGGCGTATTCCAAAACCTTGTTAACGGTGATAACACCCTCTGTGACAAGGTCAACACCCTCAATTTCGGCAATGGGCGGCACATCGCCGCTTTCAAAATTAAGGCTTGTTTTAAGCGGCTTGTGCAAAAATTTTGCCGCTATTGAAGATGTAGTGCCTCCGCAAATTATATGCTTTCCTTCTTTTGAGAAGAAAAGTGACATCATACGGTCGGCGTCGTCACGGTTAGAAGGCGGACCGAAAAGCATATTCATAGGCTCACGCTTGCGAATACGCACTACACATGCGGTAGCATCGTCACCCGGCTGATGACCGTAAAGCTTGTCACATTCGTTGACCAACATTGTAGATAGAGTTTTTGCAGTATAGCCCACAGGCGCCAAGGTTTCCATAAAATCGGCGATATCCTCGCGTTTCCAACCGAAATTATAGGCTGTTCCTATTCCGGCGTGCGGACACCCATCGCTCATTGCAATAAAAATATCGTTTTCCTGCAAATTTATGACCGATTTATAAATCTTTTTGCCGCCTATATTCATTTCTGTTTTGGGATATTCCCAATTTTTATCGTCACGAATGATTATTGTGTACGGATTGTCGTACTGAATAAGCTCTGCCGTATGATTGTTTTTTAAATGTATAATTGTAAAGGTTGAATATGCCACGCCGCGCACCGAACAAACAGGCAATGTTGCAGCAATGGTTTTAACGCATTCTTCCAATGAAAGCCCCTCGGCCAGCATTGTTGATATAATTTTTGAAGTGAGGGTTGACAAAATGCTCGCCTTAACCCCGCTTCCGAGCCCGTCGGATAAAACAATAACGGTTGATTCGTCATCGGGCTCCACAATATCGACATGGTCGCCGCAAAGCTGTTCACCGTAATGATTTATACTTTTATAACCTATATCGGCACATAAGTCATTCATCTGTAATTGACTCCTTCAGCTTTGCAAGAGCAATCTTTGTCTCAGCGGCTGTCTCACCGAGAAGCGACGCAATTTCCTGCACAATTCGCATCTGCTTATCAACAACCTTGTCGGCAACCTCTATTGTCTGGCGGCTTATGCTCTCTTTTTTATCACGCTCATTTTGCTCATCTGTAATATCGCGCATGATACCCACCAGCAACCTTGAGTCTTTATCATAAACAACGGTTTGTTCTACAAAGCGCTTATATTCGGCAAGATACACCTGCTCATTATGAACATCACGGCCGCTTTTTAAAACATTCATAAACACAGTTGGGTCAAGAATGCGTATAACCTGATCGCCCAAAACATCACTTGCAGAGCGAATGTTCATAATTTTGCGTGCCGCATTATTTATTTGCTGCACTTCAAGATTTTCATTAAGCACTATAAGGCCGTTAGGCGAGTTATTAACAATAGTATCCGAAAAGCTTTCTGCCTTGTCTTTCAAAAACGGCAGACACATTGAAATTTCCGCCTTACCCTGACACACGGCAATCGCTTTTTCGCGGCAGGTATTATACCCGCATGAACCGCAGTTCAGCTCCTGCGAAGGCTTAAACTTGCCCATTTGGCGAAGAACATTGTTTATTTCGGTGTCGGAAGGCATCTGTGAGCGTTGTTCAATCATTTCAAAGCTCTTTTTAAGTTCTATCGCTTTAGGCTGCGACACCTCAAAATCTTTGTCGCCTGCATAATTTGCAATGGCTATATAATCTTTAACCGCAGAACAACGGTGGTATTTTTCCATAACAGGACCGCCGACGCAGCTACCTACGCAAGCCGACATTTCTATAAAGCACTTATGTATTCTGCCGTTAATAACATCCTTTAATGCCGCAACACAGTTTTCTACGCCGTCAATTGCCAAATATGAATAGCCCGGTGTATCAAGCGACATTGTTTTAAGAATTCCGCCTGCCGTAGGAAAGAAACGCGCGCGTGAGCAAGCGTCACTGTCCATATCGGGCTCAAATTCTATATTTTCGGCTTTCAGCCACTCGGTAAGTTCTTCAAAGGTAAGCACTGCATCTACAATGCCGTCATAATGCTCGGCTTCGTCTTTTTTTGCCACACACGGACCTATAAACACGGTTTTTGCATTTGGAAAACGGGATTTAATATCCTTACAGTGCGCCTGCATGGGCGATACTACATCTGCAAGATATTCGAGTGCCGCAGGATAATGCTTTTGAATAAGCAGATTTACCGAATGACAGCAGGAAGTAATGATAACATCCCGCTCGTCCTCTTTAAGCATTCTTTCATACTCTGTTTTAACAATTGTAGCTCCGACAGCGGTTTCTTCTGCATCGTAAAAGCCGAGCTTTTTTAATGCCTTGCGCACGGCATTTATTCCGACGCCCTCATAATTTGCCGCAAACGACGGAGCAACACTTGCAATTACGGGACTTCCTGATTGCAGCAAAACCTTTACCTTTTCGGTTTCGTCCACTATTTCTTTTGCATTTTGCGGGCATACTACAAAGCACTGACCGCATAAGATACACTCATTGCCTATAATATGCGCCTGATTACCCGAAAAACGAATGGCTTTAACGGGGCAGTGGCGTATGCATTTGTAGCAGTTTTTACAGTTTGATTTTTTAAGTGTTAAACAGTTAGGCATTCACCCTTACTCCCTTTCGATTTTATTTAACACATTTTCTTTAAAGAACTCGCTGAAATTGTCTTTTGTTATGCCGGTATAAATATCATCGTCAACCTGAACGGTAACACCAACGCGATTACACCTGCCTATGCAAAAACTGCCGGCAAGCGTAACCTCATTTTCAAGATGATACTTTTCTACATTGCTTTTCAGAAGCTCCACAATTTCAGGCGATCCTTTTATGTGGCAGGAGCTGCCGACACAAACCTGAATAATCATATTTTATACCCTTGCTTTAATACTGTTTTCAAAAAACTCATCAACAGTGTCGGGTGTCACCGAATAAAAATCCTCATCAACGGTAACGCAAACGCCCTGCTGACATTTACCCATACAAAATGTGCCGCCGAGCTCAACCTTATCTCCGAGTTTGTTTTCCGAAATAAGATACTGAAGCTGCTCTACTATCTGTCGTGAACCTTTAATATGGCATGAACTGCCTATGCATACCGTAACTTTCATTTGTTTTTCTCCTTTATTCTTATTCGTAATCTACTACATCTACCCAAGATAAGAGGAATTCGCGCTCTTTTTCGTTGCCCTTAACCGACTGTGAAGCGGCAACGATAGGCATCCATTTTTGAACATACTGCTTTGCGGTATTGCTCTTTTTGCAGAACAGGTCAAGGTATTTTTTTGCGCCGTCAATATCGCCGCCGAGCCAGAACAAAAGATATGTGCGGGCTACATCTGCCGAAGCATTACCCTGAGTTGCATGAGACCAGTCGATTATATAAGGCGTACCGTCTTGTGCGACAATAATGTTGCTGGGGTTGAAGTCGCCGTGACAAACCTTGTTGTGCTTGGGCATACCCTCAAGCCGTGTATGCAAATCATAACGGGTTGTGGCATCAAGCTCGGATATGCTTATTTTATTGTTCATTTTATCCTTAAGCTTGTTAAGCAACGGGCAGGTTTTTGAGTGCATCTTGATTTGCAGGTCAACAAACATTTCAAGATATTCATCCTTTTTATCGGGGTTTTCCTGCATAAGCTGGTTAAGGGTTTTACCCTTAATAAATTCCGAAACAATAGCCCATTTGCCGTCAATCATGGTAACCTCTAAAATTTTCGGAATATTAAGACCTGTTTCCTCGATTCTTGCCTGATTCAACGCTTCATTCAAAACATCGGCCTTTGAATAATCGGAATTGAAAACCTTAATACACTTTTCACCGTCACGGTATATTGTTTTGCTGTTTCTTACTGCAATAACTCTGTCAAGTTTCATTACTGTTTCCTCCTTAAGCTTTCTTACCCTTGCGGCTGTTTGTTTTAACGGCAGTTGCTATATCGGCCGCCGTAGGCTTTTGCGTTTCGGTAAAATGCTTACCGTAGTAAGCGTTCAAATACATCTGCTTGATTTCGCTCATAAGCGGGTAACGCGGGTTAGCGCCTGTGCACTGGTCGTCAAATGCCTGCTCGGTCATATCGTCTAACCTGCCAAGGAAATCTTTTTCGTCGATATTATAATCTTTAATGGTTTCTTTAATGCCTACTTTAGTCTTTAGGTCGTTAATTGCTTTAATAAGATTTTCAAGTTTTTCTTCATTTGTCTTGCCGCCGAGACCCAAATAATCGGCAACCTCGGCATAGCGAGCCAATGTATGCGGATGATCATACTGTGAGAATGTGCCCATTTTGCTCGGTGCCTCGCTTGCGTTAAAGCGCAGAACTTCTTCAATCATCAAAGCGTTTGCAACGCCGTGAGGCAGGTGGTGGAAGGCGCCGAGCTTGTGAGCCATAGAATGACAAACACCGAGGAATGCGTTTGCAAAGGCCATACCCGCCATTGTTGCCGCATTAGCCATTTTTTCACGAGCTTCGATATCGGTTTGACCGTTTTCGTAAGCGCGAGGCAGATATTCGAATATTGTTTTAAGCGACTTTAATGCAAGGCCATCGGTATAATCGGTGGCAAGCATAGAAGCATAGGCTTCAAGAGCGTGGGTAACGGCGTCTATGCCCGAAGCCGCAGTAAGTCCCTTAGGAGCGCTCATATGGAAATCGGTGTCTATAACAGCCATATCAGGCAACAGTTCATAATCGGCAAGAGGATATTTAATACCTGTCTTTTCGTCGGTGATAACCGCAAAGGGTGTTACCTCGCTTCCTGTACCGGCAGAGGTAGGAATTGCAATAAAGTATGCCTTTTCACCCATTTTGGGGAAGGTGTAAACGCGCTTGCGTATATCGATAAAGCGCATTGCCATATCCATGAAGTCTACCTCGGGGTGTTCATAAAGCACCCACATAATTTTTGCCGCGTCCATAGCACTGCCGCCGCCCAAAGCGATGATGCAGTCGGGCTTGAAGGCTTCCATCTGTTTTGCGCCGTCCTTTGCGTTTTTGAGCGTCGGATCGGGCTGAACATCAAAAAATGTGGTGTGCGCAATGCCCATTTCATCTAATTTATCGGTTATGGGCTTTGTATAGCCGTTTTGATAAAGGAAGGTGTCGGTAACAATGAAGGCTCTGCTTTTGCCCATTACATTTTTAAGCTCATCTAAAGCTACGGGCAGACAGCCTTTTTTAATATAAACCTTTTCGGGTGCACGGAACCACAACATATTTTCTCTTCTTTCTGCAACTGTTTTTATATTGATCAGGTGCTTAACGCCCACATTTTCGGAAACGCTGTTTCCGCCCCAAGAGCCGCAGCCCAGCGTAAGAGACGGTGCAAGTTTAAAGTTGTAAAGGTCGCCGATACCGCCGTGAGAAGAGGGTGTGTTTACAAGAACACGGCAGGTTTTCATACGGGCTGCAAATTCATCAAGCTTATCCTTTTCGGTAACCGCGTTAAGATAAACCGACGATGTATGTCCGTAACCGCCGTCTGCCACAAGGTGTTCCGCCTTGCAAAGTGCATCTTCAAAGTCGCCCGCTTTATACATAGCAAGTACGGGAGAAAGCTTTTCGTGAGCAAATTCTTCAGAAAGCTCTACGCTTTCAACCTCACCGATAAGAATTTTTGTTCCCTCGGGAACGGTAACGCCGGCAAGAGCGGCTATTTTAGCGGCAGGCTGACCTACTATTTTAGCATTAAGCGCGCCGTTTATAATTATGGTTTTGCGAACCTTCTCGATTTCTTCGCCCTTTAAGAAATAACAGCCCCGTGCTGCAAATTCTTTCTTTACCGCATCATATATGCTTGCAAGAACTATAACCGACTGCTCCGAAGCACATATCATACCGTTGTCAAAGGTTTTAGAATGAACGATTGAGTTTACGGCAAGCACAATATCGGCTGTGTCATCAATAATTGCAGGAGTGTTTCCGGCGCCTACGCCGAGCGCCGGCTTACCGCTCGAATAAGCGGCTTTAACCATACCGGGGCCTCCGGTTGCAAGAATAATGTCAGCTTCTTTCATTACCGTGTTTGTCATTTCAAGGCTCGGAACATCTATCCAATCGATAATGCCCTCGGGGGCGCCTGCGGCAACTGCGGCTTCAAGCACAAGCTTTGCGGCGGCAATGGTGCTGTTCTTTGCCCTCGGATGCGGAGAAATGATAATGGCATTTCTTGTTTTAAGCGCAAGCAAGCATTTGAATATTGCGGTTGAAGTAGGATTTGTTGTAGGAATAACCGCGGCTATTACGCCGATAGGCTCGGCTATTTTCTTTATACCGTAAGCAGTATCCTCTTCGATAACGCCGCAGGTTTTGGTGTTTTTATATGCGTTATATATATATTCCGAAGCATAATGGTTTTTTATAACCTTGTCTTCTACTATGCCCATTCCGGTCTCTTCAACAGCAAGCTTTGCCAAAGGAATTCTTGCCTTGTTTGCGGCAGAAGCGGCAGCCAAGAAAATTTTATCAACCTGCTCTTGAGTGAAGGTTGCAAATTTTTTCTGTGCCTGTCTTGTGCGGTCAATAGCTTCTTCAAGCTTTTCCACACTGTCTACAATTAAATACTCTTTGGTGTCCATTTTATGTCCTCCTAATTAAAATTACATAACTGATTATTAAGGTGCGCAAGGTGTATTGAAGCGTAATTCACCTCGTCTTTATTGACTTTGTTAATATTTTAACAATCTATATATGATAAGTAAATTCTTAGTATTGATAACCGGTATTATCAATATTGATAACATATTTGCCCAATTAAAAAACACTACATAATTTTACTGTTTTATTTATTGCTTGTTGATTACATATATTTTCTTTTCGAATCACAAAGTGAGGTTATAAACTGACGGTCAAGCTTTGACAGCTTATATCCGTTTTTGTAAATCAGAACATCTTTATATACCTTTTTGTTGTCGGCACATTCCCTTTGTACTAAATTATAGCGTTCAAGTAATTTTTTAGGCGCCGGCGATACCCACATAAAAGTTTCGGGGTTTGTTGAAAGCAAATCAAATTGACTTGCCCTTTCAAAAACAAATATTCTGCGTCCGATATTTTCGGGCAATTCTTCTTTTACAACCTTTGAAAGCGGCATAGACGGAACATACGGGTCGGCATGTGCTATTTCAATATAATCGGTAAGGTCATCGAAGGTTATACTTTGCTTTTTTGCAAGCGGGCAGTTTTCGCTTATGATAAGTCTATAGGTAAATTCGGTAATAACCTCATACTGAAAGCCCTTTTCTTCAAGCATAATCTTAAAATGCTTATCGTAATTCTCGGCATAGCGAATAATGCCGAGCTTATAGTCGTGGTCTAAAATATTTTTAATGGTGCGTTGAGAATTTGTTTCTTTGTAAAACAGTTCGGCGGCGTCCTTTGACAGTGATTTTGAAAATTCCGCAAACGCTTCGGATATATAGCTCGCACGGGGAACCGAAATTGAAAACTTTTGCTTTTTGGGTGCTCCCGATTTATAAAACTTTTCTACTTCGTCAATCTGACCGAGTATTGATTTTGCAAAGCTTATAAACTCCTCGCCTTCGGGGGTAGGCTTCATACCGTTGGGTGTGCGCTCGAAAATTGTAATACCGAGATAAGCTTCCAACTCTTTGATAGAACGGCTTATGTTAGGCGCCGCAATTAAAAGCGACTCTGAAGCCTTGCTTAAAGAACCTGCTTTTGCCACCTCGAGAACATGTTTCATATGCAAAATATTCAACATTTTCACCGCCTTAATGTTTACATCCGAATTTAAGATAATATTACCACAAAGCTCCGGAAATATAAAGTAGTTTTATAAATTTTTATGTTTCTTAATCGTTTTTATAAAAAAGTATCCGCCGCAAGCATAACACAAAAACCTATAAGCAATGAATATGTAGCACCTCGTTGCGAGCCATGTGCGTGGGTTTCGGGTATCATCTCATCGCTTATTACATAAAGCATTGCACCGCCCGCAAAGCTGAGTGCCAACGGTAAAACCACAGTGGCAATATTGACGGCAATATACCCCAAAAAAGTGCCCGCCACTTCAATAAGCCCTGTTATTAAGGCGTATATAAACGTCTTTCGCGGACTCACGCCCGCCGCTAACATTGGGGCTATAATTACCATGCCCTCAGGTATATTTTGAAGAGCAATACCGCCTGCGATAAGCAAAGCCTGTCCCGTATCGCCCGAGCCGAAGCCGACACCCGAAACAATGCCTTCGGGCAGATTGTGAATTGCAATAGCCGTTACAAAAAGCATAACCTTATTTAATTGAGCATTGTTATGCCCTTCGGTATCGCCGCCTGCAAGTCTGTGCAAGTGCGGCACCAGCTTATCTATTAAATTAAGGCAAAAAGCACCCGCAAAAATTCCGATGACGGCATAAAGCAAACCTAATTTGCCGCCCCTTTCAATTGACGGCAAAATAAGACCCAATATAGACGCCGCCAACATTACGCCTGACGCAAAAGACAAAATTATGTCAGAAAACTTATGTGACAGGTTTTTAAAAATAAAGCCTATCAGCGAGCCGATTACCGTTGCGCCGCCCACACCGAGCGCTGTAATTAAAACAAGTCTCATAAAATATCCCCCTACTCTGCCTGTGAAATGTATCTTTCGGCAAAATGTGCGGCGACTGCACCGTCTGCCGCGGCTGTTACCGCCTGACGAAGTGCTTTTGTGCGAACATCGCCTGCCGCAAACACACCGTCAATATCGGTTTTTGTTGTTTCATCGGCTATTATATAACCGTTTGAATCTGTTTCTACGGCACCGTTTAAAAAGCTTGTCAAGGGTTCCCTTCCTATGCTTATAAATATACCGTCACAATTTATATCGGTTACATCGCCGGTATTTACATTCTTGATTTTTGCCCCGTTCACTCTGTCGTCGGCTATAAGCTTTTCAAGCTCACAGTCCCACAAAATTTCGATATTTTCGGTTTTTGATATCGATTTTTGGTATATTTCGGCGGCCCTTAATTTATTTCGTCGATGCACAATGTAAACCTTTCTTGCAATGCGCGACAAATAAAGCGCGTCTGCCGCCGCCGAATTACCGCCGCCCACCACAATTACGGTTTTATCTTTATAAAATCTGCCGTCACAGTGCGCACAGTAATGAATACCGCGACCTATAAGCTTTTCTTCGCCGTCTATGCCTAATTTTCTCGGGTCGGCGCCCGAAGCGATAATTACCGATTTTGCGTGATAATCGCCGCATGAGGTAACTACTTTTTTTATTTCAGCGTTAAAATCAACCGCAACCGACTCGCAATACTCGGTTTTTGCACCGAATTTCTCGGCTTGGGCTTGCATTTTTATGCCGAGAGTAAAACCGTCTATGCCCTCGTCAAAGCCGGGGTAATTTTCGATTTCGCCCGTCAGCGACATTTGACCGCCGGCTGCCATACGCTCTAAAACACAGGTATCAAGCCCTGCCGACGCGGCATAAAGCGCCGCGCTGTAGCCCGCGGGACCTCCGCCTATTATTACAACATCATAAACCTTGTTCATATATGCCTCCGAAATTTTATAAAAAAATAATAGCACATATATTTCTGTGTGTCAATTAAAGAAAACCCTTACAAGAGCAAGGGTTTCAGGCTTAATCTTCAAGCATTGCCAAAATTTGAGATTTCGGTCTTGCGCCCACCGATTGATTTACCGTTTTTCCACCCTTAATCACAACGAGCATAGGTATGCTTGAAACATTAAAGGCGGCGGCCAATTCGGGTTGTTCGTCAACATTGATTTTGCCCACTAAATACTGCGGATTTTCTTGGGCAATTTCATCTACTATGGGCGACACCATACGGCACGGACCGCACCAATCGGCATAAAAATCAAGAAGCACCGTTTTGTCGCTGTTTTTGATTTGGTTAAAATTTTCTTTTGTAACACTGATTACAGACATTTCTAAAACTTCCTTTTCTTATTTATTAAAGATATTTTTTTACATCTTCGTATCCGAAAAGTAAAAACTCTTTATTGTGACAGTCGGATGAAAAAATCAGTTTTTTCCCGTTTTGCTTAAAATAATCGATTATTTCTTCTGCGGGGTAGGGATTTTTCAGATAACCCCGTGCAATACCGCCCGTGTTTATTTCAACCGCGGCGGGGGTTTTTAAAACGGCGTCGGCAGCCGATTTCCAAGCGGCAATATAGCGCGGGTGCTTTACATCGAAAAGGCTTCCGTCGGAATTGAATTTTGTAATTAAATCAAAGTGACCTATTATATCGCATTTTGTTTTGTTATAAAGGTCGGAAACCAGCGAATAGTAATCTTCTATATATGAATAAAAATCTCCGTCGTAATGACGGTTAACCGCGTCAATCTGAAGGTCGCGGCTGTAATCTACACAAAGATACTCGCCGTTTTTTAAAATATAATGCACCGAGCCTAAAATGTAATCGTAATCATCAAGCGGCTCTGCGCTTTGATAGTCATACTCAATGCCGAGCAGTATTTTTATTTTGCCCTTATATTTTTCTTTTAAAGCTTTTATTTCTTTTTTATAACTTTCGGTGCCCTCGCGCGTCATGCACGGTTCTAAATCAAATTCGGTATAGGAATGACCCGAAAAACCGATTTCAGACAGACCCAGCTCAATAGCTTTTTGCACCGTTTCTTCCGCTGTATTTTTACCGTCGCAGTATGTTGTGTGAGTATGATAATTATAAAGCATCACTTTGTCATCTTTTCCTGTTTTACTTTATGGTCAATAATGTGTCGGCTTGCCAGCTCACGGTGAACATCCTCGACCGAAATACCCATCTGCGCCATAAGCACCATTGCGTGATACGCAAGGTCGGCAAGCTCGTAGACTGTCTCACGCTTATCGTCTGCCTTGGCGGCAATAATAACCTCGGTGGATTCCTCGCCCACTTTTTTTAGTATTTTGTCAATTCCCTTTTCGAACAGATATGTTGTGTATGAACCTTCAGGCTTGTCTGTCTTTCTTTGTATCAACATATCATAAAGACCCTGCATAGAAAACTCCTGCAATTCGGGTGATTGCCAAACTTTATTTGTAAAGCAAGAGTCGGTGCCTGTGTGACAGGCAGGACCGTCTTTTTCAACCGCTACAACCAAGGCGTCATTGTCGCAATCGGCAGTAATACTTACTATGTGCTGGTAATTACCGCTTGTCTCTCCTTTAAGCCAAAGCTCGTTGCGTGAGCGGCTGTAAAAACAGGTAAGTCCCTTTTCCATAGAAATTTCAAGACTTTCTTTATTCATATAAGCAACGGTTAAAACCTTTTTTGTAATGCTGTCAACAACCACGGCAGGTATTAAACCCTTTTCGTCAAATTTAAGTTCATCTATGTTTATCATTATTATAACCTCACAATAATATCGTTTTTATTAAGCTCTTGTTTTAAATCGGGTATAGCAATCTCGCCGAAATGAAAAACCGACGCCGCAAGTCCTGCATCTATATCGGGAATTTGCTTAAATAAATCTATAAAATGCTGAACACTGCCGGCTCCGCCCGATGCAATTACAGGCACATTTACAGCATCGCAGACAAGCCTTAACAGTTCTATATCAAAGCCCTGCTTTACACCGTCGGTATCAATGGAATTTACAACCACTTCGCCCGCTCCGTTTTCGACTCCCTGCTTTATCCAGCTTATAGCCTCAATTTGGGTATCTTCTCTGCCGCCCTTGGCAAACACATGAAAAGCACCGTCAACCCGCTTAATATCAACCGACAGCACAACGCATTGGTCGCCGTATTTGTGAGCCGCTTCTTTTATTAAATCGGGGTTTTTAATAGCACCCGAATTAACGCTCACCTTGTCGGCACCGCATTTAAGCACACGGTCAAAATCGTCAACCGTATTTATTCCGCCTCCTACGGTAAGCGGTATAAACACCTGAGAAGCAACCTGTGTCAATATATCGGTAAACAGCCGTCTGCCCTCAAATGACGCGGTTATATCATAAAAAACAAGCTCGTCTGCTCCGCAGTCAGAATAAACCTTAGCTAATTCTACGGGCGATGATACATCATTTAAGCCTTTGAAATTTGTTCCCTTTACCACCCTGCCGTCTTTTATGTCAAGGCAGGGAATAATTCTTTTTGTAATCATAAAGCCGCCTCCAAAGCGTCTTGCAACTTTATTGCACCTGTGTAATAAGCCTTGCCTATTATAGCGGCATAAAGATTCATTTCACGAAGCTTTTTCACATCATCAAGCGTTGAAACGCCGCCCGACGCCGTAATGTTCATTGAATATTTTTGTGACAATTCTTTATATAATTCAAGATTAGTTCCGCGCATTGCGCCGTCTTTTGAAATGTCGGTGCAAATTATATATTTAACACCGATATTTTGCATATTGCTTAAAAAGTCTTCAAGTGTAATACGAGATTTTTCCAACCAACCCTTAATGGCGATACATCCGTCCTTAACATCGGCTCCTACGGCAATTTTTTCGCCGTATTTTTCGACTGCCGCTTTTAAAAATTCACTGTCGGTTACCGCCGCGGTACCGAGTATTACCCTGCCGACCCCTGCCGATAGATACTTTTCTACGGTGGCCATATCCCGTATGCCGCCGCCTATTTCGACAAATAATTTTG
Source organism: uncultured Oscillospiraceae bacterium (assembly GCA_905211675.1). GTDB lineage: Bacteria > Bacillota > Clostridia > Oscillospirales > Acutalibacteraceae > UBA737. The sequence continues at coordinate 36,969 of CAJMBP010000002.1, forward strand.
TTTCGGTTGCAACCTGTTTTACTGCTTCAATATTGGGTGTTGTGCCGTATTTTGCACCCTCTAAATCTACCATATGAATATGGGTTGCACCGCAAAGCTCAAAATCGCGCGCTATTTCAATGGGATTTTCACTGTAAACCGTAATATTTTGATAGTCACCCTTGTAAAGTCTGACTGCCTTTTTTTCAAATAAATCTATTGCAGGAAAAATTATCATTTTTTGTACTACTCCATTTCACAAAAAGCGCGTAAAATATTAAGCCCCACTTCGCCGCTTTTTTCGGGGTGAAACTGACAACCCATAACATTGTTCTTTTGAACGGCGGCAGTAAGCTCTTTGCCGTATTCTGCCGTTGCAATCACACTGTCGTCGCAGTCGGTTGCATAAAAAGAATGAACAAAATACACGCAGTCTTCAGGCTTTATGTATTTAAACAAATCGCTCTCACGCACAAAGTGCAAGGCATTCCAACCAATGTGAGGAATTTTTAAGTTTTCGGGTATATCGCCTTTCATTGGCACTATATTACCTTTAAGCAAACCCAAACCCTTATGACAGCCGTATTCAAAGCTTTGTTCAAAAAGCATTTGCATACCAAGACAAATACCCATAAGCTTTCTGCCTTTTTTTGCTTGCTCGATTATTACACGGTCAAGACCGCTGTCACGCAGTTTTCGGGCGGCATCTTCGAATGCGCCTACACCCGGCAATATTATGCCGTCCGAAGCCTCAATAACCGCCGCGTCGGATGTAACCTTAATATCTGCACCGATTTTTTCAAAAGAAGAAATCAGGGAAAACAGGTTTCCTACGCCGTAATCTACTATTGCTATCATGCTATAACACCTTTTGTTGACGGAATTTCATCGGCATACGCCTTATCAATGCTAACGGCGGTTCGCAAAGTACGCGCTATCGACTTGAAACAGCCCTCTATTATGTGGTGAGAATTAACACCCGCAAACTTTACCATGTGGGTTGTAATGCCCGAATTATAGGCAAAGGCGTCCCAGAACTCTTTGTTAAGCTCGGTATCAAAATCGCCTACCTTTTCGGTTAGCATTTCTACCTCATAATAGCATCCGCCCCTGCCGGATATATCGACGGCGGTAAGAATTAAAGACTCATCCATAGGAAGCGTGGTATCGCCGTAACGGGTAATTCCCCTTTTATCACCCAAAGCGTCTTTAAACGCCTGACCTAATGCTATGCCTATATCCTCGGTTGTGTGGTGGTAGTCAACCTTGATATCACCGACACATTTGACAGATAAATCAAATCTGCCGTGACGCGCAAAAAGGGTTAACATGTGATCTAAAAAAGGACAGCCCGTATCACACGCCGACTCACCCCTGCCGTCAAGATTAAGCGTAAGTTTTATATCGGTTTCAGCCGTTTTTCTTATAATTTCTGCCTTTCTCATTTAACCGTTCTCCTCTAAAATAAGGGTAATTGCCTCGATTAGCTTTTGCATTTGTTCAATATTGCCTATTGTAATTCGGTTGTACTGACAAATCTCCGCTTTTGTAAAGTGTCGCACAAGTATTCCGCGTTTTTTTAGTTCAAGATACAGCCTTTCGCCGTCTATATTTTTACATTTTGCAAAAACAAAATTTGTTTTTGAGGGTAAAACCTCGAAACCTAATTTTTCAAGCTTATTTACCGTCCATACACGGTTATTTATAATGGTTTTGCAGTTGTTCATATAATAACCGTCAGTAATAAGAGCCGCCGTTCCCGCGGCTTCAGTCATACGGTTAACATTATAAGGGTTTGTAGAATACTTAATTGTATTAAGATCGGCTATAAGCCGTTCGTTTCCGATTGCAAAACCTAAACGCGCACCCGCCATTGAGCGTGATTTTGAAAAGGTTTGAACCACCAAAAGATTATCGTATTTTTCAACAAGCGGCAAAGCGCTCTCACCGCCGAAATCTACATAAGCCTCATCAATTATCACTACATTATCGGGGTTTGATTTTACAATTTTTTCAATTTTGTCAATCGACAAACAAATGCCCGTAGGCGCGTTTGGGTTTGCTATAACCACTGTTTTATTTACGCCTATATAATCGTTTATATCAATTGTAAAATCATCTTTCAGCGGTATTTCTGTATAGGGTATTCCGTTAAGCTCGGCAAACACGGTGTAAAAACCGTATGTTATGTTAGGAAACACAAGCGGACTGTTTCGGTCTGCAAAAGCCATAAAAGCAAAATTGAGCGCCTCGTCTGAACCGTTAGTCACTATTACCTGATTTATATTCACTCCGTAAGCGTCGGCAAGTGCTTTTCGAACGGTTATGTTTTCGGGGTCGGAATAAAGCTGTAGCTTTTGACTTTCGGCAAGCACCGCGTCGCTTACCGCGTCTGACGGCGGAAAGGGCGATTCGTTTGTGTTTAACTTTATATACTGCATATCCCGCGGCTGTTCACCGGGGGTGTACGGGGTTAAGTTTTTAAATTTTTCGGTAAAAAATTTACTCATTGTTTATCCTCAAATCTGACAGTAGCGCTTTTTGCGTGAGCGTGCAAGCCCTCTTTTTCGGCAAAGTACGCCACCTTATCCGCCACCTTTTCTAAAGCGTCGGAGGTAAAATAGGTAAACTGTGATTTTTTCACAAAATCATCTACTGAAAGCGGCGAAGAAAATCTTGCTGTGCCGCTTGTTGGCAGAGTATGGTTTGGGCCTGTAAAATAATCGCCCAAAGCCTCGGGGCAGTATTTTCCCATAAATATTGAACCGGCGTGCTTAACCTTATCAAGATAATCAAAGGGGTTATCTACACAAAGTTCAAGATGCTCGGGTGCTATCTCGTTTGCAATGTCAATAGCAAGCTTCAAATTATTTTCGGCAACTATTATCTTGCCGTTGTTATCGATTGACGCACGGGCAATTTCCGCACGGGGAAGCTGTGGTATTTGCAATTCAAGCTGTTCGCTCACCCTTTCGGCAAATTCGCGGCTGTCGGTTACAAGCACAGCGCTTGCCATTTTGTCGTGTTCTGCTTGAGAGAGCAGGTCGGCGGCAACAAAGCGCGGATTTGCGGTCGAGTCTGCAACAACCAAAATCTCACTCGGTCCCGCAATCATATCAATCGACACTTTGCCGAATACCTGTTTTTTTGCCTCGGCTACAAACGCATTACCGGGGCCTACAATTTTATCAACCTTCGGAATACTGTCAGTGCCATAAGCAAGTGCCGCTACAGCCTGAGCGCCACCCACTTTAAATATGCGGTCAACTCCTGCAATTTTTGCGGCGGCAAGAATTACGGGGTTAACCTTTCCGTCGGCTTTAGGCGGTGTTACCATAACAATCTCTTTGCAGCCTGCAATCTTTGCTGGAATACTGTCCATAAGCACGGTTGACGGATACGCCGCTGTACCGCCCGGCACATAAAGACCCACCTTTTCAATAGGGGTTACCTTTTGACCGGTTACGACGCCATCTTGCTCATTTATAATAAAGCTGTTTTTAACCTGTTTAGAATGAAACGCGCGTATGTTTTCTGCCGCTTCGCCGATTATTTGTACAAACTTTTCATCGACGAGTGAAAAGGCCTCGTCAATCTCTTCGGTTGTAACTTCAAGCGAATTTAAATCTGCCTTGTCAAATTTCTTAGCATATTCTAAAATAGCCTCATCGCCGCGATTTATTACATTTGCAATAATTTCGCTTACAATGCCTTCAACATTTGTTGCAATGTTGCCACGAGCAAAAATTTCTGCATTTGAAACCTCTCCGTAATTATATATTTTAATCATTGTTTTTCACCTGAATTTTTATGGAATCTACTATCTTTTCAATATTGTTACCCTTAAATTTAAAGCTTGACTTATTGGCTATGAGTCTGGCGCTTATAGGTAATATTGTGCTTTTAACTTCTAAATTGTTTTCTTTTAAGGTTGTGCCCGTTTCAACAATATCGACAATGACATCTGAAAGTTTAAGTATTGGGGCTATTTCAATAGAACCGTTTAATTTTATAATGTCAATATCGCGGCCGATGCTTGCGTAATAATTTGCCGCAATATTTTTAAACTTGGTTGCCACCTTTAAGGTTTTTTGCCCGTCATCGTGAAACTCAACGGGAGCTGCTACGGCCATTTTGCATTTACCTAAATTCAAATCTAAAAGCTCGTAAACATCGGGGTTATATTCAAGCAAAATATCCCTGCCCGCGACGCCTATGTCAGCGGCACCGCGCTCAACATAAATTGCAACGTCGGACGGCTTTACCCAAAAATACCGAATTTGTTTTTGTTCATTTTCAAAAATAAGCTTACGGTTATTTTCTTTTATAGAGGGGCACTCATAGCCTGCGCTCTCAAACATAGCGTAAACCTTTTCGCCGAGTCTGCCCTTAGGCAATGCAATATTAAGCATTTATACCCATCCCCCTTATATCCTTTACCTGCTTATATCTTATTTTGCCGGTGTCCGAATTTTGCACCGATACGCTTTTGCCCGAAGATACAATTTGTTCTACCGCCGAAACCAGAGCGCCGTTATCGGCAGTATCGTCGCAAAGCAATAAAACATCTACATCAAATTCACCGCTGTCGTCCGGTAAATCTTCAAGCAGATCAAGGTAAATTGCAAAACCGACGGCACCCGAGCGCCTGCCCATTTTATGAAGCAGATTATCATACTGACCGCCCGAAAGCACACTCTGCGAAATACCCGAAATATAACCCTTAAACACTATGCCGTTATAATAATTCATATTGCTCACGACAGAAAAATCAAATTTTATTTTATCACTGCAATTAAGATTGTCAAGCATTGCAGACAGCGTTTTCAGTTCATTTATGTAATTTGCGTCAACAAATTGAGCCAAAGCCTCTAATTTTTGCAAAACCGAATTGCGCTCACCGTAGATTGAAACAAAATTAAGCAAAATGCTTTTAAGGCTTTCATCAACCGAATTTTCGTCACAAACACGCGATAAATCGTGTGAGTTTTTATCTGATATATATTTTATTGCCTGTTGCTTAAACGAAGCATTTTCACACACATTATCAAGCAGTGATGAAATCAAACCCAAATGTGAAATTTCAAGCACAAAATCATTTGAAATAAGCTCTAAACTTTCTGCCGCCATAACGGTCATTTCATATATATCATACAAACCGATTTTTCCTATGCACTCTACGCCCGTTTGCATAATTTCTTTAAACTGATGGGTGTTTTCGGACACACGGTAAACATTTTCGTTATAGCATACCTTTTGTTTATACCCATCAATATCTTCGCCGCTTTTTACAATTGACAATGTAACATCGGGTTTTAGAGCCAAAAGCTTTCCGTTTGTGTCATTAAAGGCAATAATTCGGTCGCTTACCAAAAAGTCTTTATTCTGAATATAAAATTCGTATTCCTCAAATTTGCTCATTTTAAAAGGCTTATACCCGTACCTGCCGTAAAGCGAACGCAGGGCGTATATCGCCTTTTCTTCATTCCTTAAAATTTTGCCGTCAATCATTCTTTTCACCGCTTAATCTGTTTATTACAATGTCATATCCGCCGCTGCCGTATTCGCAACACTTGCTTACACGGCTGATGGTTGCCGCGCTGGCTCCCGTTTCTTTGGTGATTTTATTATAGCTTACACCCGTTTTAAGCATTTTTGCCACGGCAAGCCTTTGCGAAATGTCAAGCGCCTCTTTTATGGTGCATATATCATCTAAAAATGCGTAACATTCCTCTTTTGTTTTAAGTGCCAACAACGCTTCGCATAGCCTGTCGGTACTTTCATTATGCCAACTGTTCATTGTTTTCTCCTTCAATCACTTTATTGTGCTAATGTACTAATGTATTGAATTATAATACCTACATTGTTACTTGTCAAGTTAAATTTATTACTATTTGTAATTTATTATAATTTTTTACGGCTTCGGTATAAAATTTGATAAATTTTGATAATTTTGAAAAAAATACTTGCAATCTAATAAGTTTTGTGTTAATATTGTGTTTGCTATGTGACCGAGTGTGTTTTCGGTCAATTAAAAAAGGAGGTGCAACCAATGGCAAAATGTGAAATTTGCAGCAAAGAGATTGCTTTTGGTATTAAGGTTTCCCACTCACACAGACGTTCTAACAGAACATGGAAGCCAAATGTTAAAAAGGTAAAGGCTATAGTTGATGGTTCACCCCGTCGCATAAATGTCTGCACCCGTTGCTTGCGTTCGGGCAAGGTTACAAGAGCTATCTAATTTAATTTTTGAAATTAAGTCCCGTGCAGGTTTAACTGTCACGGGCTTTTTTCTTGTAATTCGAAAGGTTAATTCACTTATGATAAAAGCAGTATTATTTGATCTTGACGGAACACTTGTCGATTCGCTTTCTGATTTGGCAAACGGCGTAAACCGCGCTTTAGAAATTAAGGGCTACCCTACCCATCCGACAGAGTCTTTTAAATATTTTGCGGGCGACGGCATACCGAAAATGATTGAACGCGCATTGCCCGAGGATTGCCGCAGCCTCGACACAATAAATGATATTAAAGATATGTTTTTAGAGTATTACGCTGTTCACTATGCCGATAACACCTACGCTTATGACGGTATGCCCCAAGTTGTTAATGAACTTAAAAACAATGGATTTATTATTGCCGTTATTACAAATAAAGCTCAAGATATGGCAGACCGTGTTGTAACTTCACTTTATGGCGATGTATTTGATTTGATTTTCGGCAAGCGTGACGGTATACCCGCAAAGCCCGACCCCACAGCAGCTCTTTTAGCCATGAAAGAATTAGGCGTTACACCCGAGGAATGTGTGTTTATAGGTGATTCGGGTATGGATGTTGCAACCGCGGTAAACAGCGGCGCTGTGCCTGTGGGCGAGCTTTGGGGATTCCGTAAAGCCGATGAGCTGTCGGAAAACGGTGCCCGTTACATAATAAGCGAGCCGCACCAACTTTTAGATTTAATTGAGGAACTTAACAAATGAGCAGGTCTTATAAAAGCACAAAGGTTGCCTGTTTTGCAGGCTTTATAGTACAGGCAATTATCAATAATTTTTTGCCGCTTCTATTTATTATTTTTAATACCGAATATAACTTAAACTATGAACAGTTAGGCAGATTACTGTTTATTAACTTTTTTGTTCAGTTTATAGTTGACGCACTTACTCCGATTGTAGTAAAGTTTTTAGGTTACCGCGGCGCAGCAATAGCTTGTCACGGTCTTGCTGCTTTAGGGCTTTGTCTGCTTGGCGTTTTACCCGTGCTTTTCCCTAATCACATTTACACTTGCGTTGTAACGGCAATTGTAGTTTATGCTACAGGCAGCGGAATTATCGAGGTTTGCTTAAGCCCTATAGTAGAAATGTTGCCCGGCGACAAAAAGGGCGCAGATATGGCTTTTTCACACTCGTTTTACTGCTGGGGGCAGGCGTTTACGGTGCTTGTGTCTACCCTGCTTATATTTTTGTTCGGACATGACAAATGGCAATTTGTGCCGATAATTTGGGCGATAATTCCCTTTATCAATATGTTTAATTTTATGCGCGTGCCTATGGTAGAGCACCGTGACGAGCCTGCAAACAAAACCGCGTCGGTATTATTTAAAAGCCGTGATTTTTGGATATTTGCCGTTATTATGATATGCGCGGGTGCTAGTGAAATAACTATGGCGGAATGGGCATCACTGTTTGCACAAAAGGCGCTTAATGTAAGCAAAACAACGGGTGATCTTTTGGGCCCGTGCGCGTTTGCAGTCTGTATGGGAACAGGTAGAGTTATTTTCGGAATTTCAGACGGTAAATTTAATCCTAAAATCGCACTGATTTTAAATAATATTTTATGTGTGCTTTGTTATATAGGCGTGGCTGTTTTAAATATTCCTATACTTTCGCTTGCGGCATGTGCACTTTGCGGATTTTCGGTAAGTCTTTCCTGGCCGGGAACATACTCCATGGCAGCAAGCCGTTTTGCAAACGGCGGCACGCTTATGTTCAGCATTTTGGCACTTTGCGGCGACTTTGGTTGCTCGATTGGTCCTTGGCTTATGGGTATTGTATCAAATGCCTCTACACTTGAAATCGGATTTTTGGTATGCGCGGTTTTTCCGGTGATTATGATTATTGCAACATCTTTACTGCGTACAAAAAACAGTTGAAAAACATAATTGTATAAGTTACAATATAAAATATAAATTTAGATGATGAGGTGCAACAATGAAAAGAGCTGACTATCTTTCTTGGGATGAATACTTTATGGGAATAGCCTGCCTTTCCGCACTGCGCAGTAAAGACCCTTCAACCCAAGTAGGTGCCTGCATTGTAAATCAAGATAAGCGCATACTCTCTATGGGATATAACGGTATGCCTCACAGTTGTGATGATGACGAATACCCATGGGAACGCGGCGAAGGCCTTGACTCAAAATATCTTTATGTTTGCCATGCCGAGCTAAACGCAATACTTAACTGCAACACAGGGTCGGTCAGAGGTTGCTCGGTTTATGTAACTCTTTTTCCGTGTAACGAATGCGCAAAGGCAATTATTCAGTCGGGTATCAAAGAAATTGTTTATATGAGCGATAAATATTCCGATACCGAAGGGGTTATGGCTTCAAAGCGTATGTTTGACAGTGCAGGAGTAATTTACCGCCAATACATACCGACCAATAAAGAAATTAACATAAAGCTTTAATTTAATACTTGATTATTTATTTGGCTTGTGTTATAATAATCTGCGTTGCCGAAAAAGCAACATTATGCGCTGATAGCTCAGTTGGATAGAGCATCTGCCTTCTAAGCAGAGGGTCGGGGGTTCGAATCCCTTTCAGCGTGCCAATAATAAATGAGCAGTATTGTAAGATACTGCTCATTTATTTTTCTTCTGAAAAATGAAGGGATTCGAACAAGGGCGGTTTGCCGAACGGCAAATTGCAACCTTTCGGTGAACG
>CAJMBP010000003.1 GCA_905211675.1 uncultured Oscillospiraceae bacterium
AAAATACAAAAAATGCAAAAAAACTATTGAAATTTAATAACAAATATGATATAGTGTAACAAAAGTGTTACAAATAACTCCACGAAAGGAGAATGTCGAAATGTATCAACAAGAAAGGAAAAGAATTAAAACCACAAGCGAACCTGATAGATATACGGTAAAAATTATGACCGATAACGGTTTGGAAACTGTTTGCGAAAATGCGATCCTAATAAAATTTGACGATAATGATTATTCTTTTTTGGAAATCAATGAGCGATTCAGGGCCGTTATTTTTAACAGACTTGATGAAGAATTTTTAAAATTTTTACTTGATAATTATTTGTTGCTCAATTATGAAAATTATGATTTTGAATCAAGATGCAGAATCCTGTTTAAAAAATGTTGGAATTTTTTGACGCAAAACAGTAAAACGGCTGATTTTTATGTGCGTTATTATTTTTCTTCGTCTTTTACAAAGTATTCGTACGACGACCATATGAAAAGGTATGCCGTTCTTTATGAAAAAATGGAAAGTTTTTTCGGTAAAACCGTAGATTTAAAAGGATTGCTTCATAACATTTTCGGTATTATTCTCGTCAGAGCCAAAGAACAGATACATAACCCCGATAACGATATGGCGGCCGCAGAGTGCTTTCGGTTGATTCACGGTATTATAATAAGCGGCATTAAGTCGGAAAAGCAGCAGTATAAAGGAGCGTGAAGCGTTTAGGTAAAATCAAAACCGATATAATAGTATTGCTTTCTTCACTATAAAAGCGGAAGGTCCGCTCAACCTTGCGGTTGAGGGGGAATCAAAAGGCACAAAAAAGAGGACAGGGCAAAAAATAATAAAATTCGGCTCATTATGCCGAAACCAATACCTTCTACAAACAGTTTTCTTCATAATCTAACCTAACCTATTCCACCACTATTATTTTAAAATTTGTCTGTATTTTTTGCGCCTTTTGATTACCGAAACAGGACTGACACTTTATCTCATACATCGAAAATTTTATGGGCGGTCTGTAATGACCGCCCATAAAATATACAGCTTTCTTGGAGATAAATTGCTTATATTGTTAACCAAATCGTGATTTAAGGTTGACATTGTAGGGCGGTTGTGCTAAATTATTACATATTGGGGGCGGTTTTACGGATACAAAGGAAGAACTTTTGAAGCTTTTTGAAGAAAATAAGGGCGTATATATTTCTGGTGAGGATATTGCCGAAAAGCTTTCGGTTTCAAGAACGGCCGTTTGGAAAGCGGTGAAAAGTCTGCGACTTGACGGTTATAAAATCGACGCCGTGCAAAATAAGGGCTACTCTCTGGCAACCGAAACCGATATTCTTTCCGCGCAGGGTATATACAAATATTTAAAACCTGCTTGTTCGGGACTGCAGATTAAAGTGTTGCCGGTAGTAAGCTCTACAAATACTTGCGTGCGTGAAATGGCAGAGGCAGGCGAGGCAGAGGGCAGTACCGTAATATCGGGCGCGCAAACGGGCGGCAGAGGGCGAAACGGGCACAGCTTTTTTTCTCCCTATGATACGGGCTTATATATGAGTGTGTTGCTTCGCCCGCAGGGTTGCAGGTCAGACCGCGCCGTAAGGCTGACTACAATGGCGGCGGTGGCTGTTTGTGAAGCTATTGAAGCGGTATCGGGGCAAAAGGCTCAAATAAAGTGGGTTAACGATATTTTTATAGACAGCAAAAAGGTGTGCGGCATTCTTACCGAAGCCTCATTCGGACTTGAGAACGGACTTTTGGAGTATGCGGTTGTAGGTATAGGCATAAATGTGTTTATACCCGAGGGCGGATTTCCGAAAGAGCTTGAAAATACAGCGGGGGCTGTGTTTAACAAAAAGCGCGACGATGCCAAAAATCTGCTGGCGGCGGAATGTTTAAACAGCCTTATGAAATATTATACAAATTTTGAAAAAGATGATTATGTAAACGAATACCGAAGACGCAGTCTTGTTATAGGCAAGAATGTAAGTGTTATGTTCTCCGACGGAAAAAAGGAGGCAGTTGTGCTTGACATTGACGATGATTGCCGACTTATAGTGCAATATGCCGACGGAACAACCGAAAGCCTTTTTTCGGGTGAGGTAAGCGTTAAGGTTTGAATATTTTCAATAACAAAAGCAAAGGTGGAAATTATTATGTCAACTAAAACGAAAATATACGATGTAGCATTTATTGCACTGTTTGCCGCCGTGATGGCTGTATGCTCGTGGATATCGGTGCCTGCAACGGTGCCGTTTACCCTGCAGACATTCGGCGTTTTTTTGGCGGTTGGTACTCTGGGCGGAAAGCGCGGCAGTCTTGCTGTTCTTACATATCTGCTGTTGGGCGCTGTCGGCGCTCCGGTTTTTGCGGGATTTTCGGGCGGAATAGGTTGCATTTTGGGCAGTACCGGCGGTTATATTGTAGGCTTTCTTTTTTCCGCGCTTGTTATGTGGGCAATGGAGCACTTTTTTGGTAAAAGCAGATGGGTACTTGCCATTTCCATGGTGATAGGCCTTTTGGTTTGCTACGCCTTCGGAACCGCTTGGTTTATGATAGTTTATGCTAACAACACGGGCGCAATAGGTTTGTGGACCGCGCTTAGTTGGTGCGTATTTCCGTATATTATTCCCGACGCAATAAAAATTGCGCTTGCACTTGTGCTTTGCAAGAGGCTTGCAAAGGCTTGTAAATTGGGCTGATTATAATGTCAAACGTAAAATTTGAGTATTCGATTAGAGCACACCACGGGCTTTGTCTTAACTTTTTCGAGCAAAAGGGCTACAGCACGGAATTTATACAAAATATGCAAAGAATTAAAAAGGAACTTGAAAAAAACCCCACTGTAAGAATTACAAGTCATACCGACGTAATTTGCGGCAAATGTCCGAATAACAAATTTGAAGCTTGCAGCTGCGAAAAAAAGGTCAAAGAATACGATAGGCGAGTATTGCTTATGTGCAACATTTCAGACGGTGAAATTATGCCGTTTTTAAAGTTTAAAGATTTAATAGATAAAAATATTTTGTTTAAGGGTAAAAGAAATTTGCGGAAACTGCGAGTGGGATTTATTGTGCGGCTATTAAGAAATTGATAAAAAGATTACTTTTAAATATATAATCTTGACTGCGCGTATCATTGGGGTATACTGTATAATGTAATAAATATACAAAGGTGGTATTATGAAAAACAAAATTATATCGGCAGTTGAAAAAAACAGAGATATTATTATCGAAGCGCAAAACTATATTTGGGCGAATCCCGAAACAGGATACAAAGAAAAGCAAACTTCAAAATATTTAGAGAGCAAATTTGAAAGATTGGGGTACAGCCTTACAAAAGCTGGCGATATTCCCGGCTTTTATACTGTGCTTGACACAGGCCGACCGGGACCCGAGGTTTTGGTATTAGGCGAGCTTGACGCGCTATTATGCCCAGACCACCCCAACGCAGACCCTGTAACGGGAGCCGCACACTGTTGCGGTCACAGCGCGCAGTGCGCCGCGCTTTTGGGTATTGCGGCGGCGCTTAAGGAGCCTGAGGTATTAAACTGTCTTTCGGGTCGCATCCGCCTTTGCGCCGTTCCCGCAGAGGAGCTTATAGAACTTGAATACCGAACTGAATTAAAAAACAAAGGTAAAATTCATTATATGACCGGCAAGCAGGAATTTTTGTACCGCGGTTATTTTGACGGTGTTGATATGGGGCTGATGGTGCATACCTCGCAGGCTGAGATTTTTGTTGCTACGGGCGGCGCGGTTGGTTGTACCGCAAAGCGTGTGGTGTATAAAGGGGTATCCGCCCATGCGGGCGGTAATCCGTGGGACGGCTGTAATGCGCTGTATGCGGCAACGCTCGGTCTTTCGGCAATAAACTCAATACGCGAAACCTTTAAAGAGAGCGATATTATAAGGGTTCATCCCATAATTACACAAGGGGGAGGGGCGGTAAATGCCATACCCGACCGTGTTACGCTTGAAAGCTTTGTGCGCGGTAGCAGTTTTGAGGCGATAAATAATGCTAACGAGCGTGTAAACCGCGCCTTGTGCGGAGCGGCACTGTCGCTTGGAGCCAATGTTGATATTGAAGATACCCACGGCTACGGACCGTTGCGCAATGACAAAGGAATGACAGAAATTGCGCGTGACGCCGCCGAGGTTTTGGAACTGCCTTTTGCCGAGACCGATGAAATCGGTTCGGGGAGTACCGATATGGGCGACCTTTCGTGCATTATGCCGGTAGTTCACCCCTATGCTCCGGGAGCGCAGGGCATAAGTCACGGTACATCATATAAAATATCCGACCCTGAGCTTGCGTGTGTGGCTTCTGCAAAATGGCAGCTTTGTATGCTGACGCTTCTTTTGCAAGACGGAGCCGACAGGGCAAAACAAATTATTTCTGAATTTAAGCCGATTTTTAATTCAAAAGGGGAATATTTCGGCTATTTAAGCAAAATTTCATGTTCGGGCGACCGAATTGCTTATACCGACGGTATGGCAGAGGTAAAACTGAAATAGAAATGTATAATAAAAACGGACTGTAAAAATCGAAAGTTTTTACAGTCCGTTTGCTATGCTTCTTAAATAATCTTCCAATATTATTACTGCGGCTACGGCGTCAACCGTTTTCTTGCGCTTTTGGCCCCGTACATTGTTCATATTAAGGTAATTATGGGCGGTAACGGTGGTGCAGCGCTCGTCCCAGAGTACGGTTTGAATGCCGCTTTCCGACTCTATTTTTTTTGCTGTTTCGGCACATTCGCGCGCGCGTTCGCCCAAGGTGCCGTCCATATTTTTGGGGTAACCCACAACTATTCGTAAGGCTTTAAATTCTGCCGCCTTTTGACAAATTTTTTCAACAAGCCGATCGGTGTTGTATTCGGTTATAACTTCTTTCGGAAAAGCAAATTGACAGCTTTCGTCAGATACCGCAATTCCCGTACGCGCCTTGCCTAAATCCACTGACATTATTATCATACCGTTCACCTTAAGCCCTGCTCACAATTCGGCTGCGTTTGGGCATATATTCGGGCGGCACATGAGAATAATCGTTAAAAAATTCTACGCTTATTTTATTACTGTCATCAATTTTTAAAAGCGTAACCGCCGTGTTTTCGCACCAAGGCACATCTTTTAAGCGGTTTATATCATTGTAAAGCACACGGCACATAAGACAACGCAAAACTCCGCCGTGTGATACCGCCGCTACGGTCTTGCCCCGATTTATGCGTACAAGCTCGGTGATTTCGTCATAAATGCGAACATAGGCGTTACGCATGGCCTCACCGCCCTCGGGCGCGAAATCCTGCGGGTGATTGTTCCATGTGTCGGCAAGACCGGCTATCGAATTAAACGCCTCTTGAAACGGTCTGCCCTCAAGCACGCCTCCGTTTAGCTCGGTTAGATTTTGACGGGTGATAATTTCCAATCCTTTTCCGAATGCTGCAGCTTCGGCGGTTTTGCGGGCGCGTATAAGCGGACTTGAATATACGGCGTCAAGCCGTATGTTTTTAAAGCGTTCTTTTAAATATTCAAGCTGTTTTGCACCTGTTTCGCTTATATCACAGTCGGTAGAGCCTTGAAAAACCCGTTTTAAATTTCCCATAGCTTCGCAGTGCCTGATAAGATAAATATAAGTCATTGTAAGCCTTCTTTAGTTTTTTGATAATTTGTCTTAATAAAAATATAACATAACGCCTTAAAAATAGCAACAAAAACCGTAAATAAACAATTTATACAACAAAATAATAAGCATTTCTGCTTAATTCGGATTTTTAAAAAATAACTATTGATAATTCGTCAAAAAATTGTTAAAATGAAAAAAACAGATAAAAGAGGTAAAGATTATGTCTTGTTTACAGCTTGAAGCCGTAAAAAGCGGCGATACTGTTGCGGTAATGCATACAAATATGGGCGATATTGAAATTAAACTTTTTCCCGAGCATGCGCCTAAAACCGTAGAAAACTTTACAACTCATGCAAAAAACGGTTATTATAACGGAATTATTTTTCACCGTGTAATAAAAGATTTTATGATTCAAGGCGGTGACCCGACGGGAACAGGTATGGGCGGCGAGTCTATATGGGGACATCCCTTTGAAGACGAGTTTACACCTGAGCTTCACAACCTGCGCGGTGCTTTATGTATGGCTAATGCAGGGCCTAAAACCAACGGCAGTCAGTTCTTTATTGTTCAGGCAAGCGATGTTCCTGCCGATATGCTTTCTCAAATGAAGGATATGGCAGACAACGGATTTCCTCCCGAAATTACCGAGGCTTACGCAAACTTGGGCGGCACACCTTGGCTTGATTTCCGTCATACCGTTTTCGGTCAGGTAGTCGGCGGTTTGGAAACCGTAGATGCAATTGCGCAAACCGAGGTAGACGCAAATGATAAACCTGTAATAGATGTTGTAATAAACAGCATTGATATAATTGTTAAAGATTAAGGAGTTTTTAAAATGAAGGGTATTATTCTTGCAGGCGGCAGCGGAACACGCCTTTATCCGCTTACTATGGTAACCTCAAAGCAGCTTCTCCCAGTTTATGATAAGCCTATGATTTACTATCCGCTTTCAACGCTTATGCTGGCAGGTATTCGCGATATTCTTATAATTTCCACACCCACCGACCTGCCTAACTTTGAGCGCCTTTTGGGCGATGGTTCACGCTACGGCATAAATCTTTCTTATGCGGTACAGCCTTCTCCCGACGGACTGGCTCAGGCTTTCCTTATTGGTGAAGAATTTATTGACGGCGACAGCTGTGCCATGGTGCTGGGCGACAACATTTTTTACGGCAACGGACTTAAAAAACACCTTCGTGAAGCCGCCTCACGTGAGGTCGGGGCTACTGTTTTCGGCTATTATGTAGATGACCCCGAGCGTTTCGGCATTGTAGAGTTTGATGAAAACGGCAAGGCAATATCGATTGAGGAAAAACCTAAAAATCCCAAATCAAACTATTGTGTAACGGGTCTTTATTTCTATGATAGCCGCGTTGTTGAAATGGCTAAAAAGGTTAAACCGTCGGCTCGCGGCGAGCTTGAAATTACCGACCTTAATAAGCTTTATCTCGAAGATGACACGCTTAATGTTGTAACATTGGGCAGGGGCTACGCATGGCTTGATACCGGCACAATGGACGCCTTATCGGAGGCTACCGAATTTGTAAAGGTTATAGAAAACCGACAGGGAATTCAGATTTCCGCGGTTGAGGAAATTGCCTATAAAAACGGTTGGATAAGCAAGGAAAAGCTTATTGAATCTGCCGAAAAATACGGCAAATCACCCTACGGCGAGCATCTTAAAAAGGTTGCCGAAGGTAAGTTCATTTATTAAGCTTTATATAAAGGGGCAGTTGGCAGAGTGCGAACTGCCCTTTTAAAATGATGATATTTGCAATGTTTAAAGATAATATTTGCAATTTAATTGTGATTATTGATTATATATAATAATAGTCAGATATTGATAAAAGGGGAGTTATTCTGTATGAGCTTTATTAACGATGATTTTATTTTGACAAATAAAACGGCAAAAAGGCTTTATCACGATTATGCCGAAAAAATGCCGATTATCGACTATCACTGCCATATAAATCCGAAAGAGATTTATGAAAATAAAAAGTTTAAAAATATAACCGAAATATGGCTGGGCGGCGACCCTTACAAATGGCGGCTTATACGCAGTAACGGCGTTCCTGAAAATGAAATTACCGGCGATGCCGATGATTACACAAAGTTTTTGCGATTTGCCGAAATGTTGCCGCGCGCAATAGGCAACCCCATGTATCATTGGAATCATCTTGAGCTTAAACGCTATTTCGACTATGACGGAATTTTAAGCGAAAAGACCGCCGAAGAGGTTTGGAATCTTTGCAATGAAAAGCTTGCAAGCAATGATATGTCGGCTTGCAGTATAATCGAAAAGTCAAATGTAAAAATGATAGGTACAACCGACGACCCTATCGACTCATTAGAATGGCATAAAAAAATTGCCGAAGAGGGTGTTTGCACGGCGCAGGTTTTGCCGTCGTTCCGACCCGATAAGGCTGTAAACATTGATAAGGCGGGCTTTGCCGATTACATAAAGGCTTTGGCAGACGCCGCCGATATGCCCATCAGGTGCTTTGCCGATGTTAAAGCGGCGCTTATAAAGCGGCTTGATTTCTTTTGCGAAATGGGTTGCAAGGCAACAGACCACGGTTTAGATTATATTCCGTTTGAAACAGGCACCGAAAAGGAAATCGACGCGGCGTTTAAGGCTGTTATGAAGGGTAAATCAATTACGGCAAAGCAGGCCGATATGTATAAAACAGCCCTGCTCGTATGCCTTGGCAGGGAGTACGCAAAGCGCGGAATTGTTATGCAGATTCATTACAGCGTTCAGCGTAACACCAACAAAGCTATGTTTAATCAAATCGGCGCCGACACAGGCTTTGATACTATATCTACAAGGCCTTGCAGTGAAGCGCTTACCGCTTTGCTTAACGCATTGGCAGTTGACGACTTGTTGCCGAAAACTATTATTTATTCACTTAATCCGCATGACAATGAAATGATTGATACCGTTATCGGAGCATTTCAGGGCACCGAGGCGGCAGGCAAAATTCAGCACGGCTCTGCTTGGTGGTTCAGCGACACAAAGTCGGGTATGGAAACCCAGCTTAAATCGCTTGCCAATTTGTCATTGCTCGGCAATTTTATAGGTATGCTTACCGACTCGCGAAGCTTTTTGTCGTACACCCGTCACGAATATTTCAGGCGCATACTCTGCAATGTGCTGGGCACTTGGGTTGAAAACGGTGAATACCCAGCCGATATGGAAACACTCGGCAAAATCGTTGAGGATATTTGCTATAATAACGCGGCAAGATATTTCGGAATAGAATAATATATAAAGGTCGGTTAGCGTAAAACTAACCGACCGATTTTTATATTATAACGGGTTGCAACTGTACGCCGCCGAGCGCCGCCTCCACCGTTTCGGGTATTTTTGAAAAGTTGCATACAAGCGAATTGTTTTTTGAATACGGATCGTCCTGCTTATAGGGCACAAAGTATATGTTTTTTGTGTTGTGTAAAAGCCCTAAATTTTTAGCGGTAGCGCCAAGCGCGTCGTTTGTGGCAATGCCTAACACAACCGGCTTGTTATTGCGAAGGTGCGCTTTTACCGCCATTGTTACCGCAGTGTCGGTAACGCCTAAAGCAATTTTTGCCGCCGTGTTGCCGGTGCAGGGGGCAACTGTTATTATGTCAAGCAGATTTTTAGGACCTATGGGTTCGGCGTCGGGCACCGTGTGTATAATTTTTTTGCCGCAGATTTTTTCTACCTCGGCATTAAATTCGGCACACTTGGCAAAGCGGGTATCGGTGCTGTAGGTTATTTCCGACATTATGGGCGTAATATCTATATCAAGCTTTGCAAGCTCTTTGAGCACAGCGAGTGATTTATTTATTGTGCAAAAAGAGCCGCAAAATGCGTATCCGAGTTTTATATTTTGCATTTCCATTCTCCTATCAGTTGATTTGCAGTTTGAGCTATGATTTTACCGGCGGTTTCCGGCGCAATTTTTCCGGGTATTCCGGGCAGTTTTACAGCATTCAAATCGGTGTTTTTATAATCGATACAGCCTTTTGTTGAAAGATCGTATAAAAGACATCGCTCAAGCCCTTTGTAATTGCCGTTAAATACATCGGCATCTACCGTGTTGAATATTATATCAAAATTTTCGGCAAGCTCGGCTGCTTTGCTTGTATGAATGTGTTTGATATTTAATGCGTCAAGCATTGCAAAATCTGCGTCCTTTCTTGCCGACACGAAAACATCGCATTTAAGACCTATCAGTCGGTCGGTCAAAACCCTTGCGACTCTGCCGTAGCCTATAACCAAAACGCGCGATTTCCATAGGCAAAACGGGGTGTCGAAAATGGCGCGGGCAATTGCACCTTCGGCTGTAGGAACCGCATTAAGCAGGCAAAAACCGTCAAGGTTAAGATAATCTACGCAGTTTTTGTTTTCAAATTTGTATCCGCAGCTTAATATAAGCGATTTATCTGACGCGTTGCTTATATATTCAAGCGGAATAATCTTATCGCTCTGCGGGCAGAAAACGGTTTTTTTGTCTTTGGTGGTAGGTACCGGCAACAAAATAACATCGGCGCACTCTATGTCGCCGTTGTCGTTTTTGGTAAGTCCTAAGCTGTCTGCCGTGTAGCCCATTCTTTTTAATTCGTTCATTGCAACATTCATGCGGCGGTCTCCGCCTATAATCAATATGTTCATAAAAATCACACTGCCGTTAAAAAAATTAAGCGCCGTAAATGTAATTCAATACATTTTATGGCGCTTATCGTGTTTAGTTACATATTAAATTTAAAAGTTTGTCGCGTGAATTGTATTCGGGGTGTGTTATTACCGTATTTAATAAAAAGTCTAATTTTTCGCCTATATCCCTACCCTTGACACCTAAATTCAACAGGTCGCTGCCCGAAAGCGCAAGTTGAGATATTTTGTACGGCTCACCGTTTTTAAATATTTCGTCTAACAGTGACAGGTGTTTGGTGACATCAATTTTAAGTATATGTTTATAGTAGCTTAAAATGTCATAAACAATATCTTTATCTGCAAAATTCAAAGCCCTTTTAATGCTTACTTTATCGGCGCTTATAATGCCCTGCGAAAGGCTGTTCATTTTAAAGCAGTAATCTTTAAAATCGTTACTGCATTTTAAGCTTTCAAGCGTACGGGCAAGATTGAGGCTTGTTAAATTCAAAAGTGCGAAGATACGCAGATTTTCTTTAAAATCAAGGTCTTTTATGCCGTTTAAATCGCCGCTTTTAAGGCAGTAGTTTTCAAGTGCGTTTGTTTCAAGTAATGGGCAAATAGCTGTGATATTATTACCCATTGCCGCCTTTTTAAGCTCTGCAAAAATTCGCTCTGCGCTTATGTTTTTAAGTAGATGAGCGCACTCTTTTGCCGAATCAAAGGTTTGCTTTTCAATTTTAAAGTCAAGCGTTGCCGAAAATCTGAAAAGGCGCAAAATACGCAGTGCGTCCTCATTAAAGCGGGTTTTTGCATCGCCGACCGCCCTTAATGTTTTGCTTTTAATATCATTTGTGCCGCCGAAACAGTCGATTAAACCTTCGGTGTCGTTGTAACACATGGCATTTACGGTAAAATCACGCCGCGCAAGATCCTTTGTTATGTCGCTTACAAAGCTTACACTTTCGGGGTGACGGCTGTCGCTGTATGAGCCTTCGGTTCTGAAGGTTGTAACCTCTATGGGCTCACCGTCGGCAATTACCGTAACTGTTCCGTGCTTAATGCCGGTGTCGACGGTTTTTGAAAACAAGCTTTTTATCTCTTGTGGAGTAGCATCGGTGGCTATGTCGTAATCGTGCGGCACCTTACCGCAGAGTAAATCACGCACACAACCGCCTACTATGTAGGCCTTGTATCCGTTTGCCAGAATAGTATCAAGTGTTTTTTTTACGGTTTTAGGTAAATCGAATTTCATTTTGTATGCCTTTCTTAAAAAAAGGGTTTATTTTTTTAGTAAAAAATAGTATAATATAACTATCTATAAAACATTTGAGGCGTTTTTATGAAACAACAGCATATTGAAGATAAATATTTTTTAAATGCGCACCATATTCACATGATAGGCATAGGCGGCAGCGGTATGTGTCCCCTTGCCGAGCTTTTGCTGTCGCGCGGTTATAAAATTACAGGCTCTGACAAAAGCGATAATGCGAATGTTAAGCGGCTGAAAGCACTTGGAATTACCGTTTATAACGAGCATAAAGCCGAAAACATAGACGGCGCCGATTTGGTTGCATTTTCTGCCGCCGTGCATAACGACAATCCCGAAATGAAAGCCGCCGATGAAAACTCGGTGCCTAAAATGGAACGCTCACAGCTACTCGGTGCTGTCACAAGGTGTTATGATAATGTAATAGGCGTCAGCGGCACACACGGTAAAACTACCGTCAGTTCCATAATAACACAAATTTTACTGCTTAACAAGCAAAATCCTAACGCGGTTATAGGCGGCAAATTGCCGATAGCCGATTCATCATGCGTGGTGGGTGATTCACAGACATTAGTTTGCGAGTCCTGCGAGTTTGTTGACAGCTTTTTAATGTTTTCGCCCGATATTACTGTGTTGCTTAATATTGACAATGACCACATGGACTATTTCAAGAATATGGAAAATCTTGAAAATTCATTTAAAGAGTTTGTATCAAAGGGTAAAATCTGTTACGCAAACGGCGATGATAACCGAGTTAAAAGGGTTGTGTCGGGTATTGATTCAAAGGTAATAACATACGGTTTTAGTGAGGATAACGATTATTATCCGCAAAATATCACAGCCGGAAAGTACGGATTTTGCTTTGATGTAATGCACCGCGGCGAAAAGGTAGGCGCCCTCGACATGCATGTTCCCGGTAGGCACAACATTTATAACGGTCTTGTGTCTTTTGCGGTATGCTACGAAATGGGTGTGCAGCCCAAAGGTATTGCCGACGCTGTTGCACGCTTTACGGGCGCGGGCAGACGCTTCGAGTTTATAGGAGAGGCGCGCGGCATTACCGTTGTCGATGATTACGCCCACCACCCGACCGAAATGCTTGCCACCTTGCAGGCGGCAAAAACTCTTGATTATAAAAGGGTAATTGTTGCTTTTCAGCCCTATACCTATTCGCGTGTGGCGCTTTTGCGTGAGGGTATGATAAAGGCTCTGTCGGTTGCCGATAAGGTTTTTGTAACCCCTATTGTAGCCTCGCGTGAAGAAAATATTTACGGTGTAAAATCTGAGGATATCACCGACAGCCTGCCCGACGCTCAGGTTGTTTCCGATTATAATGAATTGGCTGAAAAAATGATTGAAAGCGCAGGCGACGGCGACCTTATAATCACGATGGGCGCAGGTGATATTTACAAGGCGGCACATATTATTTTGGGGAAACTGAAATGACGCAAAGGCTATACGAAGAAGACGCATATATATCATGCTTTAAAGCAACCGTGACCGATTGCATAAAAGACGGCGACTTTTATAAAACGGTTCTTGATAAAACCGCCTTTTTCCCCGAAGGCGGAGGACAGGCCGCCGATAGGGGCTTTTTAGGTAATGCAAAGGTTTTTGATGTTCAAATCAAAGACGGCACGGTTTATCATTACACCGATATACCGGTCGAAACAGGCAGTACGGTAAACGGAAAAATAGATTTTGACCGCCGATTTGCGTTTATGCAAAACCATACGGGCGAGCATATTGTATCGGGTATTGCTCATACGCTCTTCGGCGTTAATAATGTCGGCTTTCATCTGGGTGAAGATTTTGTCACGGTTGATTTTGATAAAGAACTCAGTCGTGAACAATTAAATGAAATTGAGTATCTTGCAAACCAAAAGGTATGGCAAAATCTTGCCGTAAAAGCGTATTATCCAAGTGAAGAAGTTCTTAAAAGCACCGAATACCGCAGTAAAAAAGAGATTGACGGTGCGGTGCGGCTTGTAGAAATTGAAAACACCGATATTTGTGCGTGCTGTGCACCGCATGTAAAAAGAACGGGCGAAATCGGAATTATAAAATTGCTCGATTTCGAGCGTATGCGCGGCGGCTTGAGAATTATTTTAAAATGCGGTGCGTTTGCGCTTGCCGATTACGGAACAAAGTTCGAAAATGTGTCCGAAATTTCTAAATTACTGTCATCAAAGCAGGAAAACGCGGCGCGGGCGGTAGAGTTATTAGATCAAAAATTTTCTGACGAAAAGCGTAAAAATTCCGAACTGAAAAAGAAAATCGCCGAGCTTATGTCGCTTACCGCCGACAAAAATACATATTGTATTTTTGCGGATGACTGTGAAATTAAAGATTTACAGCTTATAGCCGATAAAATGCACAAAAGCTACGGCGGTATAAGAGCAGCTTTTTCAAAGACCGAAGAGGGCTATTGCTTTGCGATTTGCGGTGAAGAAAACGAACTTCAAGAGTTTTTCGGTAAATTCAAATCAAAATTCGCCGTTCGCGGCGGAGGACGAGGCGGTATGTTGCAGGGCACCGTAAACGCAACAAAAGAAAGCATAAAATTGTTCTTTTAATTTTTAAAGACTTATGATAAAATCATACTTTGAGGTGTTTTAATGAATTGGACCGAAATTACGGCAACTGTGCCGTCGGATAAAACCGACCAAGCGGCGGCTGTTGCAAATATGACCGTGCCTTACGGAATTTATATCGAAGACTATACCGATTTAGAAGCGGGCGCTATAGAAATCGCCCATATTGACCTTATCGATGAAGAGCTTGTAAATAAAGACAGAACTCACTCTGTAATTCACATGTATATTGCCGAGAGCGACAATGCTGTTGAGGCGGCAGCCTACCTGCGCGAGCGCTTTAATGCCTGCGGAATAGAAAATGAGATTAACTGTGCGGTTGTTGACGATTCCGATTGGAACGAGAATTGGAAAAAATATTTCAAAGCTTTTGAAATTGGTGAAAAATTAGCGGTTTGTCCCAGCTGGGAAAGTTATAATAACAAAGACGGACGCACCGTTATAAGCCTTGACCCGGGCGCCGCCTTCGGCACGGGCAGTCACGCCACCACATCACTTTGCCTTGAAATACTTGAAAACAGAGTAACAAGTGACACTACCGTGCTTGATATAGGCACCGGTAGCGGCATACTTGCCATTGCCGCCGATTTGCTCGGTGCAAAGCGTGCTGTCGGCGTAGATATTGACGCACAGTCGGTAAAAACCGCAATAGCTAATGCCGAAATAAACGGTGTCAGCGAAAAAACCGAATTTATTGTCGGGGACTTGGCAGAAAAAATTGTAGGTGAATACGATATTGTGTGCGCAAACATTGTCGCCGATGTTGTAATCAGACTTTTTGACAATGTGGCGAACTTTATGAAAAAAGACGGCATACTTATTGTATCGGGCATAATAGACCAGCGTGCCGACGAGGTTGAAAAGGCGGCGGCGTCACACGGCTTTACCGTGGAGAAAGGTCTTGCCCGCGAAGAATGGCACGCCTATATACTTAAAAAATAAACTCTTTGGAGGAAATTAAATGCTTGAATTTGAGCAGTTAAAATTGCGCCTTACGGCAAACGAACAGGAAATTCACGATTTGCGCGACGCCATAGGCTATGATAAATTGACGCGCGAAATCGAGGAGCTTGAGTTAAAACAGGCAGCCCCGGGCTTTTGGGACGATATTGAAAATTCACAGGCTGTCGTTCAAAAAACAGGTAAATTAAAAAATAAGGTAGAGCAATACGATAACATTGCGTCTGCCTACGACGACCTTTTAATACTTATTGATATGGCAGACGAAGAGGGCGACGCCTCGATGGTTGACGAGCTTACAAAATCGGTTGATGAACTTGAAAGCAAGCTTTCTTCACTCAGGCTCGGCACCTTGCTTACGGGCGAGTATGATGCCAACAATACGCTGCTTACATTTCATGCAGGCTCGGGCGGCACCGAGGCTATGGACTGGGTGTCTATGCTTGTAAGAATGTACACCCGTTGGAGCGAGCGTCACGGATTTAATGTTAAGGTGCTTGATTTTCTTGACGGCGATGAGGCCGGCCTTAAAAGCGCTACAATGCTTGTGGAGGGTGAAAATGCCTACGGTTATTTGAAAAGTGAGTCGGGTGTTCACCGCCTTGTGCGCGTGTCGCCATTTGACGCCTCGGGCAGACGGCACACATCGTTTGCGTCGCTTGAGGTTATGCCTGAAATTACCGATGATAAAGATATCGAAATTCGTGATGAAGATATTAAAATGGATGTTTTTCGCTCATCGGGTGCAGGCGGTCAGCATATTAACAAAACCTCGTCGGCAGTGCGCCTTACGCATATTCCCACGGGTATTGTTGTTGCCTGCCAGAATGAGCGCAGTCAATTTCAAAACCGCGAGCAGGCAATGCGTATGCTTAAATCAAAATTACTTGAAATAAAAGAGCGCGAGCACCTTGAAAAAATAGAGGATATTAAGGGCGTTCAAAAAGAAATAACCTGGGGTTCGCAAATTCGTTCTTATGTATTTATGCCTTATACTATGGCAAAAGACCATCGCACGGGGTTTGAATCGGGCAACATAAACGCAGTTATGGACGGCGATTTAGACGGCTTTATAAACGCTTATCTCAAGGCCGCCTCAAAGGGCGAATTAAATAATAATAATTAAGGGGAATAACAAATGAAAAGACTGTTATCTGTTCTTACGGCGGCAATGCTTATTGTTTTGTTGCTTACCGGTTGCGGTGAAAAACGCAGGCTGTACTCAAATGTTGACCTTACAAACTATGTCGAGGTAGGGGATTATCTTGGATTGCAAATAGACACCTCGACCGATGACTACAAAAAAAGCTATGCCCAATTCATTTACAGCGAGATAGACGCCTACGAAATCAGCAGCGACGAAATTAAAAGCGCCGTAACCTTTGATGAATCGGCCGATGCAACCGTCGAGCTCGGCGATATCGTAAATATAGATTTTAAGGGCTATAAGGGAGAAACCGAAATAAACAATGGCTCGGCACAGGGCTATTTGCTTGTTGTGGGTTCGGGCAGTTTTATCGACACCTTTGAGCAACAGCTTGTAAATGCAAAGGTTGGTCAAACGGTTAATGTTTCGGTGACCTTTCCGAGTAATTACACGGCAGATGCAAGTCTTGCCGGCGTCAAAGCGAGATTTGATGTAAAAATAAACTCTATTGCAAAGGCTCCCGAGCAGCTTTACAAGTTGTTTAGCGTTGAATCTGAACAGGAATATGCCGATTATTTAAGAGAGTCTACGCTTAAAAATATAATATTTAACACGGTTTGTAAAGACAGTAAAATTGAAAATTACCCTAAAAAAGATGTCAAAAAAATATATAACGGAGCAGTTGCCGTATATGCCGAAAAGGGAGCCGACTTATCCTCTCAGGATGAGGAAACCGTTTTGCAAAAAATAGTTTATCCTCTTATGAATACAAATATGGTTATGTATTACATACTTGACGCCGAGGGTCTCGAAATTTATGAAAGCACTGTTGAAAGCCAAAATGTAAGCAACCCCGTTATAGCCGAAAGCTATGCCGTGCAGGATATTGTACTTGAATATCTTTTGGATAATGCAGTGGTAAAATGATAAAAATTTACGAAGCTTTAATTACAGACTTTACGCAGGCAGACTATACAAAAGAGTATAGTCTGCTTGACTGTGCTTTTAAAGAAAAAATTTGCGCCAAAAAATCACAGCTTGACAAAATGCGTTCGCTTGCAGGCCGTATCCTGTTAAGGCGCGGAGCCGCCGAAATATACGCCAAAACCGAATTTGACATAACCTATAACAAAAACTCAAAACCTCTTACCGACTTTTGCTTTTTTAATATTTCTCACAGCGAAAACAGGGTTGTATGCGTTTTTGCCGACGGGCCCGTAGGAATAGATATTCAAAAAATAATACAGGTAAGAAAGCGCGAAAAATATAAATTTTTTACAGATTTTGAAAACGCTTATATAAATGCCGATGAAAATCTTATTTCACAAAGATACACCGAAGTGTTCGCAAAAAAAGAAGCGGCTTTAAAAATGCTCGGTCTGTCGATTGCCGAATTCGGCAAAATTGACACATTTTCAAAAGAATATAAATTAAGCGTTCAGGAAAAAGACGGTTTTGTAATGGCAGTTTGCCTAAAAAATTCTTGAATTTGTAAACATAGTGTTAAAGTCTTAATTTGATAAAACATACCACTTGCAAATTATATAAATTTCGTGTAAAATATAATATATATCATAAAGGGAAGTGTAAATGTATGCCAAATCGCTTGTTTCACACCGTAGTCAATCAAATGAAGGATGCTATCGATAAGCCGTTCGGCGTTATGGATGCCAACAACACCGTAATTGCATGCAGTGAATTGGGCAGAATAGGCGAACAGCTTGACGTTTCGGTTATTCCGATAGCAGACGGCTTTACCGACGGAGGTTATACCTTCAAGCCCATTATTTCGGCTCAGGGTACCGACTACACGGTATTTGTTGAGGGTACCGACATTATAAGCGGCAAGTACGCCGCAATTATTGCGATCGCTTTTGCAAACATCAAAAATTATTATGACGAAAAATATGACCGCAGTAATTTTATTAAAGATATTATTCTTGACAACATTCTGCCGGGCGATATTTATATTAAAGCGCGTGAGCTTTACTTTGAAAGCGATGTTGCCCGCACGGTAATCTTAATACGCAATCTTGAGGGCGGCGATGTTTCGGTTTATGAGGTTTTGCAAAACCTATTTCCCGAAAAAACAAAGGATTTTATCATCAACATAAACGAAACCGACATTGCCCTTGTTAAGGAAACCAAGCCCGATATTGACCGTAAGGATATTGAAAATCTGGCGTCTTCTATTGCCGACACACTTTCGGGAGAGTTTTATGTTC
Organism: uncultured Oscillospiraceae bacterium; assembly: GCA_905211675.1. GTDB lineage: Bacteria > Bacillota > Clostridia > Oscillospirales > Acutalibacteraceae > UBA737. The sequence goes on from CAJMBP010000003.1 coordinate 18,447, forward strand.
ATACCGTTATCGGCATAGGAACCACCGTAAATAACCTTAAAAATCTTGCAAAATCATTTAAAGAGGCCCAGACGGCGCTTGAGGTCGGCAAGGTATTCGATACCGAAAAAACAATCATTTCTTATGACAATCTCGGTATTGCAAGACTTATTTACCAGTTGCCTACAACCCTTTGCGAAACCTTTTTGAAAGAGGTTTTCAAGCGCGGCTCTATCGAGAATTTGGATCAGGAGACACTCTTTACAATTCAGCGCTTCTTTGAAAACAATCTTAATGTTTCCGAAACCTCGAGAAAGCTGTTTGTTCACAGAAATACGCTTGTGTACCGTCTTGAAAAAATTAAAAAAATCACCGGTCTTGATTTGCGTGAATTTGACCATGCGATTATATTTAAAATCGCACTGATGGTAAACAAATATTTGAAGAGCAATCCTATAAAATACTAATCGAAAGTGTGAATACTTTAATGTCAGAAGAAATGCTTGAGCAGACTCCGAGCTTTAATTCAGCCACGGAGCCTGTAATAGAATTCAGAGGAGTGTCTAAAACATATCCCAGCGGCACAAACGCTCTTGAAGACGTTAATATACGAATAAATAAAGGCGAATTTGTTTTTGTAGTGGGTTCATCGGGCGCCGGCAAAAGCACATTTATGAAGCTTATAATGCGTGAAGAAAAGGCAAACACCGGTATAATCAATGTAAACGGCTTCAACCTCACCAAAATGTCACGCAAAAAGGTTCCGCTTCTTCGCAGAACCATGGGTATAGTTTTTCAGGATTTCAGACTCATACCCACTATGAATGTGTTTGACAATGTTGCTTTTGCAATGCATGTTGTCGGAAAATCCGGCCGTGAAGTAAGGCGTGAGGTCTCAAAGGCGCTAAGCAAGGTAGGCCTCGGTGATAAGGCGCGTTCAATGCCTATGCAGCTTTCGGGTGGCGAACAGCAGCGAGTGGGTTTGGCGCGCGCACTTGTAAATGCGCCCGACCTAATAATTGCGGACGAGCCTACGGGTAATGTTGACCCCAATATGTCTTACGAGATAGTATCACTGCTTACCGAAATTAACAAGCGCGGCACTACAATCTTGATGGTAACGCATGACCATAATCTTGTGCGTGATTTTAAGCACCGTGTTATTATGCTTGACAGCGGCAGAATTGTTGCCGACAACGCAGCAGGAGGTGCCGAATAATGAAGATGGGCAGTGTTAAATACCTCGTTAAAGAGGGCCTTAAAGGCGCTTGGGCAAACCGACTTATGACTCTGGCTTCGGTAGGCGTGCTTGTTGCCTGCATGGTGGTAATAGGTCTTGCTATTCTCATTTCCGAAAATGTTACATTGGCAATCGGAAAGCTTGAAAAACAAAATGTGGTTATGGTTTATATGAAAGACTATAACTGGGCGCTTTACAGCGATTCTTTGGAATTGCCCGAACAACCCCGTGAGGGCGCCGACCAAAACGGAATTTTAGAGTCCGATTATGTAATACATAACGATGACGAGGCAAAGTCGCTTTGCGATAAAATATCGGCATTGCCGAATGTTGACTCGGTTGAGTATGTTTCGAGCGAGGTCGGCCTTGAAACCGTAAAGGGCGATATGATGGACGGTCAGCAAGATTACTTTACTTTTCTTGATGACCAATACGGAAATCCGCTGTCGGCGGCAGCCAAGGTTACTATGAAAGAAATGGCCTTGTTTGACGAAACAATAGGTAAAATAAAAGAATTTGACGGTGTAGATGTTATTCAGTCTCACGGCGATTTAGCCGAAAAAATCGACGCCATAAAGCAGGGAATTTATGTAGCGGGATTTTGGATTATAGGAATTCTTATTATTATTTCGCTTGTAATCGTTTCAAATACAATACGGGTAACAATGTATAACAGAAAGCTTGAAATAAGCATTATGAAAGCGGTCGGAGCCACCGACGCCTTTGTAAGAATACCGTTTGTTATCGAGGGTATGCTTATCGGTTTGATTTCTGCCCTTGTTTCCGAGGGGCTTATATACTTCTGCTACCGTGTTGCAACCGAAAAAATATCTGCCATGCTGGGCAGTGTTGTACCGTTCGGTGAAGTGGCGCTTTATTTGCTGCTTGTGTTTGTTGTTATAGGACTTTTTGCCGGCGCAGCAGGCAGTGCCTTTATGATAAGCAAATATCTAAAGCGCGAGGGTAGTGAGTTTACGGCAATATAAGTAATTGTTTTGCGCCGTTTGTGCGCAGAAGGGAAAGAAAAAATCTATGAAAATCAGTTTAAAGCGTGTAATAACATTAGTGCTTTGCTTGGCAATGGTTGTTACATCGTCACTTTATACTGCGGCACTTACTCAGGGTGAGAGAGATAAACTTAATCAGGATATAGACGCTTTAAAGAAAGAAGCAAGCGCTATACAGGCCGAGATAAACGAGCTTAAATCGCAAAAGAGCGATCAGGCCGCCATTCTTGCGGCGGTTCGAAAAAAAATAGCCAATACGCAGGCTCAAATCGATCGCTGCAATCGGGAAATAGCCTCTATAAATTCGCGAATTTCTGCCAATAAAGCGGAAATTGCCAAAAAAGAAGCAGAAATTGAAGGCGATAAGCTTGCTTTTAAAAAGCGTATAAGGGCAATTTATATGAGCAATACCGACAGCTCGGTTCAGATACTTTTGGGCGCCGAAGATTTTGCCGACTTTTTACAGCTTTCTCAGCTTGTGTCGTCGGTTTCTTCGCATGATAAGCGCCTTATGGAAGATTTAAAGGGTGAAATTGAGGCTCTTAACGAGAAAATTGCCCAAAACGAAGAGCTTTTGAAAGAGCAGGTTTCAATTAAATCCACAATAGACGCACAGCAGAATGAGCTTAAATCGCAGGAAAACGAGGCGGCGGCTATATATAACAATATTGCCGCACAGCAGGCCGAAAATCAGGATGATGTCGATGCAATTAACGCTCAGGTGAAAAAACTGCAAAAGCAGTTGGAAGACGATATTGCCTCTAAAAGTTATGCAACATTTGTCAATCCTAATACAGGTCTTCAGTGGCCTGTAAGCGGCTATTTTAATATAAGTGCGGGATTCAAAAGCAACGATGCTGTGCACAGAGGTAATCACAACGGTATTGATATTGCAGGCGGCGGTATACAGGGTCAGCCAATACGAGCTATTGCCGACGGTTATGTAACACTTGTCAATAACAGTTGTACTCATAACTACAAAAAATCAGGCAACTGTTGCGGTAACGGCTACGGCAACTATTGCACCGTTAACCACGGCAGTCTTAACATTAACGGAACAACGTCAAACTATGTTGCATACTATGCGCACGCATCAAGAATTATTGTTTCAAACGGGCAATATGTAAAGCAGGGCGATATACTGGGTTATGTGGGTTCAACCGGTTGGTCAACAGGTTATCATTTACACTTGGGCATACTCAGAAACGGCAGTTGGATAAATCCGCATCCCTTGTTCTTTTAGTTAATAAATATGAACAAGGTAAAACTATTCAGAATATTCAGCTTTATTTTGCTCGCTTCTTGGATGCTTTTGATTTTTGTGTTTTCCTCTCAAAATGCAGAAGAATCTTCAAAAACAAGCGGTTCGGTGGTTTCGGCGGTAATAGAAACCGTTTACCCTAAATACGAAACCTTTACGCCTGAACAGCAAATCAGCATAACCGACCGAGTGACGCTTATTGTGCGTAAAACAGCGCATTTTTCCGAATACTTTGTTTTAGGTGCGCTTGCATTGGCGGCAACGGTTACATTTAGTAAATACAGTGCTTTTTTACGCGGCACATTGGCATTTTTATTAAGCTCGCTTTATGCGGTTTTTGATGAAGTGCATCAATACTTTGTGCCGGGCAGGGCGTGCAAAATATTTGATGTTTTTATCGATTCGGCAGGCAGCCTGACCGCTGTACTTTTACTGTCGGTTATAATAGGAAAAATTTGCAAAAAACGCAATACGGCAGGTGATGTTTGTGCGTAAAAAAGATTTAATACAGCAAAATTTAACGCTTTTTGATACTCTGCAAAAAACACAGCTTGAGTTAGATGAGCTTAAAAAGCAGGTAAAAGCTTACTCGAATGAAATAAAAGCGTTACAGTCTGAGCTTGCGGCTAAAGAGGGTAATGCTTTGCAGTCAACCGAGCCTATGCGCAGGCTTGAAGAAAAGGTTCTGGCAACCGCGGCGTTAAAGCCCGATGTCGAATACGGCTCCGAGGTTATAGGAAAAATCGTAATTTCCGCCGCAGATTACAGCAACCGTCTTACACCCGGCGGCGACGACTCCAACAAAGAACTTATAAATCTTATTTTAGGCAAAACAGAGCTTGCCAAATCTGAAATATTATCGGTTACTCAATCGGACGATGATTTTGAAACAAAACGCTTAAAAATAGATCAGATAGCTAAGGTTACCGAGGATTATTTTGCAAGCGTGGCGGCACAAATTGTATAAATTATTAGGGACTGTAAGAATTGAAATTTTTACAGTCCCTTTTAGTTTTAACAAAAAGTTCATTTTTGATGAGTTGACAAAACAAAAAAACGGTATTATAATAATAAATGTTAGTTTGCTAACAATATTTTTTAGGCGGTGCATTTATGAAAAATCAAAGGCAACTCGGTTTTGAAATCAGAACATTAAACAACTGTGTAAAGCGATTTTTTCAGGCTACCAAGCCGCCTGAACTTCAACAATCTACCGGCGTTCACGGATGGGCTATAAAATATTTTTACGAAAACCGCAATAAAGATATTTTTCAGCGCGATTTTGAAGAACGCTTTTCCATACGCCGCTCAACCGCCACAAATATGCTTAAGCTTATGGAAAAAAACGGAATTATAACCCGTGAAAGCGTTGATTACGACGCACGGCTTAAAAAGATTGTTCTTACCGAAAAGGCAGTAGCAATTCATAAAAAGGCGGTAAAAAATATTGAAATGATTGAATCGACGCTTAAAAACGGAATAACCGATGAAGAATTGGCTTCGTTTTATAAGGTTGCGGATAAAATCAAGCTTAATTTGGGGGTAACACAATGATTAAAAGATTGGCAAAAAGCATTCGGGAGTACAAAACGCCCAGTATTATTACAATGTTTCTTATGGTGGGCGAGGTTGTAATCGAATGTCTTATTCCTTTTATAACCGCACGCCTTGTAAATCGAATGAAGGCAGGCGTGGAAATTTCCGAAATATTAAAGGTGGGCCTTATGCTTGCGGCGCTTGCCGTTGTTTCACTTTGTTGCGGCGGTGCGGCGGCATACACCTGTTCAAAGGCGTCTGCCGGATTTGCAAAAAATTTGAGGCATGATGTTTTTACCAGAATACAAAGCTTTTCTTTTAACAATATAGATAAGTTTTCAACTTCGTCATTGGTTACGCGCCTTACAACCGATATTACAAATGTTCAGATGTCGTATATGATGATTATCCGCACAGCCATTCGAAGCCCGCTTATGTTTGTGTTTGCAATAGTTATGGCGTATATTATGGGCGGCAGTCTTGCAACTACATTTGTAATTGTTGTTCCGATTCTCATTTTAGGCTTACTCTTTATAGCCCGAAAGGCTATGCCGGCATTCAGGCGTGTATTTAAAAAATACGATAAACTTAATGAGTCTATTGAAGAAAATGTTCGAGCTATGCGTGTGGTAAAAGGTTTTTCGCGCGAGGATTATGAAAAGCAAAAGTTTTCTGCCGCGGCTACCGACATTTGCAAGGATTTTACAAAGGCAGAGCGCATTGTAGCGTTAAACGCGCCCATAATGCAGATTTGCATGTATTTTAATATGATTTTTGTATTGACGGTGGGCTCAAAGCTTACCATTACAAGTATGGGCAAGATTGTAGATGTAGGTCAGATTTCGGCAATGCTCACCTACGGTATGCAAATACTTATGTCGCTTATGATGCTTTCAATGATATATGTAATGGTAACCATGTCTATGGAGTCGATCAAACGAATTTGTGAGGTTTTAGAAGAAGAGCCTAATCTTAAAAACCCCGAAAATCCGATTTATGATGTTGCCGACGGGTCGGTAGATTTTGAAAATGTAAGCTTCAATTACTCAAAAAATGCCAAAAAATATGCACTCGCCGATATTGATTTGCATATAAATTCGGGTATGACCGTGGGCATTATCGGAGGAACAGGTTCGAGCAAATCATCGCTTGTTCAGTTAATACCGCGCCTTTACGATGTTACCGAAGGTCAGGTTAAGGTGGGCGGAGTTGATGTGCGAAATTACGATATAAAAGCCCTGCGTGACAGCGTTGCCATGGTGTTGCAAAAAAATCAACTTTTCTCGGGTACTATAAAGGAAAATCTTCGTTGGGGCAATGAAAATGCTACCGACGCTGAGATTGCCGAGGCTTGCCGTCTTGCACAGGCAGATGAGTTTATTAAAACCCTTCCCGACGGTTATGACACCTATATAGAGCAGGGCGGAACAAATGTATCGGGCGGTCAGAAACAGCGTCTGTGTATTGCAAGAGCCCTTCTAAAAAAACCGAAAATTCTAATTCTTGATGATTCAACCAGCGCCGTCGATACAAAAACCGACGCATTCATAAGAAAAGGCTTTAAAGAGTATATTCCCGAAACCACAAAAATTATAATTGCTCAGCGTATATCGTCGGTTCAAGACGCCGATATGATAATTGTTATGGAAAACGGTTCTGTTTCGGCAGTCGGTAATCATAACGAGCTTATGCAAAACAGCGAAATTTACCGAGAAGTTTATGAACAGCAAACAAACGGAGGTGACTTTGATGAGTAGAGGAAAAATGCACGGCGGTATGCCGCGCGGACCTCAGGCGAAATTTAACCCCAATACATTTAAGCGCATAATTAAAATGCTTTTTAAGTTTTACCCCGTTATGATGCCTTTGACCGTTGCGTGTATAATTTTTTCGGCGGTAACAGCCGCGGTGCCTGCGATATTCCAGCAAAAGATAATAGCCGATATTGAAATCTTTATAAAAAGCGGTGATTGGAATGCCGCAAAGCAGGCAATATTGCCGAAAATATTCATTTTAGTCGGACTTTATGCCGTTTCTATAATAGCGATAACCTTGTATAATCAGTTGATTGTATTTATGACGCAGGGATTTTTGAATAAAATGCGAATTCATATGTTTGAAACAATGCAAAATCTGCCGATTAAATACTTTGACCAAAACAAGCACGGCGACATTATGAGCCATTACACGAATGACGTTGACACTATGCGTGAGCTTATTTCGCGTTCGTTGCCGTCACTTTTGCAGGCGTTTATTTTGGTTACAAGCGTGCTTGCTATTATGCTTTATTACAGCGTGTGGCTTACACTTGTTGTGTTGTTGGGCGTGGCGGCTATGGCGGCGGTTTCCAAAAAGGTCGGCGGTGGCTCGGCAAAATATTTTATGCGTCAGCAAAAATCAATAGGCAAAACTGAGGGCTTTGTACAGGAAATGATGAGCGGTCAAAAGGTTATTAAGGTTTTTTGCCATGAAAAAGAATGTAATGAAGAATTTGAAAAGGTAAATGAAGAGCTGTTTAATGACAGCTTCCGCGCAAACGCGTTCGCCAACTGTTTAGGCCCGATTATAGGGAATTTAGGTAATATACTTTATGTGTTGGTAGCTACCGTAGGCGGTGTGCTTTTGCTCACAAAGGTGCCTAATATATCGGTAGGAGCGCTTGTAAGCGGCAGTATGGCGGCAATTACCATTGATAAGGTTGTACCGTTTTTAAATATGTCGCGTCAGTTTACGGGTAATATAAATCAGGTTACACAGCAGATAAACACAGTAGTTATGGCAATGGCGGGCGCGCAGCGTGTGTTTGACCTGATTGACCAAAAGCCCGAAGACGATAACGGCTATGTAACTCTTGTCAACTGTGAGGTTGATGCAAACGGTAACATAACCGAAACAGATAAACGCACGGGTCATTGGGCTTGGAAGCACCCTCACAGCGACGGCAGTTTGACATATACTCTGCTTCAGGGTGATGTTCGTATGGAGGGTGTTGATTTCGGCTATGTCGAGGGCAAGCAGGTGCTTACCGATGTGTCGGTTTATGCAAAACCCGGTCAAAAGGTGGCGTTTGTAGGTGCCACCGGCGCAGGTAAAACTACAATTACAAACTTAATAAACCGTTTTTATGATATTGAAGACGGCAAAATAAGATATGACGGCATTAACATAAATAAGATTAAGAAGTCAGATTTACGCCGTTCGCTCGGTATAGTTTTACAGGAAACGAACCTGTTCACGGGTACTGTTTTGGAAAACATTCGTTACGGCAGACTTGACGCTACCGATGAAGAGTGCATAGAGGCGGCACGCCTTGCAGGTGCCGATGATTTTATAACCCGTCTGCCAAACGGCTATGAAACGCAGATTTTGAATAACGGTGCCAACCTTTCTCAGGGTCAGCGACAGCTTATTGCAATCGCGCGTGCCGCGGTTGCCGACCCGCCCGTTATGATTATGGACGAGGCAACCTCATCAATCGACACCCGAACAGAGATAATTGTTCAAAAGGGTATGGATAAATTGATGGAGGGCAGAACCGTGTTTGTAATAGCCCACCGACTGTCCACCGTTATGAATTCAGATGTCATAATGGTGCTTGACCACGGCAGAATAACCGAACGCGGAAGTCATGCCGACCTTATTTCACAAAAGGGAAGCTACTATCAGCTTTATACGGGTTCTTTTGAGTCTTAATGCTTTTACGGGCAGTAAAAAACAAGCGTTTTTTTCTGCCCGTTTTTGCATACTGCAAATTTTTTCAAAGCCGCATAAAATCATTGAAAAACATATAAATTTGTGGTATTATAAATTGTATATTTATTGATACGGAGGTGATTTTTATGTCTGCAAAAAAATGGATAGTCGGCACACCCGACCGTGAAAAAGCAAAGCTTTTAGCCGAAGAGTGTGATATTGATCCGTTTGCCGCGCTTATTGCGGTAGGCCGCGGAATTGATGATGCGGGCGAGCTTGAACTGCTTATGAGCGATGAACCTGTGCTTTGCGACCCTTTAGAGCTTGCCGACATTAAAATTGCCGCCGACTACATAAACGGTGCAATATTAAACGGTGAAAAAATTGCCGTTTACGGCGATTACGACTGTGACGGTGTTGCCGCAACAGCCTTGCTTTACGACTACCTTGTAGGTCGCGGAGCCGATGTTACAGCATATATACCCGACCGCATTGACGAGGGCTATGGTATGAATAAAGGGGCAATAGACAGGCTGAAAGCTAAGCAGGTTTCGCTTATTATAACGGTTGATAACGGCATCGCCTGTGCCGATGAAATTGCCTATGCCGAAAGCTTGGGCATAAAAACCGTTGTAACCGACCATCATTTACCGCCCGAAGTATTGCCGAGTGCGGTTGCCGTTATCGACCCTCACCGTTCAGACTGTCCGTCAAGCTTTAAAGAAATATGCGGTGCCGAGGTTGCGTTTAAGTTGGTTTGCGCCGTTGACGACAAAGAACCTGAGCAAATGTTGCCGCGTTATGCCGATATTTTGGCAATAGCAGTAATAGGCGATGTTATGCCGCTTGTCAATGAAAACCGTTCAATAATCAAGGCGGGTATAAATAAAATCAAAAAGTCGCCTTGCACAGGTATTGCCGCCGTTTTAAGCATAGCAGGCATTGAGCGGGGCAGTATTACTGCGGGCAGAATTTCATTCGGAATAGTGCCGCGAATTAACGCCGCAGGCAGAATGGGCAGTGCATACCGCGCGTTTGAATTGCTTATCAGCAATAATACGCTTGAGGCATTAAATATTGCAGGTAGTATCGATGACGACAATTCGGCACGTCAACAGATTGAAAAAGATATTTATAATTCCGCCGTGAAAATAATCGAGCAAAACGGTTATCAGTACAATCGCGTTATTGTTGTTTGCGGTCAGGGGTGGCACGTAGGTGTTTTGGGCATTGCCGCCGCGCGTATTTGCGAGCGCTACGGAAAGCCTGCATTTGTGTTGTCTGCCGACGGTGATATTGCACACGGTTCGGGCCGCAGCATTTCGGGATTTCACCTTTATGACGCATTGTGCGGAAGTTCGCAAACGCTTGAAAAGTTCGGTGGGCATGAGCTTGCCGCAGGGGCAAGCGTAAAGGTAAGTAATGTATCGGAATTCAGAAAAGCAATTAACCTATATGCCGCAAAGCTTCCGTACGCCGTGCCCAAGCTTCATATTGACTTTCGCATAAATCCGGCAGGAATGAGCATAGATATGGCATACGCAGTAAAACAACTTGAGCCTTTCGGTCAGGGTAATTCAACACCGATTTTCGGAATATTCGGCGTAACTGTTCAAAAAATAACACCAATAGGCAATAACAAGCATCTAAAGCTGTTATGCGGCAGAAACGGCTGCGTTTTTCAGTGCCTGCTTTTCGGTATGACGCCCGAACAGTTCAGTTTTGCGGTGGGCGATACGGTTGACCTTGCAGTAACGCTTGACATAAACCTGTTTCAAGACCGACAAACCCTTTCGGTTCAGATAAAAGCAATAAGAATGAGCAACGCCGACGACAACGCTTATTTTGAAAGCAAGCTTTGCTATGAAGATTTTATGTCGCTCGGCAAACTTCAGGGCGATGCTGTTTTTCCGTCGAGAGCACAGGTAGGAGAGGTTTACAAAATAATAACCCAAGGGCCTATAAAACAGGAACGGCTCGAATTTTTAAAGAACGCGGATTTAGGGTATGCAAAGACCCGTGTGGCGGTTACCGCGCTTTGCGAGCTTGGCCTTGTTTCGGAAAAAGACGGCGTTTTGGCGGCCCACAGCGTAAAAGAAAAAACCGATTTATTAAATTCAAAAACCTATAAATTTATTTATGAGAGGGTGAGTCACGGTGAATGAGGCAGAAATTAAAGATTATAATGAATTGCTTGATTGTATGAAAAATCAATGTGGTAGCTATGATATTCCGCTTATAAAAAAAGCGTTTGAGTTTTGTGTTGAATACCATAACGGCCAAAAACGCCTTACCAATGAAGCATATTATATTCACCCCTTTAATGTTGCAAAAATCATTGTGACGCTCGGAATGGACAGCCAGTCAATTGCGGCGGCTCTTTTGCATGATGTTGTTGAGGATACCGATGTAAGCGTGGAAGACATAAAAAAGCAATTCGGCGATGAGGTTGCTCTTTTGGTTGACGGCGTTACAAAAATAGGCAGGCTTTCAATTTCTTCAAAAGAACAGCAACAGGCCGAAAGCCTGCGAAAAATGCTTATTGCCATGGGCAAGGATATTCGCGTTATAATTATCAAGCTTGCCGACAGACTTCATAATATGCGCACCATTGATGCAATGCCTGAGCAAAAACAGCGTGATAAATCGCTTGAAACTCTCGAAATTTACGCACCTATTGCCCACCGGCTCGGTATTCGCCCCGTAAAAGAGGAGCTTGAAGATTTGGCGATAAAACATCTTGATCCTGTCGCTTACAGCGAAATAGAACAGCTTTTAAAGTTAAGATATACCGAGCGCATACAAATACTTGAAGACATTAAAAAAAGTATAGAAACACGGCTGAAAGAGGAAATGCCCAATGTAAAAATGTCTTTTCAGGGGCGCGTTAAATCTATACACGGTATTTACCGCAAAATGTATGTTCAGGGCCGTGACTTTGACGAAATATATGATGTTTACGCCATTCGTATTATTACTGACACTGTAGCCGACTGTTATAATATTTTGGGTATTATGCACGATATGTTCAGACCCATTCCCAATCGCTTTAAGGATTATATATCTACGCCAAAGCCCAATATGTATCAGTCGCTTCACACTACCGTTATAAGCCGTGACGGTATTCCGTTTGAAATACAAATCCGCACCTTTGAAATGCACCATACTGCCGAATACGGTATCGCGGCACACTGGAAGTATAAAGAGGGAATTACCGGCAGCGACGAATATATGGAAAACCACTTGGCGTGGATTCGTCAGGTGCTTGAAACCTCGGATGTATCGGGAGATGCGTCTGAGATTGTGCGTACAATTAAGGTTGATTTAAGTCAGGAAGATGTATTTGCGGTAACACCGAGGGGAGATGTTATAAATCTGCCCGTAGGCTCCACCGTTGTGGATTTTGCGTTTGCTATTCATTCGGCTGTTGGTATAAAAATGGTTGGCGCCAAGGCAAACGGTAAGATAGTGCCTATAAACCACGAAATAAAAACAGGCGAAGTAATAGAAATTCTTACCACAAATCAACCTGGTCACGGGCCGAGCCGCGACTGGCTCAATATTGCCGTTACAAACTCTGCTAAAGCTAAAATTCGTTCTTGGTTTAAAAAGGAGCGCAGAGCCGAAAATATTGAGCAGGGCAAAACCGACCTTGACCGTGAATTGCGTCGTAATAATATTACTTTTGACGAAAAGGAATATGATGAATATATCGACGACCTTGCAAAACGCATGCATTTCGCCGACCCCGAAGAGTTTTATGCCGCTATAGGTTACGGCGGCTTGCTGATTTCAAAGATTATTCCGCGAATTCGTGAAGATTATGCAAAACGCACCAACTCTTTAAAAACGGCTGAAATTAAACCGATTGCAACCAAAAGTCACGCTTCGTCGGAGGGCGTTATCGTTGAGGGAATAGATAACTGTCTTGTAAAGCTTTCAAAATGCTGTGCGCCGCTTCCTGGTGACGACATTATAGGCTTTATAACACGCGGTCACGGCGTGTCTATTCATAAATGCGATTGCAGTAATGTTCCGCGTGACATTACCAAATGTGCCGAACCCGAACGCTGGATAAGCGCCCATTGGGACAGCGCGCATAAAGAAAACTTTACCTCAACCCTGCAAGTTTCCGCAATTGACCGTGAGGGCATTGTGAATGATATTTTGAATACGGCGTATAATATGCGTCTTGCGGTTCATGCCATAAGCGCCCGCCAGACAAGCGGAGGAAACTGCGTTGCGCTTCTTACAATCAGCGCCGAAAGCGTTGAGCATTTACGCAGTATAATTTCACGAATTGAAAAAATTTCTGGCGTATTCAGCGTAGAAAGAACGGTGCAATAGTATGAAAGCTGTAATTCAAAGGGTATCACACGCTCAGGTCAGTATAGACGGCGTTACGGTAGGAAGCTGCGGCGTGGGATATATGATACTGTTTTGCGCTGTCTGCGGCGACAGCGAGGGTGATATAGATCTGCTTGCCCGCAAAACCGCAAATCTTCGTATATTTGAAGATGAAAACGGAAAGATGAACAAATCAATTATTGATGTCGAGGGTGAGGTTTTGTGTATATCGCAGTTCACTTTGGCGGCTGACACAAAAAAAGGCAACCGTCCGTCATTCATAAACGCCTTGGAGCCTGTAACGGCTGAAAAGTATTATAAAATGTACTGCGAAGCGCTTAAATCAAACGGAATTAAAAATGTGCAAACCGGCAGATTCGGTGCAGATATGCAGGTCTCATTAACAAACGACGGTCCTGTAACAATAATTTTAGACACTGATGTATGGAATAATAAAAGGGTATGAATATGAAGATTGAACTCTTGCTCAAAGATTATCTTTCGGGCTGCAGTAATTGTTACGGCATAGTTACCGACACCGCGGCCGTAGTTATTGACCCCGGAACATTCAATTTGGATATTGTTAATTTTTTAAAACAAAATTCCGATAAAGCGCGGCTTATTCTTATTACCCATGCACACTATGACCACATAGGCGGTGCCAAACGGCTTAGGGATGAAACGGGCGTTAAAATCGCCATAGGCAAAAATGATGAATTTGCACTGTCCGACGCTTCTTTTAATCTGTCGGCGGTATTCGGCACGCCCATACCCTGCTTTAATGCCGACTATACAATTGAAGACGAAGAGGAATTTACGGTAGGGGATATCACCGTAAAGGCCTTTGAAACTCCGGGGCATACGAGGGGCGGTATGTGTTATTCGGTTGATGACTGCCTTTTCAGCGGAGATGTGCTTTTTTACGAAACTGTCGGCAGGGTTGATTTGCCCGGCGGAAACGCCGTTGATATGAAGCAGTCGCTTGACCGAATTATGTGGCTTTTTGACGATAGCGTAAAGGTGTATCCCGGACACGGCGAAGCAACAACCATAGGTCATGAAAGAAAAAATAATATTTATTTAAGGTAAACCGAAACAAAAATGAAATTATGTAACATAGGTCACAGTTTTGACTATGAAATGGAAAAACTGATACGGCTTTTTTTGCCTTTTGAGAAAATTGGGGTTTGTCATTCGGTGCAATCGGACAGTAAATATGCCGTCTGCACCGTTACCGAATGCGGCGGCATTATTACCGCAAGTGCAAGGCTGAAACTCGAAAATGCTCAAACCGAATTTTCATCTGAGGTCGATAAAACCGCTTCCGACATACGAAAAGAAACACAGCACGAGCTTGCGCGACAGTTGTTTTACTGCTTTGAAAAGCTTACGGGTTACAGCAGCGATTGGGGCATACTGACGGGCGTTCGCCCCGCAAAGCTTTTCTCACGCTACTGTGAGGAGTACGGCGAAGATTATGCGGTAAGCTTTTTTAAAAACAAGTTTTTGGTAAAGCAATGTAAAATCGATTTATGCCGCGAGGCGGTAAAGGGCGAAGAAAGCATTATTTCTTTATCGGAGCCTAAATCGTTCAGCCTGTATCTGTCGGTTCCGTTTTGCCCGTCAAGATGCTCGTACTGTTCGTTTGTGTCACATTCGGTGGAAAAGGCGTTTGACATTATACCCCAATATGTCGATTTTCTTTGCCGCGAGCTTGAGCATACGGCTCAAATTGCAAAAAAACTTAATCTGCGGCTTGAAACGGTATATATGGGCGGCGGCACACCAACCACGCTTACTGCCGAGCAGTTAAATCGGGTTTTAGGCGAGGTAAACCGACTTTTCGATATGTCAACCGTTCGTGAATTCACGGTCGAAGCAGGCCGACCCGATACAATAGATACCGATAAGCTGTGTGCCATAAAGAAAAACGGCGTTACGCGTATAAGCATAAATCCGCAAACCATGAACGACAGCGTGCTTCGCGCAATAGGCAGAAATCACACCGCAAGCGACACGGTAAACGCATTTAAAACAGCCCGTGAAATCGGTTTTAACAATATAAATACGGACCTGATTGCAGGTTTGCCTACCGATGATTTTGAAAGCTTTAAAAATACGCTTAAAAAAATAATTGAACTTATGCCCGAAAGCGTTACGGTTCATTTGCTGTCGGTTAAACGCGCGGCAACAATAACCTCAAGCGGTCAGTTTGCCCAAATAAATTCGAGCGCCGCGGCATCGCAAATGGTAAGCTTTGCCCGTGAAGTTTTGACTCAAAACGGCATTTTGCCATATTATATGTATAGGCAGAGCAAAACGGTGGGCAATCTTGAAAATGTCGGTTATGCAAGGCAGGGCTTCGAGGGACTTTACAATGTTTATATAATGGACGAAACACACACGATTCTTGCCTGCGGAGCCTCGGCCGTAACAAAGCTCAAGGACGCCGAGGGCAAAAGCATAAAAAGAATATTTAACTTTAAGTACCCGTATGAATATATAAGCAAATTTGACGAGCTTATAAACCGCAAAAAAGAAATAGGTGAATTTTATGGTAAACACTTTAAATGAAATAAATGAGGCGGCATCAAAAAATCCCCGTAAATTTATAAGCGAATGTGAAGGGGAATATATTGAAACCATAACCGATATTGCAAGAAAAATCGAAAAGGACGATGACCTTATTATAGTTGCAATAGCCGGTCCTTCGGGCTCGGGCAAAACAACAACGGCACATATTTTGAAGAAAAAATTAGAAGAGCTTGGTGAAACCACCGAGGTAGTGTCGCTTGACGATTTTTACCTTTCGGGCGCAGATTTACCGTTAATGCCCGACGGAAGTCATGATATTGAATCGGTGAATTCGCTTGATATACCGCTTATAAAGGATTGCTTTACACAAATAATAAGCAGCGGCAGGGTAAGCCTGCCTCGTTACGATTTTAAAACAAAATCAAGAATACAAAACGCCTGTCAGCTTGACATAGGCAGTCACGGAATTGTAATTGTCGAGGGGCTTCACGCTATGAATCCTCTAATAACCGACTTGGTTCCGCGAAAAAACATTTTAAAAATTTATATCAGCGTTAACCGTTCTGTGGATGACAGTAACGGCGTGCAGATGCTTTCAAGCCGCCAAATAAGGCTTATACGCCGCGTGCTTCGTGATGACCGTTTTCGCGGAGCTACCGCCGCCGAAACGCTCTACCTTTGGAACAATGTTATCGACGGCGAGAAAAAGTATTTGTATTGCTTTAAAAATACCGCGGATATACACTTGGTAACATTCCACCCCTATGAGCTTGGCGTTTACCGTGAGCGCTTTTGCAAAATGCGAAGCACAGTGGGTAAAAACACGCCGTGTTATGAATATTTTATAGATACCGCAAACGCGCTTGAGCGCTTTACCGCTATTGACAACACACTTGTGCCCGAGCATTCGCTTATACGCGAGTTTATAGGCGAACTTGAAAAGTAGGCTTATATATGGTAAAATTTATTCAGTAAGATTTAACTGTAATTTTAAACGGAGGTATTAAAATGAGTTTTATAGATGATGCCATAAACAAAACAAAAGAGGTATTTGATGTTGCCTGCAAAAAAACCGATGAGGTTGTAACAACCCAAAAGCAAAAGTTCTGCATAGCTTCGCTTGAATCAAAGCGTGAAAAAGATTTTGCGGATCTCGGCAGAATTTATTTCGAGCTTGCAAAAAACAACACCGATTTAACCGATGAAGCAAGAAATCTTGTTGATGCAATATCCGAAAAAAATGAGGAAATAGCACGTCTTAACCAAGATATTCAAAACACAAAGAATAAGCGAATATGCCCTAATTGCAATGCAAATATTGATATGAATTCCGTATATTGCAATAACTGCGGTGCAAAACTTAACATAGAGTCCGAACAAGAGTAATTTGATATGAAAAGTTTAAAAATAGGTATTATCGTAGCCGATTTTGATGAATACGCTCCATTTGTAAACGCGGTAGAAGCCTATTCTCCGAGTGAGTATAATTATTTCGGCAGAAAGGCCATTACATTTCAAAAAGACGAATGTACGGTTATATGTGTTAATTGTGGCATAGGCAAGGTTAATGCCGCAACAGCCGCAATGCACCTCTGCGACATTGGCTGTACATATATTCTTAATTTCGGACTTTCGGGCGGAATAAGCGCCGTAAAACGCGGTGAAACAGTGTTGCCCGAAAGGTTTTTAGAGCACGATTTCGACCTTACGGGTATAGGCTATAAGCCCTGTGAAAAACCGTCGCAGAAATACATTTACGAAGCCGACCCGATTCTTTTAAAAAAGGCGAGGCAGGCTCTCGGCTATGCGGCCGGCGGCACAGCGGTTTGCGGCGACAAATTTATTTGCAACGCTTGTGACCGTGACTTTTTGCGCGACGCCTTTTCGGCAACCACCTGCGATATGGAAACTGCGGCAATAGCCTCTGTTTGCGACATGGTAGGCATACCCTTTTTAAGCGTCAGGCGAGTATCTGACGACGCAGGCGATGACGCCTATGCAAATTACAGCAATATGAATGCCTTTGAGGGTGAAACGTTGTCAAATGTGTTTCTTAGGGTTCTTGATATTATAAAAGAGGTATAACAAATGGCAGAAAAGAAAAGGAAACAGCAAAGCTTTGAATACGGGGCTATTATACTGTTGTGTTCAACGGTTCTTGTAAAAATTATAGGTGCAATATTTAAAATACCGCTTGGCGACGAAAGACTTTTGGGCGACCTTGGCTTTGGGTATTTTTCTTCGGCGTATGATTTGTTTTTGCCTATATACACGCTTGCCATGGCGGGGCTTCCGATAGCGATTTCGCGTGTTGTGGCCGAAAAAACGGCTCAGGGCAGGTATAAAGATGTAAAAAAATCACTCAAGGTTACAGGCAAAATTTTTGCTGTAACGGGTATTACGGCAACGCTTATAATGCTGCTGCTGATTAATCCCTTTGTAATACTTACCGATGCTACCGGAAAAACAATTTACAGCATTTACGCCATTGTTCCGTCACTCTTCTTCTGTTGCGTTATGTCCACCTACCGAGGCTATTTTGAGGGACTTCGCAATATGTATCCTACTGCGGTTTCCGACATAATAGAGGCGCTTGGTAAGCTTATATTGGGGCTTGGAATTTCTTACGCGGTTTTAAAATTGACAAACGATGTAGCGTATGCTGCCGCCGGCGCCATGTCGGGCATTACTATAGGCGGCGCCGCGTCGGCGACATTCTTGTTCCTTCGTTACAAAATCAGGGGTGACGGAATAACAAAGCAGGAGTTGTATGAGGCACCTCCTGCCGCCGCCGATAAAATAATGACCAAAACGCTTATATTTATTGCAATACCCATAGTTTTGACTTCTCTTGCAAACAGTGTTACTTCGCTTGTGGATGTTACTATGGTGAAATGGCAGTTGAATCGAATTGTCGGTGATTCTTCCGATGTAATACGCAATATGTACGCTTCGTCTATTGCAGATTACAATTTGTCAAGCCAAGAGGCACTGAACGATTTGGAAATACCGACATTTCTCTACGGTATAAGGGGAAAAGCATTCACGCTTTACAACCTAATTCCTACCATAACATCGGTGCTCGGAGTAAGCGCTCTGCCGGTTTTGGCATCGTCTTGGACCAAACAGGACAAACAGCTGATAAAGCACAACATCGAATCGCCTATTAAATTTACGGCGCTTATTTCAATGCCTGCGGGTATGGGCTTTCTGTTTATGGGCACACAAATAATGGGGCTTGTATATAATACTACCGCATCTTATGAAATAGGCGGAACAATGCTTCGCATTTACGGTTTGGCGGCAATGTTTGCAGGTCTTGCAATACCTATGACAAGTATGCTTCAGTCCATCGGTAAAGAAATAATTTCTTTGCGAAATGTGGCAATCGGTGCAATAATTAAGGTGATTGTAAACTTTATATTTGTAGGAATACCGAGTATAAATATTCGGGGTGCGGCAATCGGAACATTTGTATCATACCTGTTTATTTTTGTTGCCAATCTGCTGTCAATTATTAAATACACGGGCGTTAAACCCAACATTTACAAAACAATTTTAAAACCGTTTTTTGCGGCGCTTTGTTGCGGAGCTTCCACCTTAGTTTTCGATTTTAGTTATATGGGCAAACTTGGAACTGCCCTTGAAATTGTTATAGCCGCTGTTGTGTATTTGGTTGCTCTTATAGTATTAAATACCTTTGAGCCGGATGATATTTTGACATTGCCTAAGGGTGAAAAATTATTAAATTTGCTGATTAAGCTAAAAATCATTAGGTAAATATGTGTAAATTGCACAATTATCAAATTGCGATTTTAAATATTTTTAATGAAATATATAAAAATTAGTTGATTTTTTTGAAAGATATGTTAAAATAAGTTATACGCTTGATGAAGCATTAAGCGGTTGGTTGCTTTGCCGATAAGGCATGCAGTGAAAAGAAAAAATGGAGGGTTCATAATGAACAAAACAGAATTAGTAGCAGCAGTAGCAGAAAAAGCAGGTCTTTCTAAAAAAGACGCCGAAAAAGCAGTAGCTGCGGTAATCGACTCAGTAGTAGATACTCTTAAGGCAGGCGACAAGGTAGCACTTGTTGGCTTCGGTACTTTTGAGGTTAAAAAACGCGCAGCAAGAGAGGGCATCAATCCTCTTACAGGCGCAAAAATCAAAATTGCTGCTTCAAAAAGCCCCGCTTTCAAAGCAGGCAAAGCATTTAAAGAGGCTATTAAGTAATTTGAGTTTACTTGCAGTGAGCCGCCTTAACGGGCGGCTCATAAATTTTGTGATGAGGATTTGCATATGAGGTTAGATAAATATTTAAAGGTATCGCGCATAATAAAGCGGCGCACCGTTGCCAACGAAGCCTGCGATGCGGGCAGAGTTACGGTTAACGGCAAGGTTGCACGCGCTTCGCTTGACATTAAATCGGGCGACATTATCGAAGTGTCATTCGGAACCCGCAATGTAAAGCTTGAGGTTACCGCCGTCAATGAAACGGTAAAAAAGGATGACGCGGCATTGCTTTACAAAATAATAGAATAACAAAAACACCTCATAAATATATTTTATTGAGGTGTTTTATTTTGGAAGAAAATGCTATTATATACCAAAATGTAATAATAGAGGGCAGAAAAAAACTTAATATATCGGGGGTTCGAGATGTAAGCTCTTTTGACGACGAAACCATATTGCTTGATACAGCGCTCGGCAAAATGACCGTAAAGGGTGAAGAACTGCATATATCGAGCTTTAACACCGAAAACGGCGAGCTTTCCGCCACGGGTCAGATACATGCGGTAGTTTATATGTCCGACGGAAAATCGTCAGGCGGTTTTTTATCAAGAGTTTTCAGATAGCCTATGTGGGAAATAGATTTAAGCAATCAGCTTGTAACGCTGGGATTTTCATTTTGCTTAGGCTGCTTACTCTGTGTCATATACGATATTTTGCGCTCTTTACGAAAAGCGGGCTTTAATTCGTTCGTCGCCGTGTTTATAAGCGATATTTTGTTTTGGGTATTCAGTGCTTTTGTCAATTTTATATTTTTAATGGCCCGCACATGCGGCGAAATGAGGGGCTATGTTGCAGTGGGTGAGCTTGCGGGCTTTTTGCTGTTCAGAATTACGGTTTCGCGCATTGTTTTTCCGATGCTTTGTTTTGTTTTTAATGCTTTTAAAAAAATACATCTGCGTTTCACCTCAGCCATGGGGTCAATGTGTTTGAAAATTGATGAGATTTTATCAAAAACAGGTAAATATACGGCAAAAAAATTCAAAACAACGGAAAAAAGTATTAAAAAACTCTTGAAAAGTGGGGGTAAAGTGTTATATACTAATAAAAATAGCAATGATGCGGAGTATGTTTTAAATGAAACAAAAACCTAAACGCAAAAAAAGTATTTTGGTGCGGCTTATAGTGCTTGGTGTTTCGGTATATATGATTGCAACCTTGGTGGGGCTTGGCAATCAGTTGGCGGAAGACCTTGAAGTCTTGGCTCAATGTGAAAGCCAGCGTGATTCTTTAAAACTTGAAAATGAAGAATTAAGGGCTATGCTCGACAGCGCATCGCACTCCTCGATAATCGAAAAAGCGGCGCGCGAGCGGTTGGGTTATGTGTATTCTGATGAAGAAATTTATTTTGATATATCAGGCAATTAGGGGGACTTTTTAAAATTTATGGAGTTTAAGGTCGGAGACATAGTAGAAGGCAGAGTTACTACAATCACATCATTCGGCGTTTTTGCCGATATCGGCGGCGGCAAGTCGGGTATGGTGCATATATCCGAAGTGGCAAAAAATTATGTAAGCGATATTAAAGAGCATGTAAAAGAAAACGATGTCGTTAAAATGAAAATTTTAAGCATAGGTGACGACGGTAAAATATCGCTCAGCATAAAGCGTGCGCTTCCGCCCGAAAAAAAGAATGACGACACACAGCGCCGCGAGCGCAAAGCGGCTCCTGCAAAGGCGGAAATAGATTCTACATACACATGGGCTCCGAAAAAGAGTGAGCCTGCAAGCTTTGAAGAGATGATGAGTCGCTTTAAACAGACAAGCGATGAAAAGTTTTCAGACTTGAAACGCAAAAATCCCGATGCAAACCGCACTAAACGCGGCTCCGGTGCAAGATAAATAACTTTGGGCGGATTCCAACGCAAAGACGGGAAGCTGCCCTTTGTTTTTTAAAAGGATAAAGGAGATTATATGAGAGAAATATCAGTGACCTCAATTACCGATATTATTGAAAAACTGTGCATTAAAGCCAATAAGGAGTTACCTTGTGATATCGAAAACTGTTTGAACCGCTGTGCCGAGTGTGAAACCGACCCGCTCGGTAAAAGTGTGCTTTGCGACTTAGAAAAAAATCTTGAAGCCGCCAAAAAATATGATCTGCCTATATGTCAGGATACCGGAATGGCGGTTGTTTTTTTGGAAATAGGTCAGGATGTTCATATTGTAGGCGGTTCATTAACCGATGCGGTAAACGAGGGCGTAAGAAGGGGCTACACAAAAGGTCTGCTCAGAAAATCGGTGGTAGCCGACCCGTTAAACCGTGTGAATACCAATGACAACACACCCGCCGTAATTCACACAACCATAGTTAAGGGCGAAAAAATAAAAATCACTGTTGCGCCTAAAGGCTTCGGAAGCGAGAATATGAGCGGCATGCGTATGCTCACTCCCTCGCACGGAAGGCAGGGTGTAGCTGACGCGGTGTTGGATATTGTAAAGGCGGCGTCAAATAACCCCTGTCCGCCAATGGTGGTGGGTGTCGGCATAGGCGGCGACTTTGAACAGTGCGCCTACCTTGCTAAAAAGGCGCTCTGCCGCAGTACCGATATAAGAAACGGCAATCCGTTTTATGCCGAACTTGAAAAAGAATTGCTCGAAAAAATCAATAGGTTAGATATAGGCCCGCAGGGCTTCGGCGGAAACACAACCGCATTTGCCGTAAATATCGAAACCGCGCCCACACACATTGCAGGTCTGCCCGTTGCGGTAAACATAGGCTGCCATGTAACACGGCACGCATCCGCGGAGATATAAGAATATGGAAAATATAAAATTGATAGCGCCATGCCTTTTTGGCGTAGAGAGTATTGCGGCTGACGAATTTCGCCGGATGGGCTTCCAGTCGGTAACGGTCGAAAACGGCAGAGTATTGCTTGAAGGCAACCTTAATATGCTCGCCCGTGCAAACATAAATTCACGCTTTGCCGAGCGCATACTTATAAATGTGGGGCAGTTTACCGCTACTACCTTTACCGAGCTTTTTGACGGTGTAAAGGCACTCCCGTGGGAAGATTACATCGGAAAGGATAATGCCTTTCCGGTAAACGGTTCGAGCATATCCTCGGCGCTTCACAGCATACCCGACTGTCAGTCAATAATTAAAAAGGCGGTTGCAGACCGACTTTCTTCAAAATACGGCATCGGTTGGTTTGGCGAAACGGGAGCCGAATGTAAAATACGCTTTACAATAATCAAAGACAATGTAACTGTTACGATAGATACTTCGGGCGAGGGACTCCACAAGCGCGGATACAGGCGTAATTCCAACGATGCTCCGCTTAAAGAAACATTGGGGGCTGCTATGTGCGACCTCGCGCGAATTTTTCCCGATACGCAGATTTACGACCCGTTTTGCGGCAGCGGCACACTGCTTATAGAGGCGGCTCTTATGGCAACCAAAACCGCGCCCGGACTTCGCCGCTTTTTTGCCGCCGAAAGATTTAATTTTATACCAGACACGGTATGGCGGCAGGAGCGTATGCGCGCGCAGGATTTAATAATAAAAAATGTTGATTTCAAAGCTCAGGGCTACGATATTGACCCTGCCTGCGTGGAGCTTACGCTTGCTAATGCTAAAAAAGCGGGCGTTGAAAAATATGTTAAAGCGGCAGTAGGCGATATATGCAATTTTAAAACCCCAGACGAGAGACTGCTTGTAATTACAAATCCGCCCTACGGTGAGCGTTTGCTTGATGTGACCGAAGCCGAAAAATTATATAAAATAATGGGCGAGCGTTTTGACAGAAGTAAGGGCAAAAAATATTTTATAATCAGTCCGCACGACGAGTTTGAAAAGCATTTCGGCGAAACCGCCGATAAGCGCCGTAAGCTTTATAACGGTATGATAAAATGTCAGTTGTTTATGTATTTTAAAAATAAAGGAAAATAAAATAATGAGATATGTTTTTTATGTTAATCCGATTGCCGGAAAGGGCAACACTCAAAACGGCATAATTGACTCAATTAAAGGTTATTTTTCAGAAAGGTCTGAAAATTTTAAAATACATATCACTCGCTCTGCTGGAGATGCGCGCGACTCCGCTAAACGCGAGGCGGAAACCGGCGATAAAATCCGTATGTTTGCCTGCGGCGGCGAAGGGACGGTTTTTGAAGTGCTCAATGGTATAGTGGGTCATGAAAATGTAGATCTCGGCGTTATACCCTGCGGCTCGGCAAACGATTTTCTTAAATTTTTCGGTTCAAAAAAAAGCTTTTTGGATATATCCGACCAAGTGGACGGTGAGTCGGTAGGAATGGATTTAATTAAGGCGGACGACAGGTACTGCCTTAACGGCTGTTCGGTAGGTATGGACGCGGTAGTAGCCCGCGATATGTCGATATTTAAAAATTGGCCGTTGGTTTCTGGCTCGCTCGCGTACACATTGGCTATTGTTAAAACATTTTTGGGCAAACTCGGCATTACAGCCGATATATCGGTCGACGGCGAAAAGCCGCAGCGTAAAAACTGTCTGTTTGCCGTTATTGCAAACGCGCCGTATTACGGCGGCGGTTATAAAGGCGCGCCCGATGCGGTACCTTATGACAATAAACTCAATTATACATTGGTAAATAATATTTCAAAGCCCAAAATACTTAAATTTTTAAATTTATATAAAAAAGGCGAGCATAAAACTCTCGATTTCTGTACGCTTAAAGGTTGCACCAGTATGGAGTTTTCATCTGAAAAGCCGATACCCGTAAACCTTGACGGCGAGATAATAGAAACAAATCATATGAGATTTGAACTTGTAAAAAACGCTGTAAAATTTATAGTTCCAAAGAGCATTGCAAATAAATTGTTAACAAATGTTTAAATCTTTTTGACTTTACTTGACTTTTAAATTTTACGGTATATAATTGTAATTGTTAAAAATTAACTGCAAAGCAGAAAAGGAGATTTTATTATGACAATTAAACCTTTGGCTGATAATGTTGTCATAAAGGCAACAACAGCAGAAGAAACAACCAAAAGCGGAATTGTGCTTACATCTGCCGCTAAAGAAAAGCCTCAGATAGCTGAGGTTGTAGCAGTAGGTCCGGGCGGCACGGTAGACGGCAAAGAGGTGGTTATGACCGTTAAGGCGGGCGACAAGGTAATTGCCGCTAAATATGCAGGCACCGACATTAAGATTGATGATGAAGAATATACGGTTCTTCATCTTTCAGACATTCTTGCAATAGTTGAATAAGGAGATTTTGTATTATGGCAAAGAACATTATTTTCGGAGAAGAAGCACGCAAGTCTTTACAGACAGGCGTTGATAAGCTTGCAAATGCAGTTAAGGTAACATTAGGCCCCAAAGGCAGAAATGTTGTCCTTGATAAAAAATACGGCTCACCGCTCATTACAAACGACGGTGTAACCATTGCAAAAGAAATTGAACTTGAAGATCCATTTGAAAATATGGGCGCACAGCTTGTAAAAGAAGTTTCTG
>CAJMBP010000004.1 GCA_905211675.1 uncultured Oscillospiraceae bacterium
AACCCTCGACCTACTGATTACGAATCAGTTGCGCTACCAACTGCGCTACTCCAGCAAAATTCAACTGCTAAAACATTATAACAACTCAAAGTGATTTAGTCAAGTTATTTTATATATCATATATTCATAAGATATATTTGGGAGTGGTACTATGTTATGCAGAATAGACGACCTTCGGAATAAACAGGTTGTATGTGTAAAAGACGGCTGTGTTCTCGGATTTATATCCGATGTCGAGATGGATACCTTAAACGGAAATCTGACATCGGTAATCATTTTCGGAAAACTGCGCTTTTTCGGGCTTTTCGGCCGTGAAGATGATATTGTTATTCCGTGGGACGATATTAAAGTTATAGGCAGTGAAACGGTATTGGTTAATACCGAGGCTCCGCCATATTTGAAGCAAAAAATCAAAAAATTTTAAAAAGCCGGTCTTTTGTGTATAAAAATGGCAAATATTTGTATAAAATTAACAAAAAAGTCAAAAATAGAATGAAAATATTTCCCATTTTTTAACAAAAAGTATTGAAAAAAATAATGTTGTTTGATATAATTGATTTGTAAAAATATGCGATTTCGCAGAAGGGGCACAAAAATGAAAGATTTTGACTATGGCTTTAACTCTGCTGTAAAAAGTGACGCCTATGAATATTTAGGCTCGTTTTTAAATAAAGATATTGCAACATTCAGGGTGTGGGCGCCAAACGCCTCGGCGGTAAGCGTTGTCGGCGATTTTAACGGTTGGACGGTCGGGGCAAACCCGATGTCAAAGATTGCCGACGGTATATGGCAATTGGAAATAGGCGGAATTGAAAATTTTGCAAACTACAAGTATGCCGTAACCGCCCAAAACGGTAAAACCACCCTTAAAAGCGATCCTTATGCCCGCCATTATGAAACGGCTCCCGCTAATTCGTCAAAGGTTTATGCCGATGACGGTTACGAGTGGTCTGACGGTGATTGGCTAGAGGCGCAAAAAGCAAAAAATATACTTGAATCACCCGTAAATATTTACGAGGTGCATTTAGGCTCATGGCGCCGCTTTGCCGACGGCAACACCTACGACTATGTTACCGCAGCTAAAGAAATTTCAAAATATATAAAAAAAATGGGCTACACCCATATAGAACTTATGCCGCTTACCGAGCATCCCTTTGAGGGCTCGTGGGGCTATCAGGCGACCGGCTATTTTGCTCCGACCTCCCGTTTCGGAACACCTGCTGATTTTAAAAGGTTTGTTGATATAATGCACGAAGCGGGCATAGGCGTTATACTCGACTGGGTGCCGGCGCATTTCCCGAAAGACGGCTTCGGTCTTTACCGATTTGACGGAACGCCCTGCTATGAGTATGCCGATGAACGCAAGGGCGAGCATAAAGAATGGGGAACCTGCGTTTTTGATTACGGCAAGGTTCAGGTTATGAACTTTTTAATATCAAGCGCGGTCTTTTGGCTTAAAGAATATCATATAGACGGCCTGCGCGTTGACGCCGTGGCTTCAATGCTGTATCTCGATTACGCCAGAAACGGCGGCGAGTGGATACCGAACAGCTACGGCGGAAGAGAGCATTTAGAGGCAATAGAACTGCTCCGTCAGGTGAATGCGGCTGCTTTTGCCGCAAACCCGTCGGTTATGATGATTGCCGAAGAATCAACCGCATGGCCCATGGTTACAAAGCCTGCAAGCGACGGCGGGCTTGGGTTTAATTTTAAGTGGAATATGGGCTGGATGAACGATATGTTAAGGTATATGTCGCTTGACCCGCTTTTCAGAAAGCATAATCACGATTGCCTTACCTTTTCGTTCTTTTACGCGTTCAGCGAAAACTTTATTCTGCCTATCTCACATGATGAGGTGGTGCACGGCAAGTGTTCGCTTATAAACAAAATGCCCGGGGAATACGAGCAAAAATTTGCAAGTCTTCGCGCGTTTTATGCCTATATGATGGCACATCCCGGCAAAAAGCTGCTTTTTATGGGGCAGGAATTTGCACAGTTTATTGAATGGAAGTATGACGCCGAGCTTGATTGGCTGCTGTTAGATTATGACGCTCACCGACAAATGCAGGAATATGTAAAAGATTTGAATAAATTTTATCTTAAACACAGTGAAATGTGGCAGGTGGACTATTCTTGGGAAGGCTTTTCTTGGATTTCAAACGATGACTGCAATCAAAGTATAATTTCATTCAGAAGAATAAACAAAAAGGGCGATGAAATAATCTGTGTTTGCAATTTCGTGCCTGTATCGCGAAGCGATTATCGCATAGGTGTTCCCGCCGCGGGCAGCTACAAGGTAATGCTCACCACCGCCGACGAAAAATACGGCGGCAACGGCGGAATACAGCCGTTCTATCAAAGCGAACCCATACCTATGCACGGCTATGACAATTCGGTGTCTATCGACATACCGGCGCTTTCGGTAACATATTATAAAGTTCCTAAAAGCCATAAATCAAACAGCAAGATTAAAAATTGCGGTAAATAAAAAAGGGAGATGTTTTTGTGATTAAGAAAAAATGCGTTGCAATGCTCCTTGCGGGCGGACAGGGCAGCCGTCTCGGCGTGCTTACGGGTAAAATAGCCAAGCCCGCGGTTCCTTACGGCGGAAAATACAGAATTATAGATTTTCCGCTTTCAAATTGCACGAATTCGGGTATTGATACCGTCGGCATCCTTACTCAGTATAAGCCGCTTGAGCTTAACGATTATGTGGGCTCGGGCAAGCCGTGGGATTTAGACCGTCTAAACGGCGGTGTGCATATACTGCCTCCGTATCAGGGTCAAAAAGGCGGCGATTGGTACAAGGGCACGGCCAATGCCATATATCAAAATCTTGAGTTTATCGACAGATATGATCCGGAATATGTGCTTATTCTTTCCGGTGACCATATCTATAAAATGGACTATTCAAAAATGATTGAACAGCACGAGGCAACGGGTGCCGCTTGCACAATATCGGTTTTAGAGGTGTCGCTTGAAGAGGCTTCTCGTTTCGGCATTATGAATACAAACCCCGACGGCAGTATTTACGAATTCGAAGAAAAGCCGAAAAAACCGAAAAGCCGTTTGGCGTCGATGGGCATATATGTTTTCACTTGGGAAAAGCTTAAAAAATATCTTACCGAGGATAACGAAAATCCCGATTCTGACAATGACTTCGGTAAAAATGTTATTCCGCTTATGCTGTCACGCGGTGAGCTTATGATGGTTTACCGCTTTAACGATTATTGGAAAGATGTCGGCACGGTAGATTCGCTTTGGGAGGCAAATCTTGATTTGCTAAATCCTAAAATCAATCTTAATCTTTCCGATGAAAATTGGCGTATCTATTCGCGTTCGGTCGCACTGCCGCCGCAGTATATATCCGAAACTGCCGAGGTAGAGCATTCGCTTATGACCGACGGTTGCGAGGTTTGCGGCAAGCTTGATTATTCGATTCTTTTTGAAAATGTTACGGTAGAGCAGGGCGCTTCGGTAGAATATTCGCTTGTAATGCCGGGTGCCGTTATAAAGCGGGGAGCCAGCGTAAAATATGCGATAATAGCAGAGAATACGGTTATCGAAGAAAACGCGCAAGTAGGCGTTGACCCCGAACAGATTTCTCCCGAAGATTTCGGAATTACCGTAATCGGAAGCGGAGTTGTTGTGGGCAGCGGTGCAAAAGTGGGCGCCAAGCAAATGATAACTGAAAATGTAAAGGGGGAAGCGTAATATGATATCGTCAAGTGTAGCGGGAATTATTTTTGCAAATGCTTATGATGAAAAGGTGGAACGGCTTACCAAAAAGCGTTCCATTGCCTCTGTTCCTTTCGGGGGCAGATACCGTCTTATAGATTTTTGCCTTTCAAACCTCGTAAATGCAGGCGTATCAAATATCGGTGTAATTACAAAAGAAAAATACCGTTCTCTGATGGACCACATAGGCAGCGGCATCTATTGGGACCTTGACCGCAAAAACGGAGGTATCAGGATTTTGCCCCCGTTTAATGTAAGTAATTCGAGAATTTATCAGGGATATGTCGAAGCCCTTTACGGTGCGAAGGATTTTATGCTGCGCTGTAATGCCAAATACATTGTTCTGTGCGACGCGCGCACGGTAGCAAATGTCAATCTTAAGGAAGCTATTAAACTGCATAAATCAAGCGATGCCGATATTACGGTGGTTTGCACCAAGGGTACGGAAATAAAAGATAATAATCATACCCTTACCCTTGATATAAACAAAGACGGCAGCATTGCCCTGACCGGTGTTCCGAATACAATCGGCGCCGAAGATGTGCGCAGTATGGACATTTATGTTTTCAACCGTGATAAGCTTATAGAATTGGTCGAAAATTCTTATGAAAACGGCGGCATTACGGTTTGTGAAGATATAGTTGCCGCAAATATCGGTAAGCTCAAGGTAATGGCTTATGAGCATAAGGGCTATGTAGCAATTATGGACAGCCCGCAAGAGTATTGCCGCGCTAATTTTGATTTACTTGACGGCAGTGTGCGCCGCGACCTATTTAACCGCGAGCGTCCCATATACACAAAAACTCGCGACGATATGCCCACCCGTTACGGCACACGCTCATCGGTTGAAAATTCATTGGTAGCCGAGGGATGTATTATTGAGGGAACCGTCAAAAATTCCGTTCTGTTCAGAGGCGTAAATGTGGCAAAGGGCGCTACTGTCGAAAACAGCATACTCATGCAGGGTGTAACGGTTGAAGAAGGCGCCGTTGCAGACCGTGTTGTTTCGGATAAAAATGCGGTTATCAGTGCTAAAATGACCGTTAAGGGAAGCGATGAGAAAGCGTTTTTTATCGAAAAAAATCAGACACTTTAATTTTAGGAGAAGTTTATGAAAATATTATTTGCAACAAGTGAGGCTCTGCCTTTTGCAATGTCGGGCGGCCTTGCCGATGTTTCGGGTGCGTTGCCTAAGGCTTTGCGCCGCCGACTCGTAGGATGCCGCGTGGTTATGCCGCTGTACGGCACTGTAATAAGCCGTGAATTGCGCGAAAAAATGACATTCGTGGGCAGTATAACCGTGCCTGTTTCGTGGCGCAGACAGTATTGCGGAATATTTGAGGCTCATGTAGATGGGGTTATATATTATCTTTTGGACAATGAGTATTATTTTAAACGCGATACGCTTTACGGCCATTATGATGACGCCGAACGCTTTGCATTTTTCTCGCGTGCCGTTCTCGAAATAATTCCGTACATCGATTTTAAACCCGATATTATTCACTGTAACGATTGGCAGACCGCTATGGTGCCGGTGTATCTTAATGAATTTTACAAACAAAATCCGCTTTACAGTGACATAAAAACCGTTTATACAATTCATAACATTCAGTATCAGGGTAAATACGGAATGGAGCTTTACAATGATTTGTTGGGTCTTAAACCCGGCAGAGAAAGCCTTGTTGAATACGACGGCTGTGTAAATCTTATGAAGGGCGGAATACAGTGCGCCGACAAGGTTACAACGGTGTCTCCCACCTACGCACGCGAAATATTAGATCCTTATTATTCATTTGGTCTTGACAACATATTAAAGCAGTTTACCTATAAGCTTACCGGCATTGTAAACGGTATTGATTATGATGTTTATAACCCCGAAACCGACCCGATGATTTTTAAAAACTTTACTTCGGGCAGCATCGAAATAAAGGCGTTTAACAAGGCGGAGCTTCAAAAACAGGTAGGTCTGCCCGAAAGGTCGGACACACCGCTTATAGGCATGGTAACCCGACTTGTTAAGCACAAGGGCCTTGACCTTGTAAAATGCGTTTTTGAAGAAATTTTGCGTGCCGATGTGCAGTTTGTGATTTTAGGCACGGGAGAATACGAATTCGAAACATTTTTCTATGAAATGGCTCAAAAATATCCCGATAAGGTGGGGCTGAAGCTTGGATTTGACGCCACGCTGGCACACCGTATTTATGCCGGCGCCGATATGTTTCTTATGCCCAGCAAGAGTGAGCCGTGCGGTCTTGCACAAATGGTGGCACTGCGTTACGGCACGGTGCCGATTGTGCGTGAAACCGGAGGACTTAACGATACCATTACCGACAGCGGTGACGGCAAAGGCAACGGCTTTACCTTTAAAAATTTCAATGCCCACGAAATGCAGGATGCCGTTTGGCGCGCTTTGGCGGGTTACAGCGATAAAAACGGCTGGAACATACTTCGCAAGCGCGGTATGGCATGCAACAACAGCTGGGGTGCGTCGGCGAACGCCTATATAGGTCTTTATAAAGAACTTACGGGCAAAAAATAATTAAAAATTGCAGGGCTTTTAGCCCTGCAATTTAACGGAGTAAAATATGGTTGATTTTCTTGAGATTATAAAAACCGTTATTTTAGGTATTGTCGAGGGTATTACCGAGTGGCTGCCCATAAGCAGTACGGGGCATATGATTTTGGTTGACGAGTTTATGAAGCTTAATGTCCGTGATGAGTTTATGGATATTTTTTTGGTTGTCATACAGCTCGGAGCAATACTTGCGGTTGTAATTCTTTTTTGGAGCAAGCTTTGGCCGTTTCATTTAAAACGCACGCAGGTAACGCCTTTTTTTGAAGAAAACGGAAAAGGCAAAGCTTTAAAGCGCATTTGCAATAATTATATATATGTAGATAAAATTTTGCTTTGGGTGAAAATTCTTATAGCAAGCCTGCCTGCGGCGGTTGTCGGTCTTGCATTTGACGATGTGATTGACGAGATGCTCACGGGCGATATGCGTGCCTTTGTTGTGGCGGCGGCTCTTATAGTTTACGGTGTTCTGTTTATAATTATAGAAAATATCAAAAAACGCGAGAGCATAACCGACCTTAATAAAATGCCTTATAAAACAGCCTTATATATAGGCCTTATTCAGTGCCTGTCATTGGTTCCGGGTACCTCTCGCAGCGGTTCGACAATATTGGGCGCGTCACTGCTTGGCACTTCGCGCACGGTTGCTGCCGAATTTTCATTCTTTTTGGGTATTCCCGCAATGTTCGGAGCCAGCGCTATAAAGCTGTTTAAGTTTTTTGACGACGGCTTTACCTTTACGGCTTATGAGCTTTTAATTATGGCTGTGGGTTGCGCCGTTTCGTTTGTTGTATCAATTATTGCCATTAAATTCCTGGTATCTTATATCAAAAAGCACGATTTTAAAGCCTTCGGCATTTACAGAATAATTTTGGGTGTAGCGGTAATTTTGTATTTTGCTTTAACAAAATAAAAAAACACTTGATTTTATTTATTTTTGTGTTATAATATCGTTAGTATATTTGATAAGAAAGGTGAGTGGGTAACAGCCCGCTCACTTTTGTTTTCAAACTTTTGCAGGAAAGGAATTGTTATATTTATGGCAAGTGTAGCCGAAAAGGTTTATGATTTGGTTAAGGACACGGTCGAGTCCTGCGGTGTAAGCCTTTGGGATGTTCGGTTTGTAAAAGAGGGCGCGTCGCACTATTTGCGCATTTTTATTGATAAGCCCGAGGGCGTCAGCATTAACGACTGCACCGAGGTGTCGCACGCGGTAGACCCATTGATTGATGAAGCCGACCCGATAGACTGTTCGTATTATTTAGAGGTTTGCTCTCCCGGAACCGAGCGTGAGCTTAGCCGTCCGCACCACTTTGAATACGGTTTGGGCAAAAATGTAACCGTAAAGCTTTTTAAAGCAGTCGACGGCAAAAAAGAATTTACGGGCGTGCTTAAATCTGCCGACGGCGATATTACAATAGATACCGAAAACGGCGAAATTACTTTTTCAAAAGGCAGCTTTTCAAAAATATTTATTACGGAAAATTTTTAAAATATATCAGAATAGAGGTAATTGAAAAATGGCAAAGGCAAAGATGACAGCAAAGGAAAAGAAGGACAATAAAGAGCTTTTTGAAGCGATAAGATTTATGGAGCAGGAAAAGGGTGTCCCAGGAGAATTCATAGCCGAAAAAATATCAGAGGCTATAACAACGGCGGCAAGAAAAGATTACGGCGGAAATGATATAGTTTCCTGTGTTATAGACCTTGAAAAAGAAATGTTTCTTGTAACCGCCCGCAAAGAAATTGTTGATGAGGTTGAAAACCCCTATACACAAATCAGCCGTGATGACGCGGCGGCTATCGACCCTAAGTCTTTGGATAACGGATTTATAGATATTAAGCTCGACCCCAAAAAGTTCGGCAGAATAGTTGCTCAAAATTCAAAAAACAACTTCCGTCAGGGTGTTAAAGAGGTTGAGCGCGGTCAGGCGCTTGCAGAATTTCAAAGTCATAATCGCGAGGTTATAACGGCCGTTGTTAAGCGTGTTGACCCCAAAACAGGCAACGCCGTTTTAGAGATAGGTCACAACGAGGCTGTGCTTCCCAAAGCCGAGCAGGTGCCCGATGAAGAAATTTTTGAGGGCGAGCATATAAAGGTTTATGTGGTCGATGTTAAGGAAACCGACCGCGGTCCGCGTATTATGCTGTCCCGCACACATCCCGGTCTTGTAAAACGCTTATTTGAAACCGAAGTGCCCGAAATTTTTGACGGAACTATCGAAATCAAGGCGATTTCAAGACAGGCAGGTGCGCGCACCAAAATTGCAGTTTGGTCCGAAAATAAAGAGCTTGACGCAATAGGCGCATGTATCGGTCAACGCGGCGCGCGTGTAAATAAAATTGTTGAAGAACTTGCAGGCGAAAAAATCGATATTGTTAAATACAGCGAAGACCCTGTAGAGTTTATAAGCGAATCACTGTCGCCGGCAAAGGTTGTATCGGTTGAAATTCAAAGCACCGAACCTAAGGTTTGCCTTGCGCGTGTTCCCGAATCGCAACTGTCGCTTGCCATAGGCAATAAAGGTCAAAATGTCCGCCTTGCCGCAAAGCTTACAGGCTGGAAAATAGATATTCACCCCGAAAGCGGATTTTTCGGCGAATAATATCATTAAACAATGTTTTAAAGGAGAGTTTTTGATTTGTCAGCAAAAAAAACACCGCTGCGTATGTGCATAGGCTGTCGAGAAATGAAACCCAAGTCGGAACTTGACAGAATTGTAAAAACCCCCACAGGCGAAATTGTAATTGATAAAACAAATAAACTTTCGGGGCGCGGCGCATATATTTGTAAAAACCCCGATTGCCTTAAAAAGGCCGAAAAAACAAACGCCTTGGCGCACACCTTTTCTATTGCGGTCGACAAAGAAATATATTCAAAGCTGTTGCAAGGTCGTGAAATAGGTGAATGATAAATTACTCACGCTTTTGGGCTTTGCTTCAAAGGCAAACAAACTCTCATACGGCTTTGATGCAGTATGCGGCGCACTTTCGCAGGGCAAAAGTGAACTTGTGCTGACAGCAAATGACACATCGCAAAAAAGCAAAAAAGAGATTTCGTTTTTTTGTAATAAGTTTAAAACACGGTTGATTGTTTTAGACAATTATAATATGCAAACATTGTCGCACGCCATAGGGCATAAATGCGCAATAATATCGGTAAATGATATTTCGTTTGCAAGCGGCATAAATAATGCTGTCGGCAAACCATGCAGGGAGGAAATTAAATGATAAACAGATATAAAATCAGCGATTTGGCTAAAGATTTCAATATGTCTTCAAAAGACATAATAGCGCTTGTTGCTTCACTTACAGGCGAAGAAAAAAAGTCGTCTGCCGTTCTTATAGAAAATGAAATTGCAATGGTATTCGACGCGCTTACAAAGCAAAATTCGGTAAAAAGCTTTGACGATTACTTTGAAATGGGCGCCGAGACACGCGCGGCTGCCGCTAAAAAAAGGCAGGACGAAAAGGATAAAAAATTAGCCGAGCAAATGGCAATACTCGAACAGTTAAAGGCCGCGGCTGCCGCCGCCGAAAAGGCTGAAAAGGCTGAAAACAAAGAAGTCGACAAGCCGCAAAAACCGGCAACTAAAAAAGCCGAGCCCGAAAAGAAAACGGTTAAAAAGCCCGAACCCGAAAAAGAGGCCAAAGACGAGAAAAAGTCAGAGCCCAAAGCTAAAACGGCGGCTCAAACCAAGACCGACAAAAAGGCCGAAAAGCAACAGCCCCAAAAAGCCGAAACTAAAAAGGCAGAAAAAAAGGTTGAAGAAAAACCTTATGACGGTCCGCTTGTGGCTCCGCCTAAAAAAGAGAAAAAGCCGGGCGAGGCTCCCAATCGCGGCCCTGCTCAGCTTCGACACGTTGATACGCGAACATCAAATGTCAACATTGAAAAATACAACGAAAAATACGAAAATATTGCGCCTGCAAACTCTATGCGTGACAACTTCTCGCGCAAACAGAAGATTAAGCAAAAATCTCAGGATTACCGCCGTCCGCAGGGTGCAAAGCGCGAAACCGAGGCCGACAAACTGCGCCGTATGCAGCTTGAGCGCATAAAGAAAACTCCTATAACCGTAACCGTAGGCGACGAAATTACGGTAGGTGAGCTCGCCGCAGCTATGAAAAAGACGGCCGCAGAGGTTATAAAAGAGCTGCTTAAGCTCGGTATGATGGCAACCGTTAATCAGGTAATCGATTACGATACCGCCGAAATAGTTGTCACCGAAATGGGTGCTAAAATAGAACGCGCCGTTGTGGTTACCATTGAAGAAAAAATTATGGATGTTACCGAAGACGCGGCGGAAGATTTGAAACCGCGCAGCCCCGTTGTAGTCGTTATGGGCCATGTTGACCACGGTAAAACTTCATTGCTTGACGCCATACGCGACACCGCAGTAACAGCCACCGAGGCAGGCGGTATTACACAGCACATAGGCGCTTATCGCGTAAAATGCAACGGTCAGGACATCACCTTCCTTGATACTCCCGGTCACGCGGCATTTACCGCAATGCGTCAGCGCGGCGCTATGGCTACCGACATTGCAATACTTGTGGTTGCAGCCGACGACGGCATTATGCCGCAGACCATTGAGGCTATTAACCACGCAAAGGCTGCAAATGTTCAAATAATTGTAGCTATAAATAAAATGGATAAACCAGAGGCAAACCCCGACAGAATATTACAGCAGCTTACCGAGCATTCTCTTGTTCCAGAAGAGTGGGGCGGCGATGTAATTTGTGTTCCCGTTTCGGCAAAAACGCATGATGGTATTGATAAATTGCTTGAAAATGTACTGCTTGTAGCCGAAATGCTTGAGCTTAAGGCAAACCCGAACCGCCGAGCCAAGGGCGTTGTTATCGAAGCCCGTCTTGACAAGGGCCGCGGTCCTGTGGCTACCTTGCTTGTGCAAAACGGTACCTTAAACGCAGGCGATATAATTGTTGCAGGTACAACTGTAGGCCGTGTAAGACTTATGACCGATGAAAACGGAAAGGTTGTAAAAAGCGCAGGACCTTCGGTTCCTGTTGAAATCACGGGTCTTGCCGAAACACCTGACGCAGGCGACGGCTTTGACGCAGTATCCGATGAGCGACTTGCACGTGAGCTTGTTGAACAGCGTAAGGAAAAAATTAAAAACGAACTCTTTAATGCCAAAGAAAAGGTTACACTTGACAATCTGTTCAGCCAGCTCAGCGAAGGCGAGCTTAAAGAGCTTAACATAATTGTTAAGGCCGACGTTCAGGGCAGTGTAGAGGCGGTTAAAGACAGTCTTGTTAAACTTTCTAATGAGGAAGTCAAGGTAAATGTTATTCACGGCGGCGTCGGCGCAATAAACGAATCTGATGTAATGCTCGCTCAGGCATCAGGTGCTATCGTAGTAGGCTTTAATGTTCGGCCCGACGCGGTTGCAAAAGCAACCGCCGAGCGTGACGGTGTTGATGTTCGAACCTACCGCGTGATTTATGATTGCATCGAAGAAATCGAGTCTGCTATGAAGGGTATGTTAGCTCCCAAGTTCCGTGAGAATATACTCGGCACCGTTGAGGTTCGTAACACATACAAAATATCTAATGTCGGCACAATTGCCGGTTGTCATGTAACAAGCGGAAAGGTAACCCGTGCTTGTCAGATACGCGTTGTACGCGACGGTATAGTTGTTTGCGAAGACGCTATTAAATCACTGCGCCGCTTTAAAGATGACGTTAAAGAAGTGGCACAGGGTTATGAATGCGGCATAGGACTTGAAAAGTTTGCCGATATTAAAGAGGGCGACGTTTTCGAAGCCTTTGTTATGGAGGAATACAGAGACTGATGGCCGGATATAAAATTAACCGCGTAACATCCGATATAAGACTCTGCCTTTCAGAGCTTTTGCGCGAGGTAAAGGACCCAAGAGTCAGTAAAATGTTAAGCATAGTAAAACTCGATGTTTCGGGCGATATGTCTTATGCTACGGTTTATGTAAGCGCCATAGAGGGCAGTGAAAAAACCGCCGAATCGGTAAAGGCGCTTAACAAAAACGCAGGCGGATATCTTCGCCGTGAGCTCGGTGCCCGAATGAAGCTTCGCAAGGTGCCGGAGCTTCGATTTGTGGCTGATAATTCTATTGAGAACAGCGCGCATATTTCAAGAATTATCGAATCTTTCGACAAATCTTCGGACAAATAGAATTTTTAAAGTCACGAAAGGAAGTGACACATTATGGACAGTAATGAGTGTTTGGATTTTTCTTTTGAAAATGCGGTAAGCTTTTTAAAAGAAAAAGATAATTATATTATTTTAACCCACGCCTCTCCCGACGGCGACACATTGGGCGCCGCTTACGCGCTTTATTACGGGTTAAAGCAATTAGGAAAAACGGCCGAGGTTATATGCCCCGATTTGATACCGTCAAAATACGCCTATTTTGCCTCTGATACCGACCATGTCAGCCGCGACGGCGCTACGGTGGTTGCGGTTGATGTTGCCGACAAGCGTTTGCTCGGCACATTGGAAAATGAATTCGGATATTGCGTTGACCTTAATATTGACCATCATATTTCAAATGTAAGGTATGCAAAGGCGCTTTTGCTCGATGTAGGCGCGTCTGCCACCTGTGAGATAATATATGAGTTGTTGCTGGGCCTTAATGTAAAGATAAACGATATAATAGCAAAGGCGCTCTATACAGGTATTTGCACCGACACAGGCTGCTTTAAGTATGCATGCGTTACAGCTAAAACCCATAAAATTGCCGCCGCGCTGTATGAGTTTAACATTGAAGCCGATAAAATCAACAAGAGTATGTTTGACACAAAAAGCAAAAATCTTTTAACCCTTGAGAGAATGGTGCTCGACAAGGCGGAATACCACTTTGACGATAAATGTATGGTACTTATTATCACTGCCGAAATGCAGGAAAAAACGGGCTGCAGCGGTCCTGACCTTGAGGGAATAACGGTTATTTCACGAAGTGTGGATGGCGTTATAGCTGGTGTTACCGTAAAGCAGACGGGTAGCGATGTGTATAAGCTTTCGTTGCGCACATACGAGCCGCTTGACGCGTCTTTAATATGCAAAGCCTTAGGCGGCGGCGGTCATAAAAATGCCGCAGGAGCAACACTTGAGGGCAGTTTGAATGAAGTAAAGGCGAGAATACTTGAAGCGATAAAACAGCAAATGGAGGAAAAGAATGTCTGGACTTCTGCTTCTCAATAAACCC
The DNA here is from genome assembly GCA_905211675.1 of uncultured Oscillospiraceae bacterium. Taxonomy (GTDB): domain Bacteria; phylum Bacillota; class Clostridia; order Oscillospirales; family Acutalibacteraceae; genus UBA737. The sequence goes on from CAJMBP010000004.1 coordinate 13,519, forward strand.
GAAGGTATTACCTCGTTTGGCGCCGTTGCCCGCATAAAAAAACTGACGGGCGAAAGGCGCGTCGGTCATACGGGCACGCTTGACCCTATGGCTACGGGTGTACTGCCTATACTTATAGGCAGAGCCACCGTTTTGTCACGGTTTTTAATCGATGCCGACAAAAGCTATACGGCAACCGTAAGGTTAGGTATTACTACCGACAGCTGTGACATTACCGGCAACATAATAAACAGTTGTGATGTAAGCGACAGTATTGACATAAATGCTGTTTTAGAAAAATTTAAGGGTAAACAAATGCAAATCCCGCCTATGTTCAGCGCAATAAAGCAAAACGGCGTTCGTATGTATGAGCTGGCGCGCCGCGGCTTGATGGCGGAAATACCCGCAAGGCAAATTGAGATTTTTTCGCTTAAAAAAATATCAGATTTAAACAGTCAAAACGAATTTGACATCGAAGCATCGGTTTCAAAGGGCACCTATATCCGTTCGCTTTGCCGTGATATAGGCGAGGCTTTGGGATGCGGTGCAACGCTTACAAGGCTGTGCCGCACCGAAACGTCAGGCTTTGGTATTGACCAATGTGTAGATTTAAACAGCCTTACACCCGAGAATATAAACGATTATATTTTGCCGTGTGACTCGGCGGTAGATTATATGCCGCAAATACAGATAAGCGAAAAACAGGCCGTGCGTTTTTGCAACGGCGGAGCGCTGAGTCTTGAGCGTATTAAATCAGACGGTTTTAGCGACGGCGCACATTATCGCGTTTATTTGGGTGAAAAATTTTTAGGCCTCGGACTTGCCGATGTTCAAAACCGAATTTTAAAGATTGCTTGTTTAACAGATATAAATAGGTAGGTGTATAAAAAATGAAGACCGCAATAGCGCTGGGCACTTTTGACGGACTGCACAAGGGTCACCGCGCCGTAATATCGGAAACAAGGCCGTATTACAGCATTGCGGTAACATTTTATGTGCCGCCTAAAAGTGTGCTGTCAAATGAGCCACAGCTGCTTATTTTGCCTAAAGACCGCGAAAACAGGCTGAAAGAATTAGGTATAAATCAGGTAGTAATGCAAGATTTTGACAAGGTGCGAGACATCGAAGCCTCACAGTATGTTGAAGATTTATGCAAGCAGTATAATCCTTCGCGCATAGTGTGCGGGTTTAACTACCGTTTCGGTAAAAAAGCGCTCGGCAATACCGATTTTCTTGCCGATTTTTGTAGCCGAAAGGGCATTGAATTTTGCTGTGTTTCACCGCAGTACGAGGGTGAAAGCATAATTTCATCTACCGCAATACGCGAGTGTATAAAAAACGGCGAGGTTCAAACGGCGTCAAAATTGCTTTACGGCGGATTTTCGTTTACGGCGCAGGTTTTGCACGGTGACGCAAGAGGGCGAAAAATAGGCTTTCCTACCGCTAATCAAATTTACCCCGAGCTGCTTGTAAAGCCCAAGTTCGGCGTTTATAAATCAAGGGTTACGTTTGACGGCAAATGTTATGACGGCGTAACAAATATAGGTATTCGCCCTACCTACAAAACCGATACCGTGGGCTGTGAAACCTATATTAAAAATTTTAAAGGAAATATTTACGGAAAAGAAATGCGATTGGAGCTTCTTCGCTTTATGCGAACAGAGCAAAAATTCAACAGCTTAGACGAGCTTAAATCGGCAATATTAAATGATGTAAAATTATCGTAAATATATTTACATTTAACATATTTAATCGTATAATAAAACTGTAGGGAGGTATAAGTATGAAAAGAATATTAAGCGTTATACTTTGCTGTCTTTTTGTTACCTTGCTTTGTGCGTGTCAAAAGTTTGACGACAATTACGGAAAATCCTCGTCAAAAGAAAGCACCGCAGCAGACAGCGTAAGTAAACAGATAAAAATACCCGAAATAAAATCAGATGACAGTGTAACGCCTACCTATATTGACATAAGCTTGTATGATGAGGAAAATTACGCCGACATATATTTAGGGGAAAAATTTGAATACAAAGTCACCTATGCAGGCAGTGCGTTGTCTGTTCCGTCGTCTTATGCTAACATTACAAAAGAGGGCTTTAAGCTTTCCGATTCCGAAGAATATAACGAGGACTCGCAGATTTTGGCAGGTAAATCGCTTACCGCAGATTTTGTAAATGAATACAACAAAAAAATAACAGCGGTTTTTTACAATGATAAAAAATCTTCTGTTTCGCTTAAAAAATGTCCGATAGTAAAGTTTATTATCAAAGAAAATGAGCTTTCGAATCCCGAATCCGAATACGGTCAGTTTTGGATAAACGGAATAAGCAATGTGTCGGCTATAACCGACGCCATTGAATATTTGGGTTCGCCGTCTCATTTTTATTGCATTAGTGAAAACAAATATTATCTCGATTGGTTTATCACCAAACAAGACCGCCGCAGCGGTATAACCGTTTATGTTGATACTGCGGAAGACACGATTGATTCAATAGAATTTTCATATTATTAAAGAGGCAAAAATGCAATACAATATTTCTTTTTCACCGGCAGATATCCTTTTGCCGAAAGCTGATTTTGAAAATTGGGCGGTAATTGCCTGCGACCAATACACATCAGAGCCCGAATATTGGCAAAGGGTCAAAAACGCGGCAGGCGATAAGCCCTCGGCTTTTAACCTTGTTTTGCCCGAAGTCTGTTTATCGGATGACAACTCGGCATATATTGAACAAATAAATAAAAATATGCGGGAATACCTTGATAAAAACATTTTTAACGAGTATCCCGATGCGCTTATTTATGTAGAGCGTGTTCAGTCAGACTCAAAGCTTCGTCGCGGACTTGTCGGTAAAATCGACCTTGAATGTTACGATTACCGCGCAGGTACAAACGCCGAAATACGCGCTACCGAGCAGACCGTGCTTTCGCGTATTCCGCCCCGCGTAGAAATACGCAAAAACGCACCGCTTGAGCTGCCGCATGTAATGTTGCTTTTTGATGATGTTAAAGACAGAATTTTTAAATATCTTGCGGAAAATATAGATAACTTTAAAAAACTTTACGACTTCACGCTTATGTGCGGAGCTGGCAGTATTAAGGGTTATCTTTTAAATACTCAAGCAAAGCAGACGGTTTTGTCTTTGCTTCAAGAGTTAAAAGAGCAAAATAACGGCTTTTTGTTCTGCGTAGGCGACGGCAATCATTCGCTTGCAACTGCTAAAGAATGTTACAACCGCAACCCAAGCGAAGCATCACGTTATGCTTTAACCGAAATCGTTAATATTCATGACACCGCTTTGCAGTTTGAGCCTATTTACCGCGTTGTGTTCGGCATAGACCCCGAAAGTCTGATAAATGATTTTGTAAAGGCAACAGGTGAGGGTACGGGCGATAACGCACAAAAATTCACCTGCGTTTACGGTGAAAATGTGCGTGAAATAAGCGTTAAACCAACCGCAAAATTAGCAGTAGGCACTTTACAAGCCTTTCTTGACGATTATATAAAAGAACACGAGGATGCCGAAGTTGATTATATTCACGGTGAAGCTTCTCTTAAAAAGTTGGCCGCCCGCGAAAACACAGTCGGATTTTTATTTGACGGTATGCAAAAAAGCGAGCTTTTTGCGGCAGTTAACGCCGACGGCTCATTGCCGCGCAAGACCTTTTCAATGGGACACGCCGATGATAAACGCTTTTATATAGAAGCGAGAAAAATTAAATAGCAATAAAAAATAGTTGATAATCGGAAGAACTGTAATTTTTAAGGCTCTTCCGCTTTTTTGGTTGACATAAATACAGTAAAAATATATAATTGTTATAATAGATTTATTTACGGTTAAAAAAAGGGTTGGTAAAGTGCAGAAATTTAAAAGGTTTTTAAGCCTGTTGCTGTGCCTGTCGATTTTTGTCGGCACGTTTACTGCGTTAACGGTAAACGCAGCTGTAAAATATCCCGTTTCGGCGACAGTTGCAAGCTCAACAGGCGCGCAGATATGGTCACTGCCCGGCACTGTCGGTCACGAAATCGAGGGTAATAAAGGAATGTCGACACTGTTGTGCACACTTGAAAACGGCACGCCGCTTATGGCGTTAGGTGAAGAAAAGGACGGCGACGGTGACACATGGTACAAGGTTAATTACGGTGAAAACTATGCAAACACCGGCTATGCGTATTCAGGCCGTGTAAAGTTAAATATCGAGTATGAATATGATGAAGACTTTGAAAGAAATCTTGCCAACTTCCCCGAAAGTTATCATTCGGCTTTGAGAGAACTGCATGCAAAATATCCTAACTGGCTATTTGTTGCAAACAAATTTGACCTTACCTTTAAAGAAGCCGTTGAGGCGCAATATGGCGTATCTGATATAACCAAAACTCGCAAGTGGGTAGAGTTCAGCTACGGAGGCAACGAGTGGCGCGATATGCGCGGTTATGACCCGTCGACCGATACTTGGGTTACCATGGAAATGCGTTGGACATATGCTTCGCGTATGGCGATTGAGTATTTTATGGACCCTCGAAATTCACTTAATGAAGATATGATATTCGCATTTATGAAGCAATCTTACCAAGAAGATGCGAAAACGCAGGACAATTTGCGTTCGATTATAAAGGGCACTTTTTTGGAAAACGGATATGACAAAAACGGTGACGGCGCAGCCGAGCCCGACGCCTATATTGAAGATTTGATTGCCGCCGCCAATGAAAGCGGTGTCAGCCCCTATGTGCTTGCGGCAACCATTATTGTAGAGCAGGGAACGGGCGGAAATACAAATCTTATTTCGGGCACCTACCCCGAATTTGAGGGCTATTACAACTTTTTTAATTTCAGCACAACCGGTTCTACAAAGGATGAAATGGCGGTTTCGGGCTTGACATATGCCAAGAATAACGGCTGGACCAGCCGCACGGCATCAATAATCGGCGGTGCTAAAAAATATGCCGACGGTTATATATCTATCGGTCAAGATACATATTATTATAAAGATTTTAATGTGGTAAATAAAGTATGGTGGCATCAGTACGCATCGGCTTTGTATGATGCATGGACTAACGCCAAGTATTTGAAAAAAGGCTGTGTAGGCAATACCGATGCGGTGATTACTTTTTCTATTCCTGTATTTAGTGAAATGCCGCAGGCCGCCTGTCCGTATCCGACTGTTCAAATTACACCGCCCGTTCCTGAGCCTGTAATCAAAAAAGGCGATACAAACAAAGACGATCTCATCAACGCGATTGATTTGGCGGCGGTTAAAATGGATATTTTAGGCGTTAAAAAGCTCGAAGGTGATGCATTTGTCGGCGGTGATGTAAACGGCGACGGCGTAATAAACGCCATTGATTTGGCGGCAATTAAAATGCATATATTAGGCGTAAAGGCGATTTCTTAAAATATTTACTATTATTTAAAATAAAAGGTGTTTAGAATGAAAAAAATTATAAAATCGTTAATTTCGGCAGTTACCGTGCTGTGCCTTGCAGTATCGGTATTTACCCTTAATGTATCGGCGGCAAGTGTGTCTGTAAGCGGCGGCGGTCAGTATGAGGTTGGAAAAAGCTTCAGCGTAACCGTAAAGTTTAATGCGGACGCAACGCTTTATGCGGTTGAAGCCGACATAAGCTATAATTCAAGCGTTTTACGCCTTAACAGCGTTTCGGGCGCCGATTACAATGTTGCAAACGGCACTGTAAAAATTGTCGATGACGGCTTTACGGCTACAAAACCATCGAAATCAAGCTCATATACATTGAATTTTCCCGCCATAGCCGCGGGTAATTCAAACATTTCGGCAACGGTGCTCGGCGGCGGCGAGGCAAGCTCAAAGGCAACAGGCACTGCGGCAATATCGGTTATTACGCCCAAGCCCTCGTCTAACGCAAATTTAGCGTCAATAAAGTTGAGCAACGGTTCGCTGTCTCCTGCTTTTAATTCTAACACTACAACCTACAACGTAACGGTTAAATACGGCATTGACAGCATAAATATTACAGGCTCTGTTGCCGACGGCGGCGCCACATACGCAGGCGGCGGCACCTTTGCGCTCCAAGTGGGCGACAACCAGCGTGTTCTTACCGTAACCGCGGCAGACGGAACTAAAAAATCGTACACAATAAATATTAAGCGTATGACCGAGCAGGAAACTGCCGACGCCGAACAGGCAGCGCGTGACGCAAACCCGTTGCTTGCTGTAATAAACGGCGCCGACTATACAATAGTAAACAGTTTTGACGGCATTGCAATACCGGCGGGCTTTACACAGGCTACGGCAAACCGCAAGGGCTCTGAAATTGCGGTTTTAAACGATGAGGGCGGCAAATATCAGCTTTATTGGCTTACCGATGCCGCAGGTGAAAACGGCGCCTTTTATATCCGCGACGAAAATGATAATTTTACAAAGCTTGTATATATAAATGCAAACGGAAAAATGTATATTGTCGAAAAGCTTACCGATTACTCGGTTATGCCTTCGGGATTTATTCTTTCAAAATGTGAAATAGACGGCAGTGAGGTTGACGCCATTGCCTATGAAAATGAAGATTTAAAGGATTTTTATGTGCTTAACTGTTATGTTTCGGGCAAAACGGGCTACTACCGTTTTGATGTTGTCGAGGGCACTGTTCAGCGTGCCGCCGATTTTGACGCGGCGTTAAACCCCGATGAAGAGCCCGTTGCCGAAACGGCAGGAAGTCTCGCATGGTTTACAAACATGAATAATACAGGTAAAACAATATTTATTATAATTTTGGTTACAGCAGTAGTGCTTATAGCGCTTGCGGTAATTCTTATAATAAAGATTGCGTCGGCAGGCAAAAATGAAAATTTTGAACAAGACGCGGAGGTTTCCGACACAGATGAGTTTGTATTAAACGATTTTGCAGATGATACACATTATTCCGAAACAGAAACTCAAAATGAAACCGAGCCCGATACCGATACTGACGAAGTTCAAAAAGACTGATTCTGACTCGAATAGGACAAAATGATAGTATACAAAATTTAAATGTCGAATGAATTCTATTGACTTTTTGTAAAATTTACATAAAATAGATATTAGTGAAAGGGAGTAGTCTGCGGTGAAAACCGCGGCAAAGTTCGTCATCACGAAGAAATTCCGGACTTTGCCCAAAACTATTTTGTTTTGTAACAAGACTTTTACTGTGCTTTACTGTGCAGTAAGAGTCTTTTTTTGCGCAAATATTTTTAAGAGGTGTTGTTTATGAGCTTTTTGCTTGAGAGCTTCAAGGCGGTAACATGGCAGCAGGGTTTAATGTATGTTGTGGGCGCTTTGCTTATTTGGCTTGCAATTTCAAAAAAATATGAGCCTTCACTGCTTTTGCCCATGGGCTTTGGCGCAATACTTGTCAATCTGCCGTTTTCGGGGGTGCTTAATCAGGAAATTGTCGGAATAGGCGAGGTAACGGGTATTATTGAATGGCTTTACAATGTAGGAATTGAGGTGTCAGAGGCAATGCCGTTGCTGTTGTTTATAGGCATAGGCGCTATGATAGACTTTGGGCCCTTGCTTTCAAATCCAAAAATGTTTTTGTTTGGCGCGGCAGCGCAGTTTGGCATTTTCTTTGTAATATTAGCGGCTTCACCGTTTTTTGAATTAAAGGATGCGGCGTCGATAGGTATAATAGGCGCGGCAGACGGCCCCACGGCAATATTGGTTTCGCGTGTTTTAAAATCAGAATACACAGGCCCGATAGCCGTTGCGGCATATTCTTATATGGCGTTGGTACCCATTATTCAGCCTGTGGCAATAAAGGCGGTAACAACCAAAAAAGAACGCCGAATCAGAATGCCTTACAACCCGAAAAATGTTTCAAAAACGCTCAAAATTCTGTTTCCTATAATTGTGACGGTTGTAGCAGGCTTTATAGCGCCTACATCGGTAGCTCTTGTGGGCTTTTTAATGTTCGGCAATCTTTTGCGTGAGTGCGGTGTTTTAGGTTCGCTTTCGGAAACCGCGCAAAATGTGCTTTCAAACCTTATAACGTTGTTGCTCGGAATTACCATTTCTTTCAGTATGAAAGCCGATATGTTTGTAAAATGGGAAACGCTTTTAATAATGGGGCTGGGTCTTGTTGCGTTTGTGTTTGATTCTATGGCAGGCGTTTTGTTTGCAAAAATACTAAATCTGTTTTGCAAAAACAAGGTAAACCCGATGGTAGGCGCCGCAGGTATATCGGCGTTTCCCATGTCGGCGCGCGTTATTCAAAAGTTAGGTCTTGAAGCCGACAATCAAAATCATTTGCTTATGCACGCAGTCGGCGCAAACGTTTCGGGTCAGATTGCATCAGTATTGGCAGGCGGTATGATACTTAATATTGTGCCTAAGCTGCTTTGATTTGAAAGGTAGGTAGTATTATGAGCTTTGAAAATATACTTGAAAGAATTTTGCCCGCCTTAAAAATTATGTGGCAGGGCATGGCAGGAATATTTGTAGTTATGGCGGCTATAGCCCTTATAGTATTTCTGTTCACCAAGATTATCAAGAAAAAATAAAAAGTAAAAAGAAATAACATCAAGCCCTGATGTTATTTCTTTTCTTTATGCTTGCCTTTGATTTTTTTGCCGGCGGCTTTAATTTTTTCTTTCATATTGTGCAGTTTTTCGAGGGTTTTTTTATCATTCGGAAACATAAGCTTTAACAAAAATATTGCTATAATTACGGTAATAATTTTTTCGGGTGTAAAGGGTATCCAAAGCGCCGCAAGATAAGCGCCCGATACAGCGGCGAGCCAATCGATTTTAAGCCATACGGCTATGACGGTTGTAATATACGCCCAACCGTTTGTTATAAGCCACGCAATACTAAGGCATAAAAGCAAACGCGGGTTAAGTATAAACTCAATCACTGTTTTAACCCAGTATTTAATTTTTTCTTTATACTTGTTCATAAGGCACCGTTTACATCCTTTTGCCATATTCTAACATACAAAATATTAAAAGTAAACTACAAAAATATTGAATTTTTTATTAAGATGCAGTAAAATAATTCTGTTTGAAAAGGAAACAGGTGAAATTCCTGTACGAGCCCGTCGCCGTGAGGTGCAAAATGTGTTTTGCTTCTAACCTTTTGCCGCAAAAAAGGGGATAAGCCATTGAAGATTTTTCTTTGAGAAGGCAAAGCAAAGCAGCGCCGCAGTCGAAATATTTTTTAAACAAATGCCTTATAAAAAAGTTGCGAGCGCCGACTTATGAGGACAAAATAAATTATTTTTAGGAGAATGTAAACTATGAAAATGACACAAATCAAAAAAATGCTGTCACTTTCGGTTTGCATAGTGCTTATTGCGGCTGTGGCACTCTTTGCAAGCGGATGTGACAAAACCGAACAAAGCACGGTATCATCAAACATCACCGATGTATCGGACATTCAGGTAACGAATGTAGGCGAGGGCAATACCGAATTTGATTTTACCGTTGTGCAATCTGACGGCAAGGAAACAAAATTTCATGTAGCCACCGACAAATCAACTGTAGGTGAGGCTCTTTTGGCAGAGGGGCTTATCGCGGGTGAAGACGGCGCTTACGGTCTTTATGTGAAAACTGTAAACGGTGTAACACTCGATTACGACGCCGACGGAATGTATTGGGCGTTTTATGTAAACGGCGAGTACGCTTCAAGCGGTGTTGACGCTACCGAGGCGGTATCGGGCGCAGAGTATATGTTTAAAGCAGAAAAATGAAGCTGAAATTAAAAGACTTTGTGCTTTTAGCCCTGCTTGCCGCACTTATGTGCGCGGGTGATTTTCTTTTCGAGTTTTTGCCTAACATTCATCTTGTAGGTGTGCTTATTGTAGTTACAACAGTAGTTTACCGACGATATGCCTTGATTTCGGTTTATATCTATGTTTTAATTCAGGGAATTGTGGGCGGCTTTCAGCCTTGGTGGATTCCGTATATATATATCTGGGATTTTTTATGGATGTTCGTAATGTTGATTCCGCAAAAACTGCCCGAAAAGGTAAAAAATATATTGTATGTTGCAGCATGTGCGGCGCACGGCTATTTGTTCGGAACCCTTTACGCGCCGAGTCAGGTGTTTCTGTTTTTCGGCGGTGATTTCAGCAAAATGATACCGTGGATAATAGCGGGAATACCGGCAGACCTTATACACGGCACAAGCAATCTGATTTTGGGGGCGCTTGCAATATACCCGTTGGTTTTGATTTTAAGACGGACCGACAGATATTTTAAGGGCTGAAACAAAGCGTACGGTCATTTACGGCACTTTTGAAATGCAGTTGATTAAAAAAATATTAAGTTTAAAAGAGCGACAGGGCTTTCCTCGACCGAGGCAGCCGTGCCGCTCTTTTTAGTAGTTAACTCGACCTGCGTGGAAAATGATAAAACACACAGCTTATCTGTCAGCCTAATTAAATAAAGGCATTTTTAAGTTCGCGTATAACCTCGTCTATAATTACGGGCTTTGATATAAACCCGTTCATTCCTACACGGTATGCGGCTTTTCTGTCTTCGTCAAAGGCGTTGGCAGTCATAGCAATAATCGGAATGGCAGAAAGCTTTGGATTTTCCAGCGCGCGTATGCGCTTTGTCGCTTCCATACCGTCCATAATCGGCATTTGAATATCCATAAGTATTGCATCAAAATCACCCGGTTTAGACGCCGACACCTTATCGACTGCCTCCTTACCGTTTTGCGCAATTTCTATAATGAATCCGTATTCCTGCAATATTTCGACTGCGATTTCGCGGTTTAGCTCATTATCCTCTGCGAGAAGAATTTTCTTACCCTCGAAGCTTATACTTTTATCCGAGTCTGACGGGGTAAATTCTTTGCATTCGGCATCCTGTGCAATCTGAAATTCAAGGCAAAGCACAAATTCTGTTCCTTTGCCCTGCTCCGTAATTACTTCGATTGTTCCGCCCATCATATCAATTATGCCTTTTGAAATAGACATTCCGAGTCCGGTGCCGGTTATTTTGCTTACGGTAGAGGTTCTTTCGCGCTCAAAAGGATTAAAAATCCGTTCGGAAAATTCTTTGCTCATGCCAATACCGGTATCCTTTACCCGAATTTCGAAGCGTCCGTTTCCGTTAGCGGCTGTTCCGAGCTGTGTTACCTTTACCGATACGGTACCGCCCGAAGGCGTAAATTTTACGGCATTTGATAACAGATTCAAAAGCACCTGATTTAACCTTGTTTTGTCGCAGTATATATTTTCATTCGTTATATCGGTGTTCATTGAAAACCTTAACTGCTTGGTGTTTATCTGTCCGCCGATAATATTTTTAAGATCGTGTAACAGTTCGGGAAGATTCACCTTGGTTTCTTGCAGGTAAATTTTTCCGCTTTCGATACGGCTCATATCAAGTACATCGTTAATCAGAGAAAGCAAATGATTTCCCGAAGAGAGTATCTTTGCCAGATAATCTTTTGTTTTTTCGTCATTTCCTATGCTTGAGTTTGCCAATGTAGCAAATCCGATAATGGCGTTCATAGGAGTTCGAATGTCGTGCGATATACTGCTTAAGAATGCGCTCTTTGCCTTGCTTGCGCTTTCGGCGGCATTTGCCGCATCCTCAAGGGCTTGGTTAATCATCCTGTCCTTTGTGCGGTCCGACATAACCAAAATATACTTTATCTCGTTCTGAACATTACTGCACAGTACAACAATGTGGAACCACAGCAATTTGCCGCTCTTTTGGTGAATATATTCGCGATTGTATTCTTCCTGTTGACCGGGCTTCATATTATTAAGCTTTTCTAAAACCGCTTCTACTTCCTTATCGTTCAGCAGTCTGTCAAGCGCGTGGTTGTTGTAACGCGCTTCGTTTACCGTAATGCCGATAAGCTTTTCAATGTTGGGGCTTATGTAGTCAAAACGGCACTTTTTGGCATCGATCATCAGAAAGACATCATCTACCTGCGTTGACAGCTTGGTAAATAATTCATCACGGTATATAATCTCGGTGTCCTTCTTTTTAAGCTTTTCTTTATTATTACGCACAACCGCGGCGATTACAGTTAAGCTTAATGTAATCATAATTGCCACTGCTATAAATACAGTGCTTCGCTGTAGCTTGTTCATACTTGCGTTTACAACGCTTACAGGCACTAACCCTACCATTGTCCAGTCTTCATAATTTACCGATTCATATACCATATAGTATTTTACATTATTAAGCTTCACAAGTGAAGCCTTTGATTTTTTCTGTTTTAAATCATTGTGAAAATCGTTGATTTTCTCTTCGGTAAAATCTGAATAATCTTTGAGTGTTGCCAAAAAATTGTAAATGTTTTGCAGATTGTCTGCAGAGTCGTATAATACCACCCGTCCGTCAGAATGAATCATATAACTGCTTACGGTATTATTAAAAGCGGTTATTTTTAAAGCGTTTACCATATCGTAATTATTGAAACCGACTGCAATCGCATCGTATTCAAATTCGCGGTAGGCACCCTTTGACGGAGTTAAAAAAATCATCAGTTCATTCTGCCCCGGAGTTATTGAATTGATTATTCGGTCTTTTTTGTTTAAAAACAGTTCAGACAGACCGTCGTCTAAATCTAAATGGCCTGTTTTTCCGTCGGCGGTACGGTAGTTGCCCTCTTTGTTTACAAAATAGAATTCGGTATAACGGATTTCCTGCTTTGCGTGGTTAATGTATTTGCTTATTTCGTTTTCATCGGATACATCCTCTAAATAGTCTGCCCACATATGTATGCCATTCCAATTTTTATCCACAAAATTTTGTAAAGAACGGGTGGATTGATGGAATATTTCCGACAGATGCGAAACACTTTCGTTATAGATAGTTCGGGATACAAATGAATAGTAACTAAAAGAAGCTGTGAAGATTACAGCAAGAACAACGACTGTAATCAAAATTATATTCAGCCTTCTCTTCATAACCGATTCCCCTTTAAAAGTTATTTCGTCTTATCATTTGACAGTTACATACTCGGTAGGCTCTGCCATCTGTTTTCCGTTTTCCAATGCGTGTTGAAACAGAGTATAAATATCTGTGTTCTGCAATTCAAGCTTGTTCTTTAACTCGGTCGGCATCGGACAGTTACAGCCTTTGGGATTTTCGATAAATTCCAAATCTCCGAATATCGAAACCTTATAAATACTGCCGTCTTGAAGCGGTTTTCCGTAAACCGTAATTTCTTTTAATGTATAGATGCCGTCTTTGCGGCTTTTTATTTTATACTCCATTCCGCTTGTAACGGGTAATAAATTTTTATGCCTGATAGGGTTTGACCCGTCATCCTTTGTGTTGATAAGCCATTCCATCAAAGTTTTTACCTGTGCACCCGTCAATTCTCCGCTTCTTATATCGGCCCAATTCGGCAAAAGCCAATTAAGCTGTGTTCGTGTGTAATCACCCTTAAATACAGAGGAGGATACCACGCTTGAATAACCTATTGCAATATCGTCGCCCGACTGTCTGCGATAGGTGTTTACCACCGATGAGGCCGCTTCGCTTCCGTGTTTTTTGAGGTTATACTCATAGGCTGTATTTTGAGTCATAAAAAGCTCGGGCAAATTTGATTTTTTATCTGCCGTAAGCTTTGAGTTAAAATCGTCATACGCGCCCTTTGCACCGTATTCGCCGAGCATCATTTTTTGCACGACTTCTTTTGAAACGGAAAACATTTCCGTAGAAGCAAGCCGCATATACATACGGTTGCTTTCAATACAGTCCTCTATGTATGCAAACGCCTCGTTTGGTTCATAAGCTGTATTTTTGTTATAGGTAAGCACAGCATCTCCCGCAGACGCCGCCTTTTGCCCCTCCTCTGAAAACATAGCCCGAAGCACCTGATTTACCGCTTTGTTCTTTTTTTTATCCTGTTCTACCGACTTATTGACCGCCACCTGAAAAGAAGGGTAGGTTAATACCCAATTATCGTTTTTTGTTTCGCCGAAATACGGCAGCATAACGGCATTGATACCCTTGCTTCGCAGTGTAAGACAGTCGCCTGCGGTGCCGCGCATAACGGCGCACTTTTCTTGCAAGACGGAATCAATCATCTTTTGATAATTTAATTCCAAATCGGAGGGTACCGCCCGTGTATCCGAAAGATACTGCTCGAATTTTTTAAATACGGCAGGCCATACCTTGTCATCAAGCGAAACGGCGGTTTCGTCTGCTTCGTTTTCATATTTTGTACGCCAAAGCACACCGTCTAAACCCGTAAGCTCGGGAATAGCGCAGCCTTGAAGCGCCTCCATACAGGAATAATCTTTGCCGTAGTCGTTTATATAGCCCCTTATTCCCAATTCTTCGAATTTTTTGCATGCGTCGGCAAATTCCGCTTCGTTTGTAGGTATGAAAATATTATGCTTTTTAAATAAATCTAAATTGGCAATATAGCCGTCCACTTCTGCGCAGATAGGCAGCCAGCGAATAGCGCCCTCGGGCTCTCTGTTGTTATTTATATAGCTGTCATAAAAACTGCCTGCTACATCTGTTTCGCTTAGATCCATCAGCTTATCCGACAAAGGAATTGCGTCATTCAACGAAAAGCGTCTGCAGGTAATAATATCGGGCAGGCTTTCTCTTTCGTTTAAATAGGTGTAGTATTCCATGGTATTGTAGCCGATTACAAAGTTAAAATCAATGTCGGGAAACCTATTTTCCAGCCATGGGGTAAGCTCCTTCATCATGGGTCTGTCCCACAAATACATAGTTATTTGCACCTTGTCGCTTTTTTTAAAATCTGCGCATCCGATAATTCCTAACAACAGCATCGGTATCATTAAGACCGAAAAAATACGCTTTTTTATTAAAGCCTTATTCATACTCAGCGCCTCGCTTCCTTTAGCGTTATGTAGTTTTCGGGTTCTGCCACATTACCGCCCTGTTTAATATAGTCGGTCCATATCAGTCTTAAATGCCTGTCCGAAGCTTCGAGAGCAATGTTTTCTTTTTCTAAAATAGGGTTCATATAAGCCGTCAAATTCAAACAGGTTACCTTGAAGGTGTCATCGTCCCTGATTTTCTTACCGTCTTTTTCTACTTCAAGCAAGGTATAACTGCCGTTATTTTCCCCAACCTTAATTGTAATTCCGCTGACAATAGGAAGCGAACCTCTGTTAAACGGCGTGAAGCCTTCCTTGGTGCCTTCAACATAACACCTAACAAGCCTTTTAAGCTCACTGCCGATTATCTGCCCGTTATATGCAAAAGGATTGTTGGGCGTAATCATGCCCGCTACCTGTTTTTCGGTATAGTCCGTGGCAAAAACCGTGCCGGTAAAGCAGACAGCACCGGCAATCAGCACATCGCTTTTATATATGCTTCTCACAGAATTCGCCATAGCCGAGTAGGCCTCGTTTCCGCCGTCTTTACAAAAAACATTTGAACACCCCTTTTTAAGTGAAAGAATAGGCGTGTTTTTGTTTTCTTTTTTCTGTATTAAACTGCTGTGAAAGGCTTCATAGGCCTGATTTGCGTCATAATCGCCGCTAATCATTTTTTGCACCACATCTTTGGAAATTGAGAAAAAGTCGTTTGATGCAATTCGAATAAAAATATGATTTCGGTCGATAAGGGGCTGTATGTTGCTTAAATACGGTGACAGTTCCAAGTTTATGTTTTTACTGTAAGTAATTACATATTCATTTTGTGACAGTGTTTTCTGCGCATTTTCGGATAGCATAACGCCTAATACCCGAAGCCCCGCCTCCTTGCGTTTTTCGTCTTTTTCCAAATCCTTGTTAAGCGCCACCTGAAATTCGGGGTATGTAAGCATCCACTGACTGCCGTCCTGACCGAAGTACGGAAGAAAAACCGTTTCGACTCCGTCAAGGTTAAGCTGTACGGCATCACTGCTGCTCGCGCGAACCATAGCCACCTTTCCTTCGCTGAACATATTCATAATAGGGCCGCAATCCATAGTGTCGGATAATATATCGGAGTTTAATTTAGTATCCTTAATAAATCTCTCCATATTCGCGAACACCTTTGGCCACACGGTTTTGTAAAGCCCAGTATCCTCCTGTTCGGGGTCTTCGTAGCTGTCTCTCCACATGCTTCCTTCCATAGAGGTGATTTCGGGTATGGATACACCCTGCAAAACCTCCATACAGGTATAGTCATATATAAAATCGGCCATAAATCCCTTTATGCCTGATTTTTCAAACAAATTACACGCAGAGACAAAGCTTTTATAATCGGTAGGAATCGGAATGTTGTGTTGATCAAACAGCGCCTTATTGGCTATAATGCCGTCCCCGACACCGCAAATAGGCAACCAGTTTACAGTACCGTCTGAGTTTCTGAAATCTCGCAGATAGGTTTCAAACACGGCGCCTGCCTGTGACGTGGTAGATAAATCCATAAGACTGTCTTTTAGAGCGTGAGCATCGTGCCTTGAAAATCTGCGTGACATAATAACATCGGGCAGATTGCCGCTTTCATCCATAAATTTGTAAAAATCCAAATCATTCTGTCCGACGGTAAATTGAATATTCACATCAGGAAGCTGTGACTGAATGTACGGCGCATAGGTGTTATAAAGAACCGAGCTCCACAAATAAACCGAAATTGTTTCTGCCTTTTCTTTTTCTTTTGACATACCGCAGCCGGTAAGCAGTGTCGCCGCCGTTATGACAGTTAAAACTACTGAAAATATTCTTTTTGTCACTTTTTTCTCCTCCTTTTTAGGTTCAGTAAACCTAATATCCGGCTTGATTTTAAATATTATAAAAATTTTGTCAAACATCCGAGCAGTCGGGTTGAATCTATCGGCTTTGTAAGAAAATCATCCATTCCTACAAACGAGGCGTTTTCTATATCCTCGGCGCGTGCGTTTGCCGTAAGAGCAATAATAGGAACACTTGCACGGATTCTGTTAGGCATTTTTCGAATTTTCATTGTTGTTTCATAGCCGTCAAGCTCGGGCATTTCGATGTCCATCAATACAAATTGATAATAATCGGGCGAATGTTCTTTTAATGCCGACAGAGCTTTTATTCCGTTGTCGGCTTCATCTACAATAAGCCCTTGGTCAATAAGAACTTCCTTTAAAATTTCACGGTTAAGCTGATTGTCATCGACAAGAAGAACCCTTTTTTCTTTGAGTTGCTCGATTTTTTCCGAATCTACAACCGCTTCATCTTCAAATACCTCGCCGAGAGCGTATGAAATGGTTTTTTTCATACTGTGATGAACACTTTGAATTTTTTCAAAATAGGCCTGCGCCTGAGCGGGGTGTCTTGTACCGAGTTCAACATAACCGACGGCGCTGTTTAATTCTGTTCTAAGCTCTCTGAATGACCTTCTTTGAAATTCAACGGCCTTGTCCGAAACCTCTATTCTTTTTTCAAGATATTCGATTTTTTCTAAAAGTCCGTCTTGATTTATCTTGTAATTATCACTGCTGCCGTCCGGATAGTGAAGCTCATATTTAACCGAAACCCCCATGACTTCCAAGCATTTTTGAAGCTCTTCAAAGGTCATACATTCTTTTGAAAGCTTTCTGTAAAGCGAAGACGGATATATACCCATCCTTTTTGCAAGCTCGGTTTTTGCTATTCCTAAATTAGAACAAACAATATTTATAATTTCTGACGCCGTCATAATATCACCCTCACATAATTTTATAACACTTTTGATATAACTGTCTTGGTAAATTATAACATATATGTTATATGATTTCAATAGTCAAATAATAGTTAAAAAACAAAATAGCCGCCTTTTTACTGATTTCAGCAAAAAAGGCGGCTAAAATTTTTGTAATTATATATGAAATTTGGAAAACACAGAAATTTTAAGAATACAAAAAATCGGTTTTGATGAATTACTTATCGTGCTTTTTGCTGTAAACTGCCTTTGAAAGCACGCCTGCGCCTAAAACAAGCATAAACGCAAACCAAACTGCAATATTTCTGCCGTCTCCCGTGTTAGGACTGGTTGTATCGGTTTTTTCTCCACTCGGCTTTGTCTGTTCGTTTGTAGCTTTTGCAATCTCGAATTTTGTATCACATTCGCCGTCTGTATAAACAACAGTCAGCTTGTGCTCTCCCGCAGAAAGCGTTTTCAAATATTCTGATTTAAGAGTGATAACCGTTGAACCCGATACTGCGGTATAATATTTTTCGTCAATAGGTTTACCGTCAATTTTAAGTCCTGTGAACTTTGCAAAGTCGCCGTTCACACGGAAGGTCAGTCCTTTTGAATTGTCGCCGTTCCATCTGCTGTTGCTTCCGTCGGTAAAGGCATAAGTATTGTTTTCGGTATTGCCTACCGTAACGGTTTTTTCTAAAAATTTACCGCCGTTATAATCTGCAACCTTAACAAGATAAGTGCCGTCGGGTAGTTGCATTTCGATATTGTATTCATTTTTGCTGTCAACAGCGGCAGAGGCAATATTCACGAGATTATCACCGCTTTTGTCGTAAACCATAATGCTCACCGCAAGTGTTTCGCTGTCAACCGTGCCGTTAAATAATACCGTATCGTTTTTTACGGTTGTATTAAGTGTATTAACAGTACCTGCAAAGCAGGTCAAAGCAGACATGCATGCTATCAAACCTATTAAAAGGAGTGTTACAGAAATTCTTAATAACTTTTTCATTTTAATTCTCTCCTTAATAAATCACTTCACGGCTTTCTATGTCGTAATATGTGCCGTAGTCCGAACCGCAGTATGTACCGCCGAATACATTTGCATCGGCACTCTTTTTTACAACATTAAAGTCGGCGCCTACAACCGTCAGTTTAGAAATATCACTGCCACCGATTTCAACATCGTAATTTGCTCTTTTCAGGCCTTTACCGCCGTCAAACTCTTTCTCGCCGTTTTCCTCTGTATGCAATACAGCCTTTTTAATCTCGGTTGTACCGTTTTCGTGATAAAGCGTTGCAATCACTTCATAATCGTCGCAGGATTCATTTATATCATAATAAAGCTCACAAACCAAAGCGGCGTTGTAATCCATATCGGGTCTGAAATTATCGAAAATCTGAATTGTTGTACGGATTATCATAATGTAGTAAACATTGTTGTCGGTGATAATTTCAAAGGTTACATGGTCATAGTAGTTTGACTTAAACTCAATGTCAAAGGATCCGTCCCCATTCTTTGTAACAACAACCGCCTTTTCGGGAGCGTCAAGCGCTTTAACCGAGTTGAAGTCCTCGATGCTGTTAACCTCTTTTTCAAAATGAATTTTTGTTTCGCTTATAAAGGTTTCGTAAACTGCGGGTTGTTCTATTGTACTGTCGACCAAGTCAACTGTGGAATTAAAGAAAACACTATCCCAAAATGAGGGGAAATATGTATAATCATCCTCGTTACCGTTAAAGGATATTCCCTCGAATGTTTTATCATCGTATATAGTTAAACGAAAGGCCATATCGCCGTTTGTGCAAATGGTTGAAGGCCCGCTGACGGCTCCGCAGGGATTAACCGTAACCTGTCTCATAAAATCTTCGTTATTGCGGAATTCATCAAGAAGCGCACCTGCGTCTTTAAACCTATTAACCTCTCCGATTTGATTTTCCCAAACGAACCAAAAATCCTGACCGATAACATATTGGGTGCCGTTTGTATCGTCTTTGATTGTGCTTAACGGAACATAATTTGTGTTGACGCTTCCGATTTCGCTGACAATATTTTCAATTTTATGAGTGTAGATAAAATTATCGTTTACCCAAACAAAATAAACGGTACCGCTAAAGTGACTGCCGCTTTGTTCGGAAAAATCAAAATGTTCAAATTCATAGGTTTCACCCGGCGTAAGGGGATACCCTTCGGGGGAAGTAAGGTCACTCATTGCAGAACCCAAAACATCGGTGCCCTGCACCCTCAAAGAGGTGTGCCCTGCAATAAAATAGCCCTCGTTTAATTCTACTTTAAGCGCAGTTGCCTGAACCTTGCCCCGATCATCGATATCTGACGTAACCTCAATCCACTCGTCGGATGCATTTTTGTAGAAAATTCTTCCTCCGTCCGCATTGCAGTTTTCTTCAAAGCCGATTTTGAAGTATGCCGTTGTTTCTGCATTTGCAAGCACTGCCGTAAACGGAACTACTGCCAAACACAAAACAATACTTAATAGCAAACAAACCGTTTTTTTCATATTGAGACCTCCGTAATTAAATAGACTTCCGCACCTATTATAATATAACCTGTAAATACATTCAATTAAGTTTCCAAATTTGTCATATGACAAATCGGAAAACAAATATTTATTTTTCTTTATTTGCTTTTAAATTTATTGTATAATATATAAAAATCGCACTGTGAGGTTTTGATATGAGATTTTATGAATTACTGAATGAATATATTGATTTGCTCGGCTGTATGGCAAAGGATATATGCGAAATGTCGGGCATATCAGCTGCAACACTCAGCCGCTACCGCTCGGGCGACAGACTCCCCGTTCTTAATTCCGATGCATTTGACAAGCTTTGCCTTGCTGTTGCCGATATTGCCGCAGAAAAAGGCATGGGTGAAATAACCGAAAATTCCGTTCGCGAAAGATTTTTGTCGGCACAGGATTATGAGTCGGGGGACCCGAAACAACTGATGCAAAATTTTGATACGCTTGTTTCTATGTTGGATATCAATATTACCCGTCTTAGTCGATATATCAACTATGATGTTTCCACCATTTTTCGATTTCGAAACGGCACACGCAAGCCGTCAGAACCTCAAAAATTTGCCGCCGCCGTTGCAGGGTATGTTACAAAGGAATTAGATTCTGCCAAAAACATAGCGGTTTTGTCCGAGCTGCTTGCTTGCGGTGAGGAGGAAATTGCCGATAATTCAATTCGTTATGAGCGGCTTATGAATTGGCTTTTGTCTCAAAAAGTCGAAAACAAATCCTCGGTTTCGGATTTTCTTAATAAGCTGAATGAATTTGATTTGAATGAATTTATAAAATCTATTCATTTTGATGAGATGAAGGTGCCTAGCGTGCCGTTTCAGATTGCCACATCCAAAACCTATTTCGGACTAAAGGAAATGATGAACAGTGAGCTCGACTTTTTAAAGGCCACCGTTCTTTCAAAATCAATGGAGCCTGTCACAATGTACAGTGATATGCCGATGAAGGAAATGGCTAAAGACGCGGAATTTCCGAAAAAATGGATGTTCGGAATGGCAATGATGTTGAAAAAAGGCTTGCATCTAAATCAGATTCACAATCTTGACCGTTCTTTTGAGGATATGATGTTAGGCCTTGAAAGCTGGATTCCCATGTATATGACGGGGCAAATATCACCGTATTATCTTAAAAATGTGCAGAACAATGTTTTTTTGCATTTTTTGAAGGTGTCGGGCGCCGCCGCACTTTCGGGCGAAGCAATTACAGGCTGTCATTCAGACGGTAAATACTATCTGACCAAATCAAAAAAGGAGATAGAGTATTATTCAAAGCGGGCACAGCAATTATTGAACTGCGCCACACCTTTAATGGAAATTTATCGCAGTGATAAGGCAAGCGAGCTTAATGCGTTTTTAATTGCCGACTCGGTAAAAAACGGCAAACGAAGAAGTATTCTTTCAACTCTGCCGATTTACACCATGAGTGATGAGCTTTTAATTTCAATACTTAATCGGCATAAGATTGCACAAAAGGAAATTCAAATGATTTTGGACTTTGCCGCTGCCAAAAGAAAAAGAATTGAAGCGATACTTGAAAACAATACAATAGAAGATGAAATGTCCGAACTGACAGAGTGTGACTTTATCCAAAATCCTTTACCGCTTGACCTTTTCGGCGCTTTCTGTGAACGGGATGTATGCTATACATACGAAGAATATCTTGAACATTTAAAAAGCACACAACAATTCGCCGAAAGCCATGCGAATTATATATTTAAAAAGACCTGCTCCAACGCGTTTCGCAATTTGCAGATATACATTAACGAAGGTCAATGGGCTATGGTATCAAAAGGTAAAGCGCCTTCAATACATTTTGTTATTTATCATCCGAAACTGTTAAATGCCATTGAAAACTTTATTCCGCCTGTGGTAGAGCAAGATTGAATTGCATATATTTTACGGCGCAACTCGGCAAAAACGGGTTGCGCCGTCGGTCTGTTGTACGGCTGATTTACGCCTGTACGCCGACCGAATTCTGCCTAAAAATAAATTCGAGAAACCAAACATAACGCATTTTTAATATTTTTGTCATCTGCACTTGCTGGATTTTACCGCAACTATATGTTACAATATTCATATATTTCGTAATGTGGGAGGTTTTTATGAGCATTATAGAAGTTAAAAATCTGAAAAAAGAATACCCGTCATTTTTACTTAATAACATTTCGTTCGGTTTAGAGGCGGGCAGAATTACGGGCTTTGCAGGCAGAAACGGCTCAGGCAAAACCACAACCATAAAGTCGATGCTGAATCTGATTCATCCCGACAGCGGTGCAATCACCTGCTTCGGTATGTCGCTTGACAGTCACGAGGCGGAAATTAAAAGGCGTATCGGTTATTCCACGGGTACAGTCAGTTGGTATCCGAGGAAAAAGCTTAAGGATATTGCACTTGTCACAAAGAGCTTTTATCCGAATTGGGATGAAAACGCTTACCGAAAACATCTTAAAATGTTCGGGTTGGATGAAAACAAAATGCCATTGGAACTTTCCGAGGGGATGAAAGTAAAGTTTAATCTGCTGTTGGCGCTCTCACACAGAGCGGAGATTCTTATTTTGGATGAGCCAACAAGCGGTTTAGACCCATTCTCACGAGACGAACTGCTTGATGTTTTTACGGCGCTTCGTGATGACGGTGTGGCGGTTTTCTTCTCGACACACATTATCTCAGACTTAGAAAAGTGCGCCGATGATATTGTGTATATTTCAGAAGGTAAAATAAAAGCGGCAATGACGGTTAAAGATTTTCGTGCCGCATATTCACGGCAGGGCGAAAGCTTGGAGCAAACCATATTGCGTATGGAAAAGGAGAAAACAGTATGAAATACATATTAAAAAAAGAATTGACACTCTCGGCCTCAATTTTGTCGTATCTTTTTATCGCTTTTGGATTTATGTTCTTTATCCCCGGTTATCCGATTTTGTGCGGTACCTTCTTTGTAACACTTGGCATTTTTCAAAGCTTTCAAAATGCGCGAGAGGCAAACGATATTGTTTTTTCGGCGCTTCTGCCCGTTGCCAAAAACGATGTTGTAAAGGGTAAATTTGCTTTTTCTTGTTTTATAGAGCTGTGCAGTATAATTTTGATGACAGTTGCAACCGTTATTCGTATGACTGTTTTGAAAGACGCTGCCGTTTACCGAAATAATGCTATGATGAATGCAAATTTCTTCGCTTTGGGTATGGCGCTTGTTATTTTCGGACTTTTTAATCTGATTTTCATCGGCGGTTTTTTTAAAACAGCCTATAAATTCGGTAAACCTTTTGTAACCCACATAATTGTGACCTTTGTAATAATCTGTATAGGCGAAGCGCTTCATCATATTCCGAGCCTTAATGCATTAAACGCTTTCGGTTTTGAGAATTTTGGGCTGCAGCTTGGCGTGTTAGGTTCGGGTGCGGCGGCATATATTGCGCTTACGGTTTTATCCTGCCGATGTGCCTGTAAAAATTTTGAAAAAATAGATTTATAGGGAGAAATTGTATGTTAAAAGACAACTTGATTGTTTTAAGAAATATGTACGGTATGTCTCAGGAAGAAATTGCGGAAAAAATCGGCATTTCGCGTCAGGCGTATGCCAAGTGGGAAAAAGGTGCAACCGTACCCGATATAGAAAAATGCAAGCGTTTGGCAGATTTCTACGGCGTTACCGTTGACAGTCTGCTCAAAACCGAAACAGAAGATAAAATCGGCATGATTCCGCCTGCCCCCAAGGGTAAAAATATTTGGGGCAGTGTTGCAATAAACGAGCGCGGGCAGATAGTTATACCTAAAGCGGCAAGAGAAAAATTCGGATGGAACGGAGGACAACGGTTGATTGTGTTAAGCGATGAGGAGGGAGTTGCTTTGCTTCCTGCGGAAACCTTTGAGGCAAGGATGAAAGCAGTTATGGAATATGCTTCTATGACAGAAAACAATGATTGGAATTGTTGCAAATAAAAGCCGCCGTTATCACTGCATTTTGCAAAAAACGGCGGGTAGAAATATTCATAATTTTGGTGTATAATAAGAGGTTAAGAGAATGACAAACAGGAATTTGCAAAGATCATTTTTCCATAAAAGGAAAGTATGACTTGTCGGCATGGAACTGTTCACACAATTTAGTCATTGAGAGGAACTTCAAATTTTATGAAAATAAAGAACTACAAAAAGACACTGATTACATGTTATATCGGATTTATTACGCAGGCAATTGTTGCTAATTTTACGCCGCTGCTGTTTTTGCGATTCCATGCCGAGTTTGATATACCAATTGCGCAAATCGCCCTTATTTCAACCGTTTTTTACATTACCCAAATTCTTGTGGATGTATTTTGCGCCAAATTTGTTGACCGGATCGGATATCGAAAATGCGTGGTTGCATCACAAATTACTTCTGCCGCTGGTTTGATTTCATTGGCGTTTTTGCCAAGCCTTCTGCCAAGCCGCCTTTTGGGAATTCTGATCAGTGTTATGATCTACGCTTTAGGAAGCGGACTGATTGAGGTTTTGGTCAGTCCCATTGTGGAGGCCTGTCCGTTTGAAAATAAAGGCAGCGTGATGAGCCTGCTTCATTCCTTTTATTGTTGGGGCGTGGTGGGCGTTGTTTTGGTCTCAACGTTGTTTTTTGCGCTGTTTGGTATTGAAAAATGGCGTATAATGGCCTGCCTGTGGGCGATCGTTCCGCTCATCAATGCATACAATTTCTCAATATGCCCGATTGAGCGTTTAGCGGAGGAAGGCAAAGGAATGACGCTGAAAGAACTGTTGAGCAAGCCAGCCTTTTGGGTTTTTATCCTTTTGATGATCGGCGCGGGTGCAAGCGAAGCATCCATGGCGCAATGGGCGTCTGCTTTTGTTGAATCTGCTCTGGGCTTTTCCAAGAGCATCGGGGACTTGATCGGCCCCTGTATGTTTGCGGCAACGATGGGACTCAGTCGTCTCCTGTACGGCAAATTTGGTCATAAAATTAAATTGCTGAACTTCATGCTGGGTTCCGGGGCCCTGTGCTTGATATGTTATTTGATGACAGCAATCTCCTCCCTGCCGATCTTCGGACTGCTGGGCTGTATTCTCTGCGGATTTTCTGTGGGGATCATGTGGCCGGGTTCGATCAGCATTTCTTCAGCCCGGATGCCCTTGGGGGGAACAGCCCTGTTTGCCTTACTTGCTATGGGCGGGGATCTGGGGGCATCTATTGGTCCGAGCGTCATCGGAATCTTTACGCAGAATGCAAATGATAATATGAAAGCCGGAATGCTTGTGGGAATTGTTTTTCCGATACTACTGATCGTTGCGATCTGCATTATAAAATTGTTCATCCCGTCAAGTAAGCACGACTCTTAGTCCCTGCGTTTTCATCGACAGCTTACATTTTATCGGACTAACTCTGAATAGGCAAAGACCGCTTCCATTGTGTAAGCGGTCTCTTTTCGTGTGAATAAACGGAATATAGATAGTGTGCGATTGTGACATTTTCATTAGCAAAACGGCGATTTTTTTGCTAATTTTTATTAGCAAGCCGTACACCTGAAAGGCGGACGACATTAGTTCTAATTTCCATTAGCTGACGGAGAATTTGCTAATGAAAATCTGTGAATTTCACGATTTTTCATTTTTTCCGAAAAATGAAAAAACGCCGGAAACCCTTGATTTTACTCATGTTTCCGGCGGAGTTTTTGGCGTTCCCGAGGTGATTCGAACACCCGACCTACCGCTTAGGAGTAGCCCCGATACGACATCGGGAAGTGACATCTAATGCTAAAAAATGCTTGGAAATACAGGGTTTTTCAGCATTTCAAATCCTATCTGATACTACGCTGTGATAGCTAATTCAGAGGGATTTTACACCGTCCGATTGGCTCGAAATTAGCAAGGCTTTCGATTTTTGGTGGACGTTGCAAGTGCAAGTAAATGTCACTATGTAACTGCTCGTTATGCGGAATGACAGGAAATACAGTTCATTCTCATGTGGAGCCGCTGGTGTCACACGACACCAATTTAAGTCTGTTTAATATATCATTTCAAACCGAATTTTTCAACCAGAATTATCAGAAATTCCATAGAATTTTTCGGGACGAATGATTGTATGTAACCTGTCCTGCCGAAGCAGGTACAGTATTTATCGAAGCATAGTTTCTCGATCTTCAGCTCCCAGCATATATGCGCCCTTCGCAAATTCATCCCTTGCCAGAAGCTCTGTTACATATACCCTGTCGAACAACAACCAGAGTTCTTTTTCTTCTGGTGTAAGTTTGCGGTTTCCGCTAAATAAATGCGATAACCCCAATCCCTCAAGCAGAGCCTGCTTTGCAGCTTTGTAATCATCGGCTCTATCGGAATAATCCTCATTCCTCTGGCTTGATAATTCCTCAATATCATCAGCTCGCATTTTGTCATAATACTCGTCCATAAATGCTCTATCCATTTTGCACCCCCAAAAACAAAAATAAGGGCAGACCCCTTTACAAGCTATGAAGGCTATGTAAAAGGATCTGCCATTTTAATTCTATAATGTCTTTGCCAGCGACTTCAAGAGTGCTGCCATTTCAGGGTTTTGCAGAAGT
>CAJMBP010000005.1 GCA_905211675.1 uncultured Oscillospiraceae bacterium
TAATATCTTTTGGCAGGGGAACCCTCGGCGTATTTGTTGGTAAGCACGCCGCCTGCGGCAAGCAAAACTGCTTTTGAAACAATGTTTTCGGAAGCAATAAGTTCAATATTGCCTTGCTGACGCGAAAGCTCTGCGTTACATGCCGAAAACACTTCGTTGTCATAGCTTTTAAGTTCGTCAAAAAAGTTCATAATAATTCTCCCTTAATTTATGGTAAAAATATCATAGCATACCTGTATATCATACCATTTATGTTATTATTTGTCAATGAATTGAAATTGGCAAAACAAAAGGCGACCGATAAAAAACATCGGTCGCAGAATTTGATATTAAAAATTTAAAGCATAGTTTTTCTGAGCTCTTCACCCGAAAGAACAGATAAATCTGCGGGGGCAATATCGAACACCGTTTTACAACCGTAATCGCCGCGGCGGTAAAGCCTGTTTACGGCACGTGCGTACGCAACAAGTACATTTGCGGTAAATTCAGGGTTAGAGTCAAGCTTCAGACTGTATTCAATAACATGTTTGTTTTCGCCGTTAAAGCCGGTGCTTCCGGTTCTTATTACAAAACCGCCGTGGGGAATACCGCTGTGGTCCCTTTTAAGCTCTTCTTCGGTAATAAAGTGAACTATTGTGTCATAATCGGCAAAGTAGTTGGGCATAGTTTTAATTTCGTTTTCTATGCGGTCTTTGTCGGCGCCGTCTTGGGCTACAACAAAGCACTCACGCAGGTGCTTTTGCCTTGTAGTAAGGTCGGGGTTTTCACCGCTTCGCACCGCCTCAAGAGCCGAGTCAATCGGCACTGTGTATTGCTTGGCGTCTTTAACGCCCTCAATACGCCTTATGGCGTCGGAGTGGCCCTGACTTACGCCCTTACCCCAGAATGTGTAATCCTTGCCGTTTGGTAATATTGCCGAGGCATAAAGGCGATTAACTGAAAACATGCCGGGGTCCCAACCGCTCGAAATTAGCGCCGTGTGCTTGCTTTGCTTTGAAGCCTTATCAACATTTGAAAAATGCTCGGGTATTTTAGCGTGGGTGTCAAAGCTGTCGATAACATTAAAGCTTTCGGCAAGTGCCGGTGTCATGGCAGGCAGGTCGGTAGCAGAGCCGCCGCATATAATCACAACATCAATATCATTTTTGTATCTTAGAATATCATCGGCGTGGTAAACCGTGACACCGCTTACCGTTTTAACCGATTCGGGCGCGCGGCGTGTAAATACACCGAACAGCTCGGCATCGGGTGCGGCGTTTACGGCGCATTCAACGCCCTTGCCTAAATTTCCGTAACCGTAAATAGCTATTTTCATAAAAATACCTCTTTGATTAAAATTCAATGCCTGCTTCACGCATATCGGCAAGCAATTTTTGTTGGTTCTTATCTTCCATTTCGGTAAGCGGCAGACGCAAATAGTTTTCGCAATAGCCCATAGCCGCCATAGCCGCCTTAACGGGTATGGGATTTACTTCACAGAAAAGCGAGTCGATAAGCGGCAGATATTTAAGCTGCATATCGAGCGAGGCTTTTGTATTGCCTTCAAGATAACTGTGACACATTTGTGATGTTTCACGGGGTAAAAGGTTAGAAAGCACCGATATTACGCCCTTTCCGCCTAAAGACATAACAGGCACAATCTGATCGTCATTACCCGAATAAATGTCAAGCCTGTCACCGCAAAGGCGTGAAATTTCCGCTACCTGTGAAATGTTTCCGCTCGCTTCCTTTATTGCGACAATATTAGGATGATTTGCAAGAACGGCACAGGTTTGAGGTGTTATGTTGCATCCGGTGCGGCTTGGCACATTGTAAAGTATACAGGGCTTGGTGCTTGCGTCGGCAACGGCTGTAAAGGACTTAATCAAACCGTTTTGTGTTGCTTTGTTATAGTAGGGTGTTACAAGCAGCATGGCGTCTGCGCCTGCTTCGCAAGCGTATTTTGTAAGGCTTATGGCATAGGCAATGTCGTTAGAACCGGTTCCTGCTATTACGGGCACACGGCCGGCAACCTTTTCTACACAAAATTTTATAACCGATTTATGCTCCTCGTCGGTAAGCGTAGAACCTTCGCCGGTGGTACCGGCGGCAACTATGGCGTCAATACCCTCGGCAATCTGCCATTCTATCAGTCTGCCGAAGGCGTCAAAATCAATTCCGTTTTCATTAAGCGGAGTTATAATGGCGGTTGCGGCGCCTGTAAAAATTGTGTTTTTCATAACAAAGTTCCTCCCGAAAATAAAAAAGACAGCGGCAAAACGAGTGCTGCTACCTTCCGACAAACAAAATATAAAAATCAGAATGAATAGCACTCCGCATTACTGCGACAGCAAAACAGATGTTATCTGAGTTGCCAGCAAGGTGTATGCCACAACACCGGCTTCGGCACCTGCCCCTTTCGCGTGCAGTTTCGGCAACTGTATAAAGCACGGTACTTATGACATAGTGCGCCTCTATCATTGACAGCAAGTATAGCACAATTGCATTTGTTTGTCAACAGCAAAATAAAATATGCATATATTCATAAAAAATGAATATTTTTGCCTTGAAATAACAAAGGTTTAGTAGTATAATATGTTGTTGTGAAATGTATATTTTTGAAAGCTGGTGTGTTATGACACGAAAACAGGCTCGCGAAGAGGCGTTTATTTTAATTTTTGAAAAGGAGTTCAATGATTACGCTTTAGAGGACATACTTTCTTTAGCTGAGGAAGTGCGTGACTTAAAAGTCGATGAATATATAAAAAATGTGTTTTTCGGCGTATTCGTAAATCTTGAAAAAATTGATGAGATTATTTCTCAAAATGCGGTAGGCTGGTCGATTAAACGCATTACTAAAACGGCGCTCGCAATACTTCGCCTTGCCATATATGAGATTAAGTTTTACAGTGAAATACCTGTTTCGGTTTCAATTAACGAAGCGGTTGAGCTTGCAAAAAAATATGCAACTAAGGAAGATGCTTCATTTATAAACGGCATACTTTCAACCGTGGCAAAGCAAAACGAAGATGAATAATACAATTACCGTAAGTCAGCTTAACACCTATGTAAAATCACTTATTGAAAATGATGCTCGGCTTGCATATATAAACCTGAGCGGAGAGATTTCAAATTTTAAAAATCATTTTTCAAGCGGGCATTGGTATTTTACTATAAAGGATAAAAACGCGTCGGTTAGGTGCGTTATGTTCCGCAGTTCTGCCGCGCATGTCAAGTTTAATGTTGAAGATGGCCTTGCGGTGGTGATTTCGGGCAGAGTATCGCTTTATGAAAAAGACGGTCAGTATCAGTTTTACGCAGAGCAGATGCACCCGTTCGGTGACGGCGATTTGGCGCTTGCTTTTAAGCAGGTTAAAGAAAAGCTTGAAGCCGAGGGTTTGTTTGACTCGAGTAATAAAAGACCGCTTGTAAAATACCCAAAGCGAATAGCGGTAATTACTTCTGATACTGGGGCTGCTGTTCAAGACATTTTAAACATAACAGCAAGCCGTTATCCCGCTTGTGAGATTGTTATGTGTCCGGTGCTGGTGCAGGGCGATATGGCGGCGCAGGATATGATAAAAACTCTTGACCGTGTTTACGCTTTAGAAAACATTGATACCGTAATTATTGGCAGAGGCGGCGGCAGTGCCGAAGATTTGCACTGCTTTAATGACGAGGCTCTGGCGCGCAAGATTTATGAATCACCTTATCCCGTTATATCGGCTGTTGGCCACGAAACCGATTTTACTATATGCGATTTTGTATCCGATGTTCGGGCCTCAACGCCGTCGCATGCGGCGGAACTTGCAGTTCCCGATATGCACGATTTAATAAACAAGGTTGACGGTGTGAGAAATCTGCTTAAAAGCCGTATCACGCTTAAATACAATTCTTATAACGCAAAACTTGAAGTTTACAAAAATAAAATAAGTTTTTCAAATTTAGACCGCATTTTACAAAACAAGCAGTTAGAGCTTGACCGTACAGCCGACCGTTTGGCAGACCGTGTTAATCAAAAGCTGCAAAGCTGTCAAAGCGCCGCGGCACGCCTTGCGACGCGTATAGACGCGTTAAGTCCTTTAAAGGTTATGGCAAGGGGCTTCTCGGTAGTAACCAAAGACGGTGCGTGTGTTGCAAGTGTCAGCGATTTGAATACGGGAGACAACATTTCGGTTTCAATGTGCGACGGCAATGCAAACTGCATTGTTACATCAATCGATAAAAATAAACAGTAAGAGGAATTTTTATGCTTTCAAAAGATTTTGATTTTGAAAAATCATTAAAAGAGTTAGAGGAAATAGCCAACAGCCTTGAAAAAGAGCAAACATCGCTTGATGATGCGGTCACTCTTTTTGAAAAGGGTATAAAGCTTTCAAAAGAATGTTCTGCTTATCTTGAATCGGCAAGGCAAAAAATAATATCACTGACCGATGCCGAAAAGGAGAGTGCGGATAATGATTGAATCACTTATAAAAGATTATCAGGCAAAGCTTGAATCCCGCCTTGATATCATACTGTCCGAAAGCGGACAGCTTTATGATGACGTTTTGCGTGCCTGCGGTTATGCTGTTTTAAACGGCGGCAAGCGTATAAGACCTGTATTGTTGCTCGAATTTTACAAGCTTTGTGGCGGCAATGACGACTGCGCTTATAATTTTGCATGCGCGCTTGAAATGATACATTCATATTCGTTGGTTCATGACGACCTGCCGTGTATGGATAATGACGATATTCGGCGCGGCAAGCCCTCGTGCCATAAGGCATTCGGCGAAAGCACCGCATTGCTTTGCGGAGACGCATTGCTTACCGAGGCATTTTCGGTGGCGGCAAAAACGCTGGGTATTCCGTCGGAGCGCGTGGTTAAGGCGTTGGCGCATCTTGCGTCTTCGGCGGGCGTTTCGGGTATGATTGGCGGTCAAACAATCGATATGTCGCTCGGTCAAGATGCCGATGACAGCGTGCTGTTTGAAATGTATCGCCTAAAAACCGGCGCATTGCTTAAAACTGCCTGCGCTATCGGCTGTATTCTTGCGGGCGCCGATGATGAGCTTGTAGGTGTTGCGGAAAAATTCGGCGAAAAGCTTGGAATTACCTTTCAAATTATCGATGATATTCTTGACTGTCAGGGCGACTCAAAGGTGTTGGGCAAGCCTACGGGCAGTGACGAAAGAAACAATAAAGATACGATTGTCGTAAGATTGGGGCCCGAGTATTGCCGCGAGCTTGCCAAAAAATATACCGATGAGGCGTATGAATGTCTTGAACATTTTGAGGGTAATACGCAAAACCTTAAAGAATTGGCAGCATATCTGCTTGAGCGTAACTACTAAAGGAAGTTTGAATTTTGGAACACAAAATTTTAAATAAAATAAATTCACCCGACGATGTAAAAAAACTGAACAATGCCGATGTCAATTTGCTTTGTCAGGAAATTCGTGATGAGATAATTGATGTGGTGTCTAAAAACGGCGGTCATTTAGCCTCGAGTTTGGGTGCAGTTGAGCTTACCGTAGCGTTGCACAGAGCTTTTTCTTCACCGCATGACGCCATAATTTTCGATGTGGGTCATCAGTCTTATGCTCACAAACTGCTTACGGGAAGGCTCGATCGCTTTTCGACCCTTCGTCAAGAGGGCGGTATTTCGGGCTTTATGCGACCCGACGAGAGCGAGCACGATCCGTTTGTAACGGGGCACAGTAGCAACTCCATTTCTGCGGCATACGGAATTTACCGCGCAAAGTCACTTTCGGGCGAGGGCGGCAATGCCATAGCCGTAATCGGCGACGGCGCCATGACAGGCGGTATGGCTTATGAGGCGCTTAACAATGCGGGAGCCAAAAAGAGTAATTTTATAGTTGTTTTAAATGATAATAAAATGTCTATTTCACGTAATGTCGGCGCATTGTCACGCGCGTTTACAAAAATGCGCAATCGTAAAAGCTATCATAAACTAAAATTTACCGTGGGTATGTTGCTTTTAAAAATACCGCTTGTCGGTGAGAAGATTTATGACTTTGTTTTTCGAATAAAAGAGGCATTTAAGAGTATTGTTTACAAGAATAACATTTTTACATGCTTGGGTTTCAACTATTTAGGTCCTGTCGACGGTCACGATATCGAGGCAATGGAGCGGCTTTTTAATATAGCTAAAAATTACAGCCGACCTACACTCGTTCATGTTGTAACAGTAAAGGGAAAGGGCTACAGTTACGCCGAAAGTCAACCGAATGATTATCACGGCGTGTCTTCATTTGATGTCTGCAAGGGTAAAGACAGTTCAAAAAATCAAACCTATTCCGATGTTGCGGGCAACGCTTTATGCGAGCTTGCCGAAAAAAACAAAAAAGTGTGTGCCGTAACCGCTGCAATGACTGCGGGCACCGGACTCCAAGCATTTGCCGAAAAATACCGGTCGCGGTTTTTTGATGTTGGAATTGCCGAACAGCACGCCGTAACCTTTGCGGCGGGGCTTGCTACAGGCGGAATGATTCCTTATTTTGCGGTTTATTCAACATTTTTGCAACGCGGGTACGATCAGGTGCTTCACGATGCCGCAATAGCAAATGTACCCATAAAGTTACTTGTTGACCGAGCGGGCATTGTAGGTGACGACGGCGAAAGCCATCAAGGTGTTTTTGACGCGGCATATCTATCGACAATTCCAAATGTCAACATTTATTCACCGTGTTATTACCGTGAGCTCAAAAGCTTGATTTTAAACTCGGCAGAAAAGCGTGAGATAAGCGTTATTCGCTATCCGCGCGGTTGTGAAAACAATAATTATGAAGGCGAAATCAATGGCGATTATACGGTTGTTTCAAAAGGCGGAGATAAGGCTATTGTAACCTACGGCAGAGTTTTCTCAAATGCCGTAGAGGCTCAAAAGTCCCTCGGTAATACCGATATTATAAAACTTAATAAGATATATCCCGTTGAAGAACAGCTGATTGATTTATTGCTGAACTATAAAAAGCTTTACTTTTTTGAAGAGGGTATTCTTTCGGGCGGTATAGCCGAGCATATCGCCGGCCGTCTTTTGCAAAAAGGTTATGGCGGCAGGTACAGCGTATATGCTATTGATAATGAGTTTGTTGCCGCGTCGACAATACAGTCGGCACTTAAAAGGTACAGGCTTGACAGCGATTCAATGATAGAAATTGTAGGTAAATAATGGAAAAAGAAAGATTAGATTGTGCGTTGGTAAGCCGCGGTTTTGCCGAAAGCCGCGAAAAAGCCAAGGCAATAATAATGTCGGGTGTTGTTTATGTAAATAACCAAAAATCCGATAAGGCGGGCGCAACCGTTAAACCCGATGATAATATAGAGGTTCGCGGCGAAACCTTAAAATATGTCAGCCGCGGCGGCTTAAAGCTTGAAAAAGCGGTAAATAGTTTTAATATTTCGTTAGACGGATGTGTTTGTGCCGATATTAGTGCGTCAACCGGCGGTTTCACCGACTGTATGCTGCAAAACGGCGCCGAAAAGGTTTATGCCATTGATGTAGGCTACGGTCAGCTCGCGTGGAAACTGCGCACCGACGAGCGAGTTGTAAATCTTGAACGAACAAATTTCAGATATGTAACACCCGAAATTGTACCCGATAAGTTGGATTTTGCCTCGGTTGATGTTTCGTTTATATCCTTATCGCTTATTATTCCTGTTATGCGTACACTGCTTAAAGATAACGGGCGTGCGGTTTGCCTTATTAAACCGCAGTTTGAAGCAGGCAAAGAAAATGTAGGCAAAAAGGGCGTAGTGCGCGAAAAGAGTGTGCATATTGCCGTTATCGAAAAAATTATAAACATAATAAAAGAAAACAAATTTTCACTTTTAGGCCTTGATTTTTCACCAGTTAAAGGGCCAGAAGGCAACATAGAATACCTATGCTATATTGAAAAAAACGATGATGCAACGGTTGCCGATTACGATGTCGTTTCGGTTGTTGACGCATCATACAAAGCTTTAAAGGAGGGCGTACAGTGATAGTATCGGTTATACCCAATCTTGATAAACGGGGTTCGTCCGAAACGGTTGAAAAAATCGGCGTTTTTTTAAAGGAATGCGGCATAAAGGCTTATTTGCCCGACAGTATTTGTTGTGCAGGTTATGAAAATGCAAAAGAAGATGAGCTTTATAAAATTGCCGATATTATTATTACAATCGGCGGCGACGGTACCATCATTCGTTATGCCAAGCGAGCCGCCGTTGACGGCAAGGCTATTTTAGGCATAAATGCCGGAAGAGTGGGATATCTTGCCAATATTGAGCAAAATGAATACAGATTGCTTGAAAAATTAAAAACCGGCGAATACAGCATTGAAGAGCGAATGATGCTTAATGTTACCGTTAAAGAAAACGGCAAAACAGTGGGCGAGTATGAAGCGCTCAACGATGTGGTTATAAGCAGCGGATATATTTCAC
Source organism: uncultured Oscillospiraceae bacterium (assembly GCA_905211675.1). Lineage (GTDB taxonomy): Bacteria > Bacillota > Clostridia > Oscillospirales > Acutalibacteraceae > UBA737. The sequence continues at coordinate 8,404 of CAJMBP010000005.1, forward strand.
GCATTATAGATGTTACGGCTTCGGTTGACGGGGGCGATGTTATAACCTATCACGCCGACGGACTTATTGCGGCGACTCCCACGGGCTCTACCGCGTATTCAATGTCGGCAGGCGGCCCCGTTATAGACCCCAAAATGCAATGTGTGTGCCTAACGCCTATATGCTCTCACTCGTTAGCGGCAAAGCCTATACTTGTAAGCGGCGAAAAGGTTATTAAATTAAAGGCCTTTTCGAAAAAGCGAACCGATATAAATATTACAGTTGACGGCAGAAAGGCCGTAAACATAAAACCTTATACCGAAATATATATTACAAAGTCTCAAAGATGCGTAAAGCTTGTGCGTCTTAATGACCGATCTTTTTATAAGACTCTGTCTTTAAAATTCCGTGATGCAAGGAGTGGAATGTAATGAAGAAGAAAAGACAGCAAAAAATTCTCGAAATTATAGAAAATAACATTGTTATTACTCAGGATGAAATTCAAAATCTGCTGCTTGAAGAAGGCTTTAAGGCAACCCAATCGACCGTATCGCGCGATATTAAAGAATTAAGGCTTATAAAGGCTCATGACGCCGACGGTAATTACCGATATGTAAGCAGTCAGATTAAAAATTTCGAGAAACAGTCTTTTGAGCATTACCGTGAAATTTTTTCGCGTTACGCAAAAAGCGTTGAATATGCGCTTAATGATGTTGTAATTAAATGTATGTCAGGTATGGCTTCAAGCGTTTGTGTTGCGCTTGACGCTATGTATAACGATATGATGCTCGGCACCATTGCAGGTGATGATACTGTTTTTATAGTAACTCACAGCGAGGCGCACGCGGCACAGCTTACAAACGAAATAAAAAAAATGATGTAAGGTATTTTTATGATTAAGTCTTTGCATATTGAAAACATCGCAGTAATTGAAAAAACCGATATTGATTTTGACAAAGGGTTTAATGTGCTTACCGGTGAAACAGGAGCCGGAAAATCAATAATAATCGACGCCATAAACGCAGTTTTAGGCGAGCGCACATCAAAAGATTTAATAAGAGCGGGCTGTGACAAGGCCTTGGTTTCGGCACTTTTTTTCGACCTTTCCGAACAGTCGAAAAAGCAGCTTGCAGAAAGCGGTTTTGAGCCCGACCCTGACGGCAATTTGCTTATAACCAGAGCACTTACTTTAAGCGGAAGTTCTATCAAAATCAACGGCCGACCCGCTACCGCCGGCGTGCTTAAAGATGTGTCTAAAAATCTTATTAACATACACGGTCAGCACGACAATCAGAAACTGCTTAACCCCGATAATTATTATATCTATCTTGATATGATTGCAGAAAATCAAAAACAGCTTAAAGATTATTACGACGAGTTTAAACACTTCAATGCCGTTCGCCGCGAGTTAAACGCCAACGAAACCGACGAGGGCGAAAAACTACGCCGTATCGAAATTTTAAAATACCAGATAAATGAACTTGAGCAGGCCGATATAACCGTAGGTGAGATTGATGATATAAAAAGCAAACTCGCGGTTGCCGAAAACTATGAAAAAACGGTGTCGGCGCTTGGCAGTGCGGCTGTATGTATTGACGGCGAAGAAAATTCCGACGGCGCCTTATCGCTTATAAAAAATGCGCAAAATTACATAGAAAGCACAAAAAACGACCGCCTCTTAAACCTTTCTGACAAGCTTGAAGAGGTGCTTGCAAATCTTGAGGCTGTCGGCTTTGAAATACGCTCGTTTATAAATAACACAGAATACTGTGAGCTTGATGCCGATAAATTGCGTGAAAGACTTGACACTTTGCGGCGGCTTATGTTAAAATACGGCAGCGATGAGCAAAAAATGCTTGATTTTCTCGAAAATGCGCGTGTCGAGCTTGATAAAATCGTCTGCTCCGACAAACGCATTGAGGAGCTTTCAGCTGAGCTTGACGCTTCTACCGACAGGCTTATTGCACTTGGTGAAAAACTTACCGACACGCGTGTCAAAGCGGCAGAAAGCTTTTCGGCACAGGTGAGTGAGGTTTTAAATTTACTCGATATGCCGAATGTTCGTTTTGAAATTAAGGTAAATCGCGACAAATATACCCGTCACGGTTGTAACGCCGTCGAGTTTTTAATCAGCGCAAACGCGGGCGAGAGCGTAAAACCGCTTAACAAAATTGCTTCGGGCGGCGAGCTTTCGCGTATAATGCTTGCAATAAAGAGCGTTCTTGCCGACAGAGACGATATCGACACTCTGATATTCGACGAGATTGATACAGGCATAAGCGGCAGGGCGGCAGATAAGGTGGGCATTCAACTGCAAAAGGTGTCAAAAAGCCGTCAGGTTATTTGTGTAACACATCTGGCGCAAATTGCCGCATACGCTCAAAATCATCTGCTTATCGAAAAAAGCGTGTTGAATGACCGCACATATACAAATGTCATTTCGCTTGAATATGAACAGCGCATACATGAAATTGCCCGAATAATGTCGGGCTCGGATATAACCGAAAATTTATACAATTCCGCAAAGGAATTGCTTGATAGGAGTAAGAAATAAAATGGGTATTTATGAAGAACTTGTAGCCCGCGGACTTATCGCGCAGGTTACCGATGAAAAAGAAATAAGAGAAATGATTAACAACGGCAAAGCCACTTTTTATATAGGTTTTGACCCTACAGCCGACAGCCTGCATGTAGGCCACTTTATGGCGCTTTGTCTTATGAAGCGTTTGCAAATGGCCGGCAACCGCCCCGTAGTGCTTATAGGCGGCGGTACAGCGTACATAGGCGACCCGTCGGGCAGAACCGATATGCGCTCTATGATGACGCCCGAAACAATTCAGCATAACTGCAACTGCTTTAAAAAGCAAATGGAACGCTTTATTGAGTTTGGCGACGATAAGGCAATTATGGTAAACAACGCCGATTGGTTGCTCGGACTTAATTATATAGATATGCTCCGTGAGGTAGGCGCACATTTTTCGGTTAACAATATGCTTCGCGCCCGTTGCTATGAGCAGCGTATGGAAAAGGGACTCTCTTTTCTTGAATTCAACTATATGATAATGCAGTCGTACGATTTTTATCATTTATTTAAAGAATACGGCTGTAATATGCAGTTCGGCGGCGACGATCAGTGGTCTAATATGCTCGGAGGTACCGAACTTATCAGAAAAAAACTCGGTAAAGACGCCCACGCTATGACAATTACATTACTGCTTAATTCAGAGGGCAAAAAAATGGGAAAGACCGTAGGCGGCGCCGTATGGCTTGATCCAAACAAAACCTCGCCTTATGATTTTTATCAGTATTGGCGTAATGTAGGCGACGCAGATGTCTTAAAATGCATAAGAATGCTCACATTCCTGCCTCTTGAGCAAATTGACGAAATGGACTCTTGGGAGGGCAGTCAGTTAAATACCGCAAAAGAAATTTTGGCTTATGAGCTTACCAAGCTTGTGCACGGCGAGGCAGAGGCCGAGAAGGCGCAGGAGACCGCAAGGGCCGTATTTGCAGGAGTAGGCTCGCACGAAAATATGCCTACTGTAGCGCTTGCCGCCGACGATTTTACAGACGGTAAAATAGGACTGCTTTCAGTAATGGTTAAGGGCGGTATGGCGGCGTCAAACGGCGAAGTGCCTCGACTTGTAACTCAGGGCGGCGTTACAGTCAACGATGAAAAAGCTGCTAACCCGTCACAAGCCTTTACACCCGATGATTTTAAAGACGGAATTATAGTTAAAAAGGGTAAGAAAGTTATAATTAAATTTGTGACGGAATAATGGGTTTAATTAAAAGAAAAAACAAAAACGAGGCGCTGCTTAAAACCTTTGACGGGCGAGAGGTAAAGTATGTAACCAAACGGATTTTGCACGATGACGGCACGGTTACATACGATATTATCGGAAAGTCGGGCAGAATAGCCGTTGTGGGTGAAAATATACGGGTTATCTGCGGTGAAGCAGATGTTTTTACCTGCCCTGTAAGTTGCTCAAAGTATTATCTGTTATTAAGCGGTGACGGAGTGACAATCGAAGGTCAAAATCAAGTCAGCGGAAAGTATGATGTTGTTACGGCGTATTATACCTATTACAGAAAATAATACACAATATACAAAAGAGCGCTTGAAATTTCAAGCGCTCTTTTGTATACAATTATTTAATTACTTATTAGCCTAAATCTAAAATACTGCCCATATCGTACAGACCGTTTGGCTTGCCGACAATAAACTTTGCCGCCTTTACTGCGCCCGCGGCAAAAACCTCTTTGCTTTGGGCTGAATGTGAAAGGGTAATGACCTCATCGTGACCGGCAAAAATAACATCATGCTCTCCGACAATTGTGCCTCCGCGCACCGCGTGAATACCGATTTCGTTTTTCTTGCGCTTTTGGCGCTTTGAGTGACGATCGTATTCATAGATGTAAGTATCATCAAAAACCGAATTTACGGCATTAGCCAGCATTAAAGCCGTGCCTGAAGGCGCGTCAATCTTTTGATTATGATGCTTTTCTATAATTTCAACATCAAAATTACTGCCTAAAATCTTTGCGGCATTTTTTGCAAGCGAGCATAACAGATTTACGCCAAGCGACATATTTGCCGTAAAAAACACGGGAATTTTATTTGAGGCTTCATGAATTTTTTTGATTTGACCGTCACTGTAACCGGTGGTAGCAAGAACTACGGGTACGGTGTTTTTTATTGCGAAGTCAAGCAGACTTTCAAGTACCGAAACATGTGAAAAGTCGATAATAACATCAGGAGCGGTCTTAACATCATCAAACGAGCAGTAAACAGGGAAGTCGCAAAGCACTTCTGCTTTATCAACACCCGCAATAATTTTAACATCGGTTTCTTCTTTGCAGCAGCGCGCCACGGCATTACCCATTTTTCCGCAAGCGCCCGACAGTAAAATATTTATCATTGCTTTTTTCACATCCTAAAATTTATCGTTTTAAATCATAAATCCGCACTCGGAAAGCTTTGCTTTTATAAAGGCTTTATTTGCTTCGCTTGTCGGAAAAAGCGGCATTCTGCAACCTCCGACATTAAGTCCTAAAATATTCATCGCTTCTTTAACAGGTATCGGATTTACATCACAGAACATTGCATTCATAAGGCCTATATGCTTTAAAAACAATTCGGAAGACGCCTGTGTGTAACCGTTAAGATAAAGGTCGCAAATGTCGTGCATTACTTTAGGCGCTATATTTGAAAGCACCGATATTACACCTATACCGCCGAGTGACATAATCGGCACAGTTTGGTCATCGTTGCCGGAATAAATATCCAACTCATCGCCGCAAAGGTATTTAATCTCGGCAATCAGCGAAAGGTCGCCGCTTGCTTCTTTGGTGGCAACAATGTTTTGGTGCTTCGAGAGCTCTTTGTAAGTGTCGGGCTTTATGTTAACGCCCGTTCTTGACGGAACATTGTAAAGAATTATCGGTCTGCTCACTCGGTCGGCAATGTAGTTATAATGTGCTACAAGACCGGCTTGAGAGGTTTTGTTGTAATAGGGCGTTACCATTAAAAAGGCGTCGGCGCCAACACTTGCGGCATCTTCACATAATTCTACCGAATAAACGGTATCGTTACTGCCAGTGCCCGCAATAATAGGCACTCTGCCGTTTGCCGCTTTTGCCGCCTCTTCTATAACGCGTAAATGCTCGTCATAGCGAAGGGTAGATTTTTCGCCGGTAGTGCCGCAAATAACAAGCGCATCGATACCGCCGTCAATTTGTTCGTTAACCAGTGTTTTTAAACGCTCAAAATTTACGCTTCCGTCAGCGCCGAAAGGTGTAACCAATGCCGTTGCCGCGCCTGTGAAAATTCTTTTTTTCATAAAAACACCTCGTTAAATATTATTAAAGCTAATCAGTCCATATAACCCTTGGCTGCCAAAAGCTCCGCCAAAAGAACCGCGCCGCCTGCCGCGCCGCGTAATGTGTTATGCGAAAGACAAACAAACTTATAGTCGTATTGACTGTCTTCACGCAGACGGCCTACAGATATTGCCATACCGCCTTCAAGGTCGCGTTGCAGCTTTGTTTGAGGCATATTGTCCTCGGTAAAATAATTTAGGAACTGCTTTGGTGCGTGAGGAAGCTTCAATTCCTGCGGAACACCCGAGAAGTTTTTCCAGACCTCAAGTATTTGCTCTTTTGAGGGCTTATTTTTAAATGTTACAAACACAGCAGCCATGTGACCGTCGGAAACGGGAACACGAAGGCACTGTGCGGTAAACTTTGGACTGTCGGCAAGCTTTATTTCGCCGTCTTCAACCTTACCCCAAATTTTAAGCGGTTCCTTTTCGCTTTTCTCTTCTTCACCGCCGATGTAGGGTATAACATTGTCGATCATTTCGGGCCAACGCTCAAAGGTTTTGCCCGCGCCCGAAATTGCCTGATATGTGCAAACCAAACATTTTTCAACACCGAATTCTTTGTCAAGCGGAAAAATTGCCGGCACATAGCTTTGAAGCGAGCAGTTAGATTTTACGGCAACAAAACCGCGCTTTGTGCCGAGGCGTTTGCGTTGTGACTCAATTACCTTGATATGCTCGGGGTTAAGCTCTGGTATTACCATCGGCACATCGGGCGTAAAGCGGTGAGCCGAATTGTTTGACACAACAGGGCACTCGTGTTTAGCGTATGTTTCTTCAAGAGCCTTGATTTCATCCTTTTTCATATCAACGGCGCAAAAAACAAAGTCAACCTTTGAAACGATTGTATCAATGTCGTTTACAGCGTCATAAACTGTCATATCTTTTAAATTTTCGGGCATAGGCGCGGTCATGGCCCAACGGCTGCCCACCGCTTTGGTATATGTTTTTCCTGCACTGCGTGAGCTTGCGGCAAGTGCGGTTACCTTAAACCAAGGATGATCTGCAAGAAGCAGTGCGAATCTTTGACCTACCATTCCGGTAGCGCCTATAATACCTACTTTATAATTTTTCATTTTTAAGTCCTCCAAGGGGTATTAAAAATTTATATTGATATTGACAAAGGTTTGCAATATAATATAATTTAATAACTAAATAATATCACCGTGACGATGATTTGTCAAATCAAAATATACATACATTATATGAAAGTTATTGGTAAAATTATATGAAAAAAAGCGATTTTTATTACGATTTACCCGAAAATCTTATTGCCCAGACGCCTGTTTTTCCGCGTGATTCATCACGGTTGATGTATCTTAATAAAGAAAACGGAGAGATAGGGCATTATAATTTCGGTGCATTGCCTTCCTTTTTGCGCAAGGGCGATTGCTTGGTGCTTAACAACACTCGTGTATTGCCTGCCCGACTTTACGGCACCGCAAGCGATACCGGCGCTGTGGTTGAATTTGTGCTTTTAAAACAATATGACCTATACACTTGGGAGTGTCTTGCAGGCCCCGGCAAAAAGGCAAAAATAGGCCGTGAGTTTATATTCAGCGATGAACTTTCCGCTGTGGTGCAGGATGTTTTACCCGACGGAAACCGTGTGTTGAATTTTAAGTGCGACGGCGAGTTTTTCAGTGTGCTTGATAAAGTGGGTCAAATGCCGCTTCCGCCGTATATTAAGGAAAAATTAACCGACCGAGAACGCTATCAAACGGTTTATTCAAAAGAGTTAGGCTCTGCCGCCGCTCCTACCGCGGGTCTGCATTTTACACCCGAATTACTTGAAAACATTAAACAAAAGGGAGTAAATGTTGTATATGTAACGCTGCATGTGGGGCTCGGTACATTTCGCCCCGTAAAGGTTGACGATATAACCGAGCATAAAATGCACACCGAGCATTACTATATGCCGAAAGAAACCGCCGATATAATCAACCAAACCAAAGAAAACGGCGGCAGGGTAATATGCGTGGGTACCACGAGCTGCCGTACCGTTGAAAGTGTTGCGCAAAAGCACGGCAAGATGTGTGAATGCAGTGATGATACGGGCATTTTCATATATCCCGGTTATACATTCAAGTGTATGGATGGGCTTGTTACTAATTTTCATCTGCCCGAAAGCACCCTTATAATGCTTGTTTCTGCCTTTGCAGGCTATGAAAATACTATGAACGCATATAAAGCGGCAGTAGATGAAAAATACAGATTTTTCAGCTTCGGCGACGCTATGTTGATTTTGTAAAACCTTAAGGAGCTTTTATGTTTAGATTGTTGAAACAGGAAAACGGTGCGCGGCGCGGTGAATTAGTAACCAATCGAGGTACTGTTCAAACGCCCGCTTTTATGAATGTTGCAACGGCAGGTGCAATTAAAGGTGCGCTTTCTGCCGAAGATTTAAAAAATATCGGCTGTCAGATAATGCTCAGCAACACCTATCATCTGCATGTGAAAACGGGTGACAGAATTATACGCGATTGCGGCGGACTGCATAAATTTACCACTTGGGACGGACCTATCCTTACAGACAGCGGGGGTTTTCAGGTGTTTTCGCTTGCGTCGCTTCGTCATATCGAAGAAGCGGGCGTCACATTTCAAAGCCATATTGACGGCAGACGGATTTTTATGGGTCCCGAAGAGAGTATGCAGATTCAGTCAAATTTAGGCTCTACAATAGCTATGGCGTTTGACGAATGTGTTGAAAATCCAGCCGAATACCGTTATTCTAAAGACTCTTGTGAACGGACTACCCGCTGGCTTGTGCGCTGTAAAGAAAAAATGCGCGAGCTCAACAGCCTTGAAACCACCGTTAACCGTGAACAGATGTTATTCGGTATTAACCAAGGCTGCACATATAATGACCTGCGTATAAATCATATGAAGCAGATTGCCGACCTTGATTTAGACGGCTACGCGATAGGCGGTTTGGCGGTAGGCGAGCCCACCGAGGTTATGTATGATGTAATTGAGCATGTTACTCCGTATATGCCAAAAAATAAAATCCGTTACTTAATGGGTGTCGGAACACCGCTTAATATTTTAAACGCGGTTGAACGCGGCGTCGATCTTTTTGACTGCGTAATGCCAAGCCGAAATGCCCGTCACGGACATTTGTTCACTTCAAATGGTATAATAAACATAAATAATAAAAAGTATGAAGACGATATGTCGCCTATAGATGAAAATTGCGACTGTCCGGTTTGCAGGCGTTACAGTAGGGCATATATTCGTCATCTGCTCAAAAGCACCGAAATGCTGTCACAGCGTTTGCTTGTTATGCACAATCTGTGGTTTTACAATAATTTTATGTCCGAAATACGGGAAGCTATCGATGAAAATCGTTTTTTACAGTTTAAAGCCGAGAAAGAAAAAGTATTAGGCGAACGGATTTAATTCTTTGTTTACAAAATTATCCTTGCAATTAGGCACGGTATTTTGTATAATGAATTTGCTATTATTTTTGGAGGTTTAAATTTTATGAATTTTAATTGGTTAACTTTGGAAGCAGCTGACACAACCGGAACACAGGGCGGTGCCGCCGGTTTACTTATGCCGCTGATAATGTTCGGCGTTATGATTGCCGCCATGTATTTCTTCATTATCCGCCCTCAAAAGAAAAAAGAAAAAGCCGAAAAGCAAATGCGTGAGAATTTACAGGTCGGCGATGAAATTGTTACAATCGGCGGAATTTACGGCAGAGTAATTTCTTTGAAAGAGGATACCATTGTTATCGAATCAAAGAGTGATCACAGCAAAATGACCATTGCACGCTGGGCAATGCAACAAAATCTTACGGTTCATGACGACCAACCGTCAGGCAAATAAGTAATAAAAAATCCTTCGCTTGAATATCTTTTAAGCGGAGGTTTTTTTATGGAATATGAATTTTCAAAAAAGGATAATGTTAATAAAAGGTCGGCATATTTGTTAGGTGCGCTGTTGGGCGTTTTGTCGGCTTTGGCCTCAATGATGATTTTTGCCGCCGCCTTGTTGCTTTTAGACATTGACCGCGCCTATGCCAAGCCGTTTGCCACCTTAAGCCTTGCAATAGGAAGCTTTTTTGCAAGCCGTAAAACTTCAAAAATAATAGGCGATAAGGGCTATATTACAGGTTTGATTGTCGGACTTACGGTTTTTGTTATGATCACTCTGCTGTCGCTTGTTATGGGCAACGGATTTTCAATTAACACACTTTTTCATTTTATAATTGTCACACTTTCGTCTCTGGTGGGCGGAATAATGGGCGTTAACGGTAAAAAGAGAAAAAAGTACATATAAAAAGGCGGCTGTTGCCGCCTTTTACTTTTACGGTGTGAGCATTTCTATTATTGCAGAATAAATTTTAGAGGGATTTTCTAAAAATTTTTCGCGTATATAGCTTCCTTGGTCTTCATCGGTAATGAGTAGCTTAACCGTCAAAAAGGGTTTGCCGCCGTCTATAGCAGAGCAACTGAGATATGTTGCACCGTTTTCTTTTGTTATTTCAAAGGTATTGTCTTTTGCATTTTTAAATTTAGCAAGCATTTTCATTACTGCAAGATAGGCGCGTTCTTTTACAACAGACGAAAGCGAAGTTTTAAGCGTTTCCGCTGTATCACGGCCTCTTGCTGTTACGGTATAGGTTTGTTCAGATTCGTTAACCGCCTCAATCTGACCCAAGTTTGCAAGAGAAACAACCGCGTTGCTGACTTCAAATGCATTTGCAATACCTTCATAATGTAATACATTAGCCAGCATATCAACAGGCACCGGTTCTTGTATTGCGTTTAAAATATAGCATATCAAAATTTTAATTTCCGCTGTGCTGAACAGCCCGCCGCGTGCAACGCCTGCACCCGAAGCATCATGTTCCATATTTATCACCCAAAATAATTATTTTCTTCTATTTTATTATAATTTGAAAATCAAAAAGTTTCAAGTATTTATTTAACCGAAACACTGCCGAGAATGGTAAATATTTATTGATTTTAAAATTCAATTATGATATTATTACACTGACAGGTTAGGCAAATAATTATAAATTAGACTTTTAAAGCATATTATTTAGCAATCGGTTTTATTACCTCATAAGGAGTGCTCTTTTTGAATATGCTTAAAAGATTTACACCGCAGCTTGCGTTGCTTACCGTTATTTGCATTATCGCCGCCTTCGGCTATCTCAAAACCGAATTTATAGGTGTAAACACTTTGCCCGATACAACGCCTACCGTTATTATCGACGCAGGTCACGGCGGGTTTGACGGCGGTGCCACTGCCAGTGACGGTACCGTTGAAAAAGATATAAATTTGCAAATTGCGCTTAAAACGGCTCAGCTTTTGAGGTTTAACGGATTTGATGTTATTATGACAAGAAGTGAGGATACCGGCACCGAGGATGATGAATCAGTGGCTATAGCAAAGCGCAAGAAAAGCGACCTTACCAACCGCCTGCAGATTATGAAAGATAATCCCGACGCTGTTTTTGTAAGTATTCATCTTAACAAATTTACAACCTCGGCGGCAAACGGCGCACAGGTTTTTTATACCAAAAACCGTAAAGAAGCGTTATGTCTGGCACAGTCATTGCAAAAAAGCATAAAAACATTGCTTCAACCGCAAAACGATAGGGTAGTAAAGCAGGGTACAAATAGTACATTTTTGCTTAAAAATGCGGTTGTGCCGACCGTTATTGTCGAATGCGGGTTTTTAAGTAATAAAGCAGAGCTTGAAAAATTAAAAAGCGAAGACTACCAATCACAAATGGCTTTTGCCGTGGTTTGCGGAATAACCGATTATTTCAAACAAGATTTATAATATAATAAAGGAGTTAATATGGCAGGGAAAATAAAAACAGTCTATGTATGTAACGAGTGCGGTTACGAATCTGCAAAATGGATGGGGCAGTGCCCCGCTTGCAGTGAGTGGAATACCTTAGAGGAGCAGGTAATTACCGGTAAAACTTCAACCGTTTCAAACTATTCTTCTGCTTCAAAAAAGATTATATCGGGCGCAAAAAGACTGTCGCAGGTTGGCATTACCGACGAGCAACGCTATAAAACCGCAATAAGCGAGCTTGACCGTGTGCTGGGCGGCGGCATAGTCAAAGGTTCGGTTGTGTTGCTTTGCGGTGATCCGGGAATCGGCAAATCAACTATTCTTTTACAAATATGTAACTGTGTAAAAGATAAACTGAATGTTCTGTATGTTTCGGGTGAGGAATCGCCCGTTCAAATAAAGCTGCGCGCAAGGCGCCTTGGGGTGTCGGGTGATAATGTTACAATAATAAGCGAAACCGATACGCAAGCGGTATGTGAATATATAATGGCGCAAAAGCCCGATTTGGTTATGATTGATTCAATTCAAACCCTGCAAATATGCGAGCTTTCGTCGTCCGCCGGAAGTATTGTTCAGGTGCGTGAATCTACAAATATGTTGCTTCGCACCGGAAAATCGCTTGAGATACCGATTTTAATTGTAGGTCATGTCAACAAAGGCGGCGAGATTGCAGGCCCAAAGGTGCTTGAACATATTGTAGACACGGTGCTTTATTTTGAAGGTGAACGAAATCAGTCTTACCGTATTTTGCGTGCTATTAAAAACCGTTTCGGCTCTACTAACGAAATCGGTGTTTTCGAAATGCGCGATAGCGGACTTTGTGAGGTTGAAAACCCGTCTGCAATGCTACTGTCAGGCAGAATGAACAATGTGTCGGGTGCTTGTATTACATGTGTTATCGAGGGCACAAGACCGATTTTATCTGAAGTTCAGGCGCTTGTAACAACCACCGGCTTCGGAAATCCGCGACGTATGTCTAACGGTTTTGATTATAACCGACTTAACCTTTTGCTTGCAATACTTGAAAAACGGCAGGGTATGTATTTTTCAAATCTTGACACCTACTTGAATGTTGTAGGCGGAATGCGACTTGACGAGCCTGCCTGCGATTTGGCGGTTTGTATGGCGCTTGTGTCAGGCCTGCGTGATATACCTTTAAATGAAAAAATGATTGTTTTCGGCGAGGTCGGCCTTTCGGGAGAAGTACGAAGTGTGTCACGCGTGCAAACCCGCGTTAACGAAGCCGCGCGGCTTGGCTTTACACAGTGTGTTTTGCCGAAAAGCTGCTTAAAACAAATCACACAAAAATCTGACAGCATCGAACTGATTGGCGTCAGAAACATCAAAGAGGCGCTGTCGCTTATCGTATAAAAAATTTACCCTGTAAGCTAAATGCCTACAGGGTTGTTTTTTGATTATTTTGTACCGAAAATTCTGTCACCTGCGTCGCCGAGACCGGGCAGTATATAAGCATGGTCGTTAAGGCAATCGTCAAGACCGGCACAATATACCGGAACATCGGGGTGAGCCTTTGTAAAGGCTTCAATACCTTCGGGCGCCGCGATTAAGCACATAAACTTAATTCTTTTGGGATTAAATTCTTTAATGCGTGTTACAGCGTCAATAGCACTGCCGCCTGTGGCAAGCATTGGGTCAAGCACAAATACATCGCGCTCGGGTATATCTGCAGGTAATTTGCAGTAATAGTCAACAGGTTGGTGAGTTTCGGGGTCGCGGTACATACCGATGTGGCCTACCTTTGCCGCAGGTATAAGGTTTAAAACGCCGTCAACCATACCGAGACCTGCACGAAGAATGGGAACAAACGCCATTTTTCTGCCGGCTAATACCTTTGTTTTTGCGCTCATCATAGGAGTTTTGGTAGTAACCTCGCGCAAGGGTAAATCGCGCGTTGATTCATAGCACATAAGCATTGCTATTTCGCTTACCAACTCACGAAACTGCTTTGAGCCCGTGCGTTCGTCACGCAAAATTGTAAGCTTGTGCTGAATCAGTGGGTGGTCCATTACAAATACATTTTCTTTCATTTTAAAAACCTCCGCTTGTTTATTTGTTTTCTATTTCGGTAATTTTATCTATTCTTTTTTGGTGTCTGCCGCCTTCAAATTCGGTATCTACAAAAAGATCAACAAGCTCTAACGCCGTGCCTATGCCGATTACTCTGCCGCCGATGCAAAGCACATTTGAATTGTTGTGCAAACGGGTGTACTTTGCCGAATAATGCTCGCTGCAGCAGGCAGCACGAATGCCCTTTACTTTGTTTGCGGCAAGCGACATTCCTATGCCAGTGCCGCAGATAAGCACGCCGAGATTGCAGTTGTTTGAGGTGATTTGTTCACAAACCTTTACGGCAATATCCGGGTAATCAACCGATTTGTTTTCGTAGATTCCGCAGTCGATAACCTCGAAACCTCTGTCATTTAAATGTTGTGCGATGGCGTTTTTGTGCTCAAAACCGCCGTGGTCACAGCCGATTGCAATTTTCATTTTTGAGTCTCCTTTTTTGCTTTTAACTCACGCTCTGCTTGGGGCAGGCGAAGATATACGGGTAATAAATTTTCGGAATCTACGGCGCAAATATTATCGATATTTCGATATGCAAACATTCCTACGCCGACAGCCGACTGAAATTTTAAATGCTCGGGCGCTTTTTTTATATTGTCCATATCAGAAACGCTTTCGTAAAACAAATCGGCGCCGTCGCCGCAAATTACGATTTGTTTGTCGGGTGAAATATTTAAAATTTCAGTAACAAGTTCATCGGCAGTTAAGGCTCTATCGCCGCAAATTCGTTTAATCACACCGTCTTTTGCTTCAAAAAGTGCGTTGTAAAACTGATTGCAACGCGCGTCCATAACAGCGCAAACAATGCAGTTGCGGTCTGAATAGCTTTCTGCAATACCGTCAAGTGTGGAAACAGGCATACAAGGCATATTTTGCGGTGCCGCAAGACCTTTTACGGCACTTATACCGATTCGCAAGCCTGTAAAAGAGCCGGGGCCCACAGCCACGGCTATGCTGTCAATATCACAAAGCTTTGTGGCGGAATTGTCAAGCATATTTATTATTGCTTGAACAAGCGTTTGTGAATGTGTAAGCTTGGCGTTTACAAATGAGCAAGCCCTGATTTTTCCGTTGTCAATAATTGCGCACGAAGCGGGTGAAGCAGAGCATTCAACAGCTAAAATCAACATACGGCATCACCTCTCAACAGTTATTCGGCGCACATTATCGTCAATGCGTTCAATTTTTACCCGTATTGCATCATCGGGAAGAGCCGACTCGATATTCTCGCTCCACTCCACTGCCAAAACGCCGCCTTCCTGCAAGTAGTCAAAAAAGCCCGTAGAGTAAAGGTCTTCCCAACTGTTTACTCTATACATATCAAAATGATATAGGTTAAGCCTGCCGCCTAAATATTCATTGATTATGGCAAAAGTAGGCGAGGAAACCTCGCCTGTAAAGCCTAACCCAAGTGCCAGACCTGTTATAAAGCAGGTTTTGCCTGCTCCCAAATCACCGTAAAAGGCGATTGTTTCACCGCCTTGAAGTTCGGTGGACAGGCGGATGGCAATATTTTTTGTTTCGGCGGGAGAATCCGAGGTATAAACATTATTCATAATTCGACAAATTCTCCCTTCGGCGTCATTATATTGAATTTTATCATATCAGTGTTTCACTGTCAATTAAAATAAATATAAAATTCGCTGTTTAATGTGTTAATGATGTGTTATAATACTATAAATCAGAGGTGATTTTATGTATATTATTCTGATAGCTGTATTTTTATTAATAATTTTATTTTTGTGTTTACTGTTTTGGGCATTTAAAACCGCCTTTATGCGAAGTGAAATTAAAATAGCAAGCTTTGATTTTGGTCCACTTGCAAAGTACAAAAGTATTTTTGAAGAAAGCTTCAAATATTTTGATACACAAAAAAGCGAAAGAATATATACCCAAAGCTTTGACGGGCTTAAGCTTGCCGCAAGGTATTATAAAAACGGTGATTCAAAAACAACCGTTTTGCTGTTCCACGGTTACCGTTCCGACGGCAGATTTGATTTCGCTTGTGTTTTAAAGTATTATTTAGAACTCGGACTTAATGTTTTGGTTGTTGACCAGCGTGCTACGGGCGAGAGCGAAGGCACAATTATTACCTTCGGAATTAAAGAAAGTCAAGATGTAATAGCTTGGGTTAGGTATATAAACGAAAAATATGCCCCAAAAAATATTTTTTTAAGCGGCGTGTCAATGGGCGCGTCAACGGTAATGATGGCGGCTGATTTGAAAATGCCTGACAACATACGGGGAATAATCGCCGATTGCGGATTTACAGCGGCTCCCGATATAATAAAAAAGGTAGCTTTGCAGTCTTTTAAAATTAACGCCTCTCCGATTTTACCCTTTTTGAATGTTTTGTGTAAAATTTTCGGCCGCTTCAGCCTTTATGACACCTCAACCGTAAAGTCACTTGCAAATTCGGATATTCCTATATATTTTATTCACGGAAAGAACGACGGCTTCGTTCCGTGTGAAATGACGGTACACTCATATAATGCTGCGAGGGCTGAAAAATATATTCATTTGGTTGACGGCGCCGACCACGGAATGAGTTTTTTGGTTGATACCGAGAATATCAAAAACAGAATTTATGAATTTATATTCACGCATTGTTCATAATTTGTTAAAAAAAGTTGTTTTTTCGGTTGAAATGTGTTATTATGATTTCATAGTTTTGAAAGGTGGAATATTATGCGAGCTGACGGAACACGAATTAAAAACGCCGACCCTATGTATACGGTTGCGGCATACATTATGAACAAGCGTGTTGACTCTATGAATATGATTACAATTGATATACCTATAGAGCCTATAAAGGAATATCTTAACAAAAAGCGTAAGCAGGGTGTAAATATTAGTCACATGGCTGTCGTTATGTCGGCTTTTATCCGCACGATGCGAGATTATCCCGAGCTTAACCGTTTTGTTGTAAACAGAAAAATTTACCAGCGTAATGAAATCGCGGTAGGTATGGTTGTTTTACAGCCCGGTGAAAACGGACACGGCACAATGTCAAAAATGTATTTTGACGAAAATAATACGATATATGAAGTCAATGACATTATTAACAAATATGTCGAAGAAAACCGCCAAACACCAAAATCAAACGGCACCGAAAAAATGATTAAGTTTTTACTCAGTATGCCGGGTATTCTTCCGATAGGCGTTGCTTTGTTTAAATGGCTTGACAAGCACGGTCTACTGCCTAAAGCGATTATTGATATGTCGCCGTTTCACATGAGCTTCGGTATAACTAATTTGGCTTCGATAAGAACAAATCATATATATCATCACTGTTATGAATTCGGTACGACAAGTATATTTTTAGCAATGGGCAATTTGCGCGAAGTGCCACACCGCAAGGGCGATGAAATTGTTTTTGAAAAATGTATGCCCATAGGCGTTACTATGGATGAACGAATTGCGTCGGGTTCGTACTTTGCGACCGCTTTCAGAAAAATGCGTACATATTTGCGCAATCCCGAATTGCTTGAGACGCCTCCGACAGATACAAATAATGAATAAGTTGTAAATATATATATTTCACACTTGATTTTAAAACATAATTGTTATAAAATGTATTGAAAATATAAAAAACGGAGGAACATTAAAAATGTTAGTATCAGCAAAAGAAATGCTCAACAAAGCAAAAGCAGGGAAGTATGCCGTAGGTCAGTTTAACATCAACAATCTTGAATGGACCAAGGCTATTCTTCTTACTGCACAAGAACAAAATTCACCTGTAATTTTGGGCGTGTCCGAGGGCGCGGGCAAATATATGTGCGGCTTTAAAACCGTTGCAGCTATGGTTAAGGCGATGATTGATGAACTCGGCATTACGGTTCCGGTAGCGCTTCACCTTGACCACGGCAGTTACGAAGGCGCAAAAAAGTGCATAGCGGCCGGTTTTTCGTCTGTAATGTTTGACGGTTCGCATTATCCGATTGAAGAAAATATTGAAAAAACAAAAGAATTGGTTGCTACCTGCAATGAATTAGGTCTTTCACTTGAGGCCGAAGTAGGTTCTATCGGCGGTGAGGAAGCCGGCGTTATCGGCGCCGGCGAGGTTGCCGACCCCAAAGAGTGTAAAATGATTGCCGATTTAGGCGTTACAATGCTAGCCGCAGGTATAGGCAATATTCACGGTAAATATCCTGCTAATTGGGCAGGCCTCAGCTTTGATACGCTTGATGCAATTCAACAGCTTACAGGCGATATGCCGCTTGTTCTTCACGGCGGCACCGGTATTCCCGCCGAAATGATTAAAAAGGCAATTTCTCTCGGTGTTTCAAAAATCAATGTTAACACCGAGTGTCAGTTGGCATTTGCCGATGCTACCCGTAAATATATTGAAGAGGGCAAAGACCTTCAGGGTAAAGGCTTCGACCCGCGTAAGCTTCTTGCTCCCGGATTTGAGGCTATTAAGGCTACCGTTAAAGAAAAGATGGAACTTTTCGGTTCGGTAGGCAAGGCTTAATATCAAAATTTTAAGGCTGTTCAACATCAAGGTTGAACAGCCTGTTTTATACGCAGAATAAAAGCCGAGAATAATCTGTTCTCGGCTTTAGCTTGTTTATTTAGATGCAGGGGACTGCTGTTTAAGCGCGGCTCTTGTTTTACGGATTTCACCGAGGTTTGCTGTAAGACCCTCGTCGGCACGGCGCATAATATCATCAACAAAATCCTGCGCGGCACGGCGCATCTCACGGCTTTTGCCCTGAGCATTGGCAATTATTTCGGCGGCTTTTTCCTGAGCCATCTTAACAATTTCCTCTTGTGCTACCATAGCCTTTGCCTTTTCCTCGGCACTGCGTATAATACCGTCGGCTTCACGCTTAGCGGTAGTGATAATATCAGCGCGGTCGGCAACAATGCCGCGAGCCTGTTTGATTTCACTCGGAATGTTAAGGCGTATATCATCAACAACAGCGCGAAGCTTTTCGATGTCAACTACCGTTTTCTTACCGGGTATTTTTATACCGCTGTCAAGAACCTCATCAAACTGTTCAAGTAATTCGTCAAGTGTCATTTTAATTCATCCTCCGTAAGTTGTTTAATTTTTCTTTTTTGACATTATTCTTTCAACAATGTCGTGATGGATAACCGAGGGAACAAAGTCTTCAATATCTCCGCCCATGCCGGCTATCTGTTTTACCATACTTGAGCTCAAATACATATTTTGAGCGCTTGTGGTAAGAAACAGCGTTTCTACACCGGGGTTTAATTTTTTATTGGTAAGCGCCATCTGAAATTCATACTCAAAATCAGACATTGCGCGTAAACCCTTAATTATTGCGCACGCATTTTGTTTTGCGGCGTATTCGGCAAGCAAGCCGTCATACGAATCTACACATACATTTGTAAGATTTTTCACACTTTTTTCAATCATTGTTTTGCGTTCACTTGAAGAAAAGGTGTAATGCTTGTCGGCATTGTTCATAACAACTACAATAATTTTGTCGAACATCGCGGCGGCGCGAGTAATAATATCTATATGACCCAATGTAATGGGGTCAAAGCTACCCGGACATACAGCTATTCGTTCACTCATTTTGCGTAACTTCCTTTTTATATACCGTAACGGCGGTTTTGCCGTATTTATAAATTTTCGAAATATAAAAGCCGTTTATTTTTTCGGGCAGACATATCTCGGTCGGGTGTTCGCAAAAAACCGTGCCGTAATCGCTCATAAGCGGTATAACTTTTTGAAGAGCGTCTTCAAGTATTCCCGCTTTATAGGGCGGATCGAGAAAAGCAATATCAAAAATTTGCGTGCAACGCAAAGCGAAGGTTGCATAGTCGCTTTTAAAAACCGTCGCAAGCGGCATAAGCGCAGTGTTTTCAAGGTTTTGCTTTAAAACCTTAAATGACGCATCGTTGCAATCCACAAATGTTGCAGATTCTGCACCGCGGCTTAATGCTTCAATACCGAGTTGACCGCTGCCCGCAAATAAATCAAGCACACGGCGACCTTCAATATCAAACTGTATTGAGCTGAAAAGCGCTTCTTTTACCTTTTCGCCGGTAGGGCGTACAATATCATTGCCGGGCACGGTAACTAAACGCTTACCGCGGGCGCTGCCGGTAATTACGCGCATTTAAAATAACCTCACAGTCCGATACTAATAACGGTACACATATAAAATACCAAGCATATTATCGCACTAAAAAGGGTAGTTTGTCAACACCTAATTTTATTTAACGGAACTTTTTCTTTTATAATGTGTACCGTTAGTTCTTTTTTTGCAAATAATTACCGTTTTTATTTGAATTTTCAAATTATTAAAAAAATGCTTGATTTTTATTACGGTTTGTGGTAATATATTTGAGCATTTGATTTCACCTTGCCTTAAAAGGTGGGTTTAATGCCGAATTTTCGACATTGAAGCGGATGGTCCTCTGGCACATTATGTTTACGAACATCTGAAAAAATTTAAGGAGGAAATTTACAGTGGATGCAGTAAAAGAATTAGCGGCTTCTCAACTCAAAAATGATGTGCCTGAAATTTTAATCGGTAGCACCGTTAAGGTTCATGTGCGCATTAAAGAGGGCGAAAAAGAGAGAATTCAGGTGTTTGAAGGTACTGTTATTGCTAAAAATAACAGCGGCATCGCCGAAACCTTTACGGTTCGCCGTGTATCATACGGCGTAGGCGTTGAACGCGTATTTCCCGTTCATTCACCCATCGTTGCGAAGGTAGAACTTGTTCGCAAAGGCCGTGTTCGCCGTGCAAAACTTTACTATCTGCGTGATCGCGTTGGTAAGGCAGCAAAGGTAAAAGAACTTATCGGTTAATTTCTTTTAATGAGAGGGGGACGGGGCGAAAGCCTTGTCCCCTTTGCTGTATCTTAATTCATCGGCAGGAGGTGTCGGGTATGGATGATAACAATGCAAATCTGCAGGAAAATGCGGTATTAAGCGATAAGACCGATGAAAATAAGCAATTCAAGCGCGATTTGTTTGATTGGATTGAGGTTTTGGTTCATGCTATTCTCGCGGTGGTTTTGTGCTTTAGTTTTTTGTTCAGAATCGCAACAATAGACGGCGATTCCATGATGAATACGCTTGTTGAAGGTGAGAGGGTTGTTATAAACAATATATTCTACACACCCAAGGCAGGCGATATTGTTGTTATTTCCCGCAATAAACAAAATGATGTTTATGATAATAATCCGCAGGATAAACCAATTATTAAGCGTATAATTGCAACCGAAGGTCAATCGGTTGATATTGACTTTGAGCAGGGCATTGTATATGTAGACGGCGTTGAGCTTGACGAACCCTACACAAAACCGATGCAGCCTTATGAAAAATACGCAAAATATGACATTCAATTTCCGGTAACCGTTGATGAGGGCTGTGTTTTTGTTTTGGGCGATAACCGACCGGTTTCGCTTGACAGCCGTTCTTCACAAATAGGGGAATACGGTATGATCGATACGCGCTATATTTTAGGGCATGCGGTTTTCAGAGTGTTTCCCTTCAATAAAATAGGTAAAATAGATGAACGATAATACACAGACAATTCAGTGGTTTCCGGGCCACATGGCAAAAACCCGACGCAAAATTGCCGAGCAGCTAAAGCTTATAGATGCCGTTGCCGAAATTGTTGACGCGCGCATACCCGTAAGCAGCAGAAACCCCGAGTTGAAAGAGATAATAGGCGATAAACCGCATTTGATTTTGCTTAATAAATGCGATATGGCAGATGACTCTGCCACAAAAAAATGGATCGAATATTATAAATCACAGGGCATTTTTGCAATACCCGTAGATTGCAAAAACGCAAAAGGTATTTCTTTGTTCAAGGATACTGTTAAAACGCTTTTGTCCGATAGGCTCGATATGTACCGAGCAAAAGGCATGGTCGGTAAACCTTTGCGTGTTATGGTTGTCGGAATACCTAATGTCGGTAAATCTTCGTTTATTAACCGAATAGCAGGCGGCAATCGCGCAAAAGTAGAAAACCGACCGGGTGTAACGCGCGGCAATCAGTGGTTTACTGTTGACAAAGAACTTGAGTTGCTTGATACTCCGGGTGTTTTATGGCCTAAATTTGACGACAATACCGTCGGTGAGCATTTAGCATTTACGGGCGCTGTTACAGATAGAATTATTGATACCGAGCTATTAGCAATGCGTCTTCTTGAACTGCTTATATCGTCATATCCAGATTTGCTTAATCAGCGGTACAAAATAGCGGAATTTCCCGAAGATGCTTACGACGCGCTCTGTCTTTTGGGTAAAAAACGCGGAATGGTTATTCGCGGCGGTGAAACCGATACCGAACGCGCCGCAAATATGCTGCTTGAAGAATTTCGCAGTTGCAAAATAGGCAAAATAACGCTTGAAAGGGTAGAAAACAATGCCTGATTTCAGTTATGAAAATAAAGCCGTACTTAACGGATACAAATTTATATGCGGCGTTGACGAAGCGGGTCGCGGTCCTTTGGCAGGCCCTGTTTGCGCGGCAGCGGTTATTTTACCACAGAATTTTCAAATCGAAGGTCTTGACGATTCCAAAAAATTAAGCGAAAAAAAACGCGAATTACTTTTTGATAAAATAATTGAAAATGCGGTTGCTTATAATATAGCATACGGCACTTTGGAAGAAATAGAAAGGTATAATATTCTTGAAGCAACATATATTGCAATGAACAAAGCTATCGACGGTTTGAAGGTTAAACCCGATTTTGCCTTGATTGACGGAAACAGAATTCCGAAAGGCATTACGGTGCCTTGTGAAACGGTAGTTAAGGGCGATTCAAAGTCCTGCTCGGTAGCGGCGGCATCAATACTTGCAAAGGTAACCCGTGACCGACTTATGCTCGAATATGATAAAAAATATCCGCAGTATCTTTTCGCAAAGCACAAGGGCTACGGCACAAAAGCTCATTATGAGGCAATAAAAAAATACGGTATTTGTGAAATTCACCGTAAATCTTTTTTGAAAAATGTACTCGGGTAACGAACGCTCGGCAACATTGGGAAAAGCCGGTGAAGATTTTGTTGCCGATTATTTAAGAAAAAACGGCTACATAATAATTAAGCGTAACTGGCGTGACAGTCGTTACGGAGAAATTGACATTGTTGCCGAAAACACCGAATTTATTGTTTTTACCGAGGTTAAAACACGCGCCGAAAAGGCAGTTGTAAGCGGCGTTGAGGCGGTTGACCTAAATAAGCAGCGGCGAATAAGAAACGCTTCTCAAACATTTATGCGCAGGCTGCGTACAACCCTGCCTTTTAGGTTTGACGTTGCCGAGGTTACCGTAATTTCCGAACAGGACGGGAAGTTCAAATTTAAAATCAACTACATAGAAAATGCTTTTTAGGGTGATTTTATGGACTTTTTTGATTTGCACTGTGATACGGCTTACCGATGTTACGGCGAGGGCGTTGATTTTTCGGATGACAGTTTGGCGGTTACGCCCGAAAAAGGAAGATGCTTTGAAAAATGGTATCAGTGTTTTGCTGTATTTTTAAAGGACGGAACCGAAAATCCGTTTGAGTATTATAAAAAAACTATTAACTCCTTTAAATTTCAGCTGAAAAACAAAACCGAAAATCTAAATCCTATTTTTACGGTCGAGGGCGGCGCCTTAATTGAATTGGATTTAAGCCGAGTGGAAGAGTTGTATAATGACGGTATATGGGCATTAACTCTTACATGGAACGGTGAAAATCAGATTGCGGGCGGCGCCTACAGCGATGCGGGACTAAAGGAATTCGGAAGATCGGTTATAAATGAACTCAATCGTTTAAAAATGTCAACCGACCTTTCTCATCTTAACAAAAAAAGCTTTTACGATTCTCTTGAACTTTCCGATTATCCGACAGTTACGCACTCAGCGCTTGAATATGTAAACCCGCATAAGCGTAATATTGATGACTGCCAGCTTAAACAGTTGGTGCAAAAGGGCGGCATATTCGGTCTTTGCTTTTATCCCGTGTTTTTAGGGCGGGGAGATTTGTTTGAAAACATATACCGCAATATTTTTCATATTCTTGATTTGGGCTATGAAAACTTTTTAAGCATAGGTTCCGATTTTGACGGTGCCGATATGGACAAAAGGCTTTATGACATAACCGCAGTACCTGCACTTTATAATTATCTCAAATCACGCAATATAGGCGAAAATATTCTCAAAAAAATATTTTTTGAAAATGCATATAATTTTTATACAAAAACAAAAGGGGAACAAAAACAATGAATTATGTAAGCACAAGAGATAACTCAAAAAAAGTAACCTCGGCTTATGCTATAGCCCACGGTATTTCCGAAGAAGGCGGACTTTATATACCCGAAAATATACCGGAGTTGAATAAAGATGATTTTTGCCGTCTTTGCGAGCTTGATTATAAGGGCAAGGCGGAATATGTGCTTAAAAAATTTCTTACCGATTTTACAGACGAAGAAATAGCGCACTGTGTAAACGGTGCATACACCGGTTCTTTTGATGATGACAAACCTGCCGCAATAGCACAGCTCGGCGAAAATATAAATATTTTAGAGCTTTGGCACGGTCCTACCTGCGCTTTTAAAGATTTGGCTTTACAGCTTTTGCCGTATTTGCTTACAACCTCTACCCAAAAAATCGCAGACGGCAAAAAAACCGTTATTCTTGTGGCAACATCGGGTGATACGGGTAAGGCGGCGCTTGAAGGATTTAAAGATGTCGAAAATACCGAAATAATTGTTTTTTATCCCAGTGAGGGCGTGAGTCCCATGCAAAAACTGCAAATGGATTCGCAAAAGGGAAATAATGTTCATGTTTGCGCAATAAAAGGTAATTTTGACGACGCGCAGTCGGGTGTAAAAAACATTTTTACCAATACAGAAATTAAAGACATATTAGCACAAAACGGTATGGAATTTTCGTCGGCTAATTCTATAAATTGGGGCAGACTTGTTCCACAGATAATTTATTATATTTCTGCCTACTGTGATATGTTGAGCAAGGGCGACGATTTGTCGGAGGGCTTTAATGTTGTTGTTCCTACAGGTAATTTCGGTAATATTCTTGCGGCATATTACGCAAAAGAAATGGGTGTGCCGATTAACCGACTTATTTGCGCTTCCAACGCAAATAAAGTGCTGACCGACTTTATTAACACGGGCGTTTATGATTGTAACCGTGATTTTTATACAACTATATCGCCGTCCATGGATATACTTATATCAAGCAATCTCGAGCGTATGCTTTATATTCTTTCAAACGGTGATGACAGGTATATCGCTTCAATCCAGTCACAGTTAAAGCAAGAGGGTAAATTTACGGTAAACGACACAGTTTTGTCAAAATTACAAGCTTTGTTTTACGGTGCCAGCTGTGACGACAAGGCAACACTTGAAACGATAAAAAACACCTTTGACGAGTACGGGTATTTAATCGACACTCATACCGCTGTTGCAGTTAATGCCTATAATCAGTATGTCAGCGCAACAAGCGACAAACGCTCGGTGCTTATTGCATCAACCGCATCGCCCTATAAATTTGCAAAAAGCGTTATTTCGGCTTTGTCTGACAATGTTTGTGAAAATGAATTTGATAATGTCGACGCTCTTTCGGCTTTAACAAACACCGAGGTTCCGACGCCCATTGCCGAGCTTAAAAATGCCGAAGTGCGCTTTAAAGATGTATATAACAAGCAGGATATGAAAACCGCCGTATTTAAATGTCTTGAAATTTTAGCATAAACAAATATCCGACTCATAGCGAGTCGGATATTTGTTACACGGTTACTGTCTTGCTTTAAAGGTGTCGCAGCAGGTTTCGCTGCAGGTGCAGGCTGTGCGGTTGCCAACCTGAATTTTGCCTGCGGAGCATGAATCGTTTTCGGTGTGATGAACACAGTTCTTAACCGAGCAATTGATGCAGCTTTCGGTTTTGCAAGATGATGAATTTTCCATAAAAATCTTCCTTTCCGGCTTTTGGCCAACTATATTATTTGTATGTTGTAAACCTAATATACAAGGCAGGTGAAGCATAATAATGAATTTATTTACAATTTCGGATTTACATTTACCGTTCGGCGTCGATAAGCCTATGAACATTTTCGGCGGTTGGAATAATTATGTTGAACGCATAGAAAATAATTGGAAAAAATTAGTAAATTCTAATGATACCGTTGTAATAGGCGGTGATATATCTTGGGCAAGCTCTTTAGGCGAGGCAAAGCCCGATTTTGAATTTATTAACAAATTGCCCGGTACAAAAATTATTTTAAAAGGCAATCACGATTATTGGTGGAGCACTGCGAACAAAATAAATGAGTTTTTAAAAGATAATAAATTCGATACCGTAAAAATTTTACACAACAATTGTTACTATGACGGAAAAATAGCCATTTGCGGCACACGCGGCTGGCTCTATGACGGTACGGGCGAAAAAGATCGAAAAATTATTCTGCGCGAAGCGGGCAGACTTGAAACCTCAATTAAAACTGCTGTTCAAAGCGGTGCTTCACCAATAGTGTTTCTTCACTATCCGCCCGTATATGCCGATTTTGTATGTGAAGAGATTATTGAAATATTAAAAAGGTATCGAATAAATAATGTATATTACGGTCATATACACGGAGGCGGAGTTTACAATACGGTTGACTGTTACGACGGAATTAAAATGAGGCTGACATCATGCGACGGCATTGATTTTACGCCGTTGTTCATATCGCAATGTCGGGAATTTGAAAATTTATAACATTTACCGAATTTTGAATATAATACCAAAATGTCAGTAAAAAAGCCTTGATTTTTTATTGTTTTATGGTATAATCATCATTATTAGTATGGGGTCAAATGGCTTCGTATGCGGAGGTATATAAAAATGACATTAAAATCTACAAACAAACTTGAAACAAATCGCTATCAGCTTGAAATTGTTATCGACGGTGAACAGTTCCGCGAAGCAATAAAACAGGCTTATCGCAAAAACGGTAAAAAAATCAATGTGCCCGGCTTCAGAAAGGGTAAAGCACCCCTTCATATAATTGAAACATACTACGGCACCGAAGTGTTTTTTGAAGACGCTTTAAATCTTCTTTATTCCGATGCGGTTGATGCCGCAATTACCGAATCGGGTCTTAAGGTTATTGATGACAAAATGGACTTTGATTTAGTATCCATCTCTAAAGAAGACGGTGTTGATTTTAAAGTAAGCGTTACTACTTACCCCGAAATCGAGCTTGAGGCTTATAAGGGTCTTAAAGCCGAAAGACCGCTTGTTAAGGTCGATGCGGCCGAGGTTAACGCCGAGGTTAAATCAATTCAGGAGCGCAATGCGCGTATGGTATCGGTTGAAGAAAGAGCCGCAAAAAAAGGCGACACCGTTGTTATTGACTTTGAAGGCTTTACAGACGGCGTGCCGTTTGACGGCGGCAAGGCAGAGGGTCATTCGCTTGAACTCGGCTCGGGTCAGTTTATTCCCGGCTTTGAAGATCAGATTATCGGCAAAAATATCGGTGATGAATTTGATGTAAATGTAACCTTCCCCGAAGATTACGGCGCAAAAGAGCTTGCAGGCAAACCTGCTGTTTTCAAGGTTAATTTACACGAAATTAAGGTTCGCGAGCTTCCTGCCGCAGATGACGAATTTGCCAAAGATGTAAGTGAATTTGACACACTTAAAGAATTTAAGGCTGACCTTAAGAAAAAGGCACTTGAACGCAAGAAAAAAGCCGCCGAAGAAGCGGTTGAGAATATTCTTGTTCAGCAAATCGTTGACGGAATTAAGGGTGAAATTCCCGAGGCTATGTTTACAAACCGCCTTAATCAATCGGTAGAAGAGTTTAACTACCGTTTACAGTCACAGGGTATGAGCCTTGACCTGTATTTAAAATACACAGGCAGCACTATCGAGCAGTTCCGTGACACCTTCCGTCCACAGGCTGAAATGCAGGTTAAATACCGTCTTGCGCTCGAAAAGATTGTTGAACTTGAAAATATCAAAGCAACCGAAGAAGAGCTTGAAGCAGAATATGCTAAGCTTGCCGAAGGCTACGGTGTTGATGTTGATAAGGTTAAATCTGTTATTCCCGCAAGTGAGGTCGAAAAGGATGTAGCCGTAGGCAAGGCTATTGACTTTGTAAAGGCTAACGCGGTTATAACCGATGAAGTTGATGAAAAGAAAGAGGCTAAAAAGGCCGAATCTAAAAAATCGGAAGAATAATCTGTTTACGGTTATTTGATTTTGAACATACTGTTTATTGTTGGAGGTTATTTATATGGATATGACTTTAGTTCCTTATGTTGTTGAACAAACAAGTCGCGGCGAGCGCTCTTATGACATATTCTCTCG
>CAJMBP010000006.1 GCA_905211675.1 uncultured Oscillospiraceae bacterium
ATTGCTTGAAAGGAAGTTCATTATTCACTTTTACACAAACTTTTCGGCGGTCTCGGTAGTTATGATTTTTGATGTGTTTATTCGGCGGCTTCGATATTTGCCTGCGTTTTTATGCTTCTTACAATCTTTTTGTACGCTGCCGAGGTAATTCTGCCCATTGGCATACCGTCAATGCTACATTGATATTTTGTTTCGTTTACCTTATAAAAGCTTACGGTCGCCTTTTTTCCGCTGTTGAAGTTAAAGGTAATTGTGCTTATCGGCTTGCCCGAAACTTCGTCAACCGTAAAATCGGTTAACTGTGTACCTACAAAGTTGGCATAAAACGATTGAAAACCGTCGGCGGAAATTTCGGTGCCGTTTGCCGAAATTTTATAAGTGTTGTTTGACTCTTCGTCCTGTGTTGACGATATGTCAAATTTGATATTAGCGTCTTCTTCGGTAAATTCCATTGAAGACAGGTCACTTATTGAATACATAAAGGGATTTTTGTTGTAAAAATCTTCGGTCTTATAGCTTAAAAATTCAAACTGTTCGGTTGATACCTTTCTAATCATTGTGGCACCGTCATATACAACCGCGCAATAATTATCGTCAACAACCGAAATCACAAAGGTTTTGCTTTCGCCCTTTATTGTCATTGTAACAACGGCATCCGGGTCGTCAAGTCCCGCGTCTTTTACCGACTGTTCGGTTATGTCAAAAGCATAGTTTCCGGAAACAGATACTTCATTTGAATAAAGACCTACAAGCGGAGAAAGCTTTTCGGAATTTGCAAAACGCTTTGTCGGTGTAGTAATGATATACGGCAGTATTCCGGCAGAGGCGCTGTCTTCATCGTTGTTGTTAATTGTAACTGTTTCGGGGAACAGCTTGCCCGACAGTGTTAAAGAATCAAAGTATGCATAAGAGCCGTCGGCTTCCTTGTTTTCGTCGGTGTCAACACTGAAGGTTGTTGCGGGAATGGCGGTTTTGTCCGACAGGTCAAGAAGCTCAAACTGCAAATCGGACAGCTCATTGGTAGATACGACATAAATCTTGTCCGAACCGTCAAGCATAAAGTAATAACCCAAACCGTCGGGCGACTGCGCGCCCACCTTAAAGGCAAACGAACCGTTTGTCGCGTCTTCAACGCTTACTGTAATCAAGGGCTCGTTAAAACCGCATTCTTCGGCACTTTTTGTTGTGATTTCACGCACGGCTGTAACATTAGCCACCGCCGCAACAATAGATTTTACAGAATCCGAGCTTAACTTTGAAATGTCAATGCCGTCTACTGTCCAGTAGGTTGTGACCTCGGTTTCACCGCTGTCGTTTACCGCCTCGATTTGCTTTGTTGAAAATTTGAAACTTCCGTTTGTATTGGTAACATCAATAGCGGTAAAGTTAGAGGAATCTTTATCAATTACCGATATATCTTCAAACACACTGCTTGGAGTCTCGTCCTCTTTAAGCTCTGGAATAAGCTTAACAACCGCTATTGTTCCGCCTACAAGCACAGCAACCGCAAGCGCGGCGGCAATAATTGAAACAAGCCTTTTTTTGCCTGTCTTTTTGGCGGAGCCGTCATTATGCTCGGCAGGTGCGGAAAAAACAGTGCTTTCTTCATTATCGGTATCGGTTTCGGCGGTTACTTCCTCATCGACGGTACCGTCGGTTATGGGCTGTTCGGCTTTTTGTTGATCGTTTTCGAAAAAATCACTCATTGTGCGTTTCTTCTCCTTACATATACTGTGATACCGATTGCAATCATAAGTATGGGTATAATGAACATAAATATAGCCATTACAACCTTTGTGCTTCCGCTGCTTACCGAGGACGCAAAGCTTTCATTTTCGATAAACTTTGAAGTAAAGGTTATTGAGGTATCGCCCACATGGGTGGCACGGTCGGTACAGGCCATAACAATGTCTTGATTGCATACATCACTGTACGAAGACCATGTTGACTGAACAAATTCAACGCTTGAAAAAGCCATAACATAACTTGTGAGTTTGTTGTTGTCATCGTCGTAATCGGTTTCAACCGACTGAATAACACAGTCAAACTGTGCTTTTTCATCATCTGTATAATCTGCCCAATCTGCAGACGCACCCACAGGCGCCATAACTGCCGTCGGTGAGGTTTTCATCAAAGCGGTGGCTTTGCGTGTGGTGGATGACGCTTCGCAAACATTCATAGGAACATTTAGGTTTGCAACAGAAACGTAGTCCTTAATGCTTGTTGTAATGTCGTCGTCTTCAAATGATTCGGGCAGAATAAATACAGTGCTTGGCGAATCTTTAATGTGGTAGTTGTCGCTGGTTTCAAATACCATACCCTCGTTTACCGCAATGCCCCATTCTTCTAAAAATTCATAAAGATTGGGTGTCGCGGGGCAGGACGCGTCTGCAAAGTAAATCAGACCCTTGCCGAGCTTACCGTCATTGTCTAAAAATTTAGATATGGCGTCAAGCTCACTGCCTATGAAGTCGATTGTAGGAGCCGAAATTATAACAGCGTCATATTCGTCTGATATACTGTTTATAATTTTGTCCGAAATTTCGGTAATGCTGTAGTTGTTTGACGCGAGCAGTTCTTTGTAAGCGTCGGTGTAAGCGTTTGCGCTGTGGCCGGAAAGCACCGCAACATTTTTGGTGTCAACGCTTGTAACATAGGCTATGGCGCTTGTAAGCGCGTTTTCAAGCTTGTTTGCCGAAAGCGTTGATGTTGAATATCCGTAATAGGAGTTGCTTGAATCGGAGCTTGTGGCATAAATATCATTAAAGGTCAAAAGCTTTACGCGCTCACTGCCGCTTGCATTGCTGGTTACCAAAATATCACCGTACACAAAAGAATACGAAGAATAGGATGTTGTTATGGCGGTAAATTCGGTTGATTGCGGGTCAACATATTTTATAACAAAATTATCGTTGTACTCACCGTATTTTGAAACCAAGGTTTGTGTCTGTTCAAAATATTCCAAATCTACGCTTGAGTTTATTGCAACCTTGTAATAATTCTGCGCATAGTAAGCCATGGTGTTGGCAAAATTCTCTTCGGCGCCGATTACGGTAATATCAACCTCGTGTTCAATACCTTTAATGTATTTAATGTTATCTTCGCTTATTGAGCTTTTTTTGTTGCTTGTCATATCGACTTCAAGGTGAAAACGGTCGCTCAAAGCGCCTACAAGCCAGTTAAATACTATAAGACCTGCAAGCACAATCGCGGTAATGGCAAGCGAGTAACCACCTCTTTTAAGCAAGGCTTGGTTTTTAAGCTTTTTGCTTTTAAACCTTTTAAAGAAAGCGCCGACAGTTGAGAGCATCTTTTTGAATTTGCTTTCTTTTGCTTCTTCCTCTAAAACAACAGCAGAGGTTTCAATTATTTCTTTGTTTTCGTTTTTGTTATTCATAATTTTCTACCTCCTTAAGACCATCTTCTCTTTTCGAGCGAGCGCTCGGTCAAGAATATAAATGCCGCGGTAATGCTTACAAAGTAAACCATATCTTTAACAACAAACACCTGATTACCAAAGCTTTCAAGCACACTTGTAAAGTTCATTCCGCCTACGAAATCTGCAAATCTTTCAATTATCCACGCTATTATTTTTGTAAACCAGTTGTTTGCGGCAGGAGCGTTTATTGCACTTGCAAAGCTGCCCGACAGCATAATGAATATATTGACAACAAGTGTAATTATGATTGACATTATCGGGCTTTCGGTAATAGATGAAATGAACATACCTATCGAAATCAGAGCCGCTCCGAAAAGCAGAATACCGATAAGGGCATATATGTAATAGAAAATATTAACCGAAACATAAGACAGAACGATTATTTCATAAACAATCGTAGGCGCAAAGCCTATTGCATAAAATGCGAGTGCCGCAAAGAATTTGCCGAATACTATGTTTATAAGTTTAACCGGCGCGGTAAACAGAACCTGATCGGTTTTTTGACGACGCTCGTCACTGAAAAGCCTCATTGTTATAACCGGTGTTATAAAAAGCAAAATCTGAGCAATACCGATTATGGAGTATTCAACATAAGGCAAGCCTGCGCTGTAGTAATTTGAAAACATAAAACCGGTAAAGAAATAAAATACGGCAAGAATAACAAAACCTAACGGGTTTGTAAAACATGCTTTGAATTCACGCTTAAAAACTGCCAGCATTACCGTTCATCCTCCTTAACAAGATTTTCTTCGGGCGTATCAATATCGTTTTTACGAATCTTGTATAATTTGATTCCGCCGGTATTTTCGTCGTTATCGATTTCATCTGTGTCGTCATCTTGTGCAAAGCCGAGCATTTTGCGGGCTTCGTCATTGTTCGGCGCCTGAGTAAGCTTTAAGAAAATCTGTTCAAGAGTCAGTCTGTTGCTTGTAAGCGACAAAAGCTGCTTTTTGCGTTCGGCCACTCTGCCTGAAATTCCCGCACGGACATCGGCGTTGTCCTCGGGTATGATTTCAAAGTCATAAGCGCCCGATTCTTTTTTGCCGAGCGAGATTACATCTTTAACGCCCTTTACCGCCTTTAAAGCCGCCAGCATATCACGCTCGTCGCATATAATACGCGCTACAAGGCTGTTGTTTGTAGAAAGCTTTTCGGAAAGGTTGTCCTGCAAATCGTCGGCAATAATTTCGCCGTAGTTTATAATTATAATTCGGTCGCAAACCGCCTGAATTTCAGACAAAATGTGCGATGACAAAATAATTGTGTGGTTTTTGCCCAGCTTTGCAATAAGGTTGCGTATTTCAATAATTTGCTGCGGGTCAAGACCTACCGTAGGCTCGTCCAAAATCAGAACATCGGGGTTACCTATCAGTGCCTGCGCAAAGCCCACACGCTGACGGTAACCTTTTGAAAGATTTTTTATAAGTCTGTTTTGCACATTCGAAATATTTACAAGACGCATTATTTCGTCAATGTGAGGAGCCTTCGGAAATTTAACCTTTTTTAGGTCATAAACAAAGTTAAGATACTCCCTTACCTTCATATCGGGGTAAAGGGGAGGCAGTTCGGGCAGATAGCCAATGCGGCGTTTTGCCTGCTCGGGATTTTCGGCAATGTCAAAACCGTCGATGGTAACCTTGCCCTGTGTCAGTGAAAGATACCCTGTAAGAATATTCATTATTGTAGACTTACCTGCGCCGTTAGGGCCCAAAAAGCCGACAACCTCACCCTTTTGAATTGAAAAGCTTACATTTTCAACCGCAAGGTATGTACCGTACCTTTTACTGAGTCCGGTGACTTCAATCATTTTTACTACTCCTTTATAATAAAGTTTCTGAAATTCATTTTACCAAACAAATAAATACAATTTGTAAATAAAATGTAAAAACGGCCGTACAAATACATAGATATTATACAACTTATACATTATACATTATAATACCTTAATATTCAAGAATAATTTTAGCTCGGCGCCGTATTGCAAGTCCGATTTTTGTTCATACTATTTCGGGTGATTTTTTTGAGGCGTAATTTTTTTTGCAAAACCGTTTTTAAAAGGGCTGTTGTAATTGTAAGCAGCGCGCTCGTTTTCTTTTTAGGGGCGTACGCTTATCTTGATTATAACCTGAATCGGCAAACCGCCGAGGCCGACCGAAAAGATTATACGGTGCCTTACGAGCAAATACCCGAAAACGCAGGTATTGTCTTTTTGCTGCCCGACGGCAGTGCGGTGCTTGCGTATCTTGATTTTGAAAATGATTGTATCAATGTTATAAACATTGAGCGGTATGACAGCGGTAATG
The DNA here is from genome assembly GCA_905211675.1 of uncultured Oscillospiraceae bacterium. GTDB lineage: Bacteria > Bacillota > Clostridia > Oscillospirales > Acutalibacteraceae > UBA737. Next base: position 5,743 of record CAJMBP010000006.1, read on the forward strand.
ATTTGTATTACGGTTACACGGCAGATTTTACCGTTGAGACAGATTATAAGCTCATAGGCGGAATTATCGACCGTATAGGCGGAGTGAATATTGAAATTGACGGTGAAATACTGCGCTATACAGGCGTTCAGGTTATTGATTTAATCTCGCAAAATTCAAACGACAACATAAAAAATCAGATAATTATCGGGATTTTTGAACAAATTTCAAAAAATAACTTTTCAAAAGACGATTTATTGTATATAATAGAAAACAGTAACAGCAGTCTCACGGTTATAGACTGTGTGTATTGGCTTGATCATATAGGTCAGATTTGCAGAACAATAAATTTTGTTAATTGAGGAGATTTTATGAAAAGAGCATTATCATTTTTAGTTGCATTACTGTTGATTTTGTGCGTTGGGTGTCGCAAAATTTCCGACGGCTATATGTCGTCAGATACATACACCGATTATACAAGCGATATAACTGTTGTATCAGATGACGGTGTTTCAAATGTTGACGGTGTTGTAAGCAATATTGAGTCTGACATAAGCGGTAAAGAAAATGCGGGTGAGGTTACCGTGAGCCGAGAAACTTCGAGCTTTATTGACAACGGTGTTAATAAACCGAGTACCGACACGGGCATTTCATCGGCCGTTGAAGCCGGCAAACAGAATGCGATTGTCGACAGCAGCATAAACTCTGACGATGCAGTTGAAATCGAGCAGGCAGATGTAAATACAAGCGGAACTAAACCGTTGTATTACAATTATCTGACCGATACGCAAAAGCAAATATACAGATTTATGAAATCTGCCGCCGAGAATATGACCGAGGGTATTTTTTCGGTCGGTGCGGTTTCGAGCAAAGAGAATAACAGATTTAGTGATATTACCATAGCGTTTCGGGCCATGTCGAGCGATAACCCGCAGATCTTCTGGTTACCTAATTCTTACATCACATCATCCGACGGAAGCTCGGTTGCCTTTTCTTATCACGAAAACGGTTATGATATAAATTACAGTATTCCAAGCAGTAAACTAAGTTCCGAAAATAAAAAATTGAATGATGCGGTTTCGCGTCTTACGGCAGAGGCAAACTCACTTGACAGTCGGTTTAAAAAAGAGCTTTATTTTCACGATTGGCTTTGTAATAATGTTACCTACGGAACCGACGGCACTCAAAACAGCTATACCGCATACGGCGCTTTGGTAAACGGAAAAGCCGTTTGCGAGGGTTATTCGCGCGCTATGCAGCTGCTTTGCGACAGTGTTAATATTCCATGTACGGTGGTTTACGGTCACTCAAAGAATATAGGTCACATGTGGAATATTATTGACCCCGGCGACGGATGGTACAACCTTGACGTCACTTGGGATGACGATGCCGAATTCGGTGTTGTAAGGCACGCGTATTTTAATGTGAGCAACAGTGTAATTAAAGCCGACCACACTATTTTTGATGCCGTAAAGCCGAATAAATCTTACACGGGTTCCGATTTCTTTAATATTTATTTGTATGATTGTAACAGTATGAATTACAATTATTTTGAAAAGAATAAGCTGATTTTTAACGATGATATGACAAATAATACAAAGCTTATAACCGACGCTTTGAAAAAGGGGCAAACACACCTTGAGCTTTTGTATAAAAACAGCAACAGCGACTGTGCAAGTGCTTTAAATCAGCTTAATTCGGCGCTTTATTCTCATGGTATATATGTTAACAAATACTCCAATTTAGGAAATGCCGTAGTTGTTTGGTGGACATCAATTCAGTAGTCATAATACGGTAAGTACATTATATAACCTTAATTTGTATCGGGGGAGAAGATTTGAGCAGAGTGGATGAGATTTTCGGAGTGAATGTTTTCGGCGACTCGGTTATGAAGGAGCGTTTGCCCGAAAATGTTTACAACGAATTAAAAACAGCAATATCGCAGGGTAAAAGCATTGATCGCAAAATTGCCGATATTGTTGCAAATACAATGAAAGATTGGGCGGTTGAAAAGGGAGCCACACATTACACACATTGGTTTCAGCCTATGACGGGCATTACCGCCGAAAAGCATGACAGCTTTATATCAACCGACGGTAACAGCGGCATAATACTTGAATTTTCGGGCAAAGAGCTTATTAAGGGAGAGTCCGACGCATCATCCTTTCCGTCGGGCGGACTCCGCGCCACCTTTGAAGCGCGCGGCTACACCGCTTGGGACCCAAGCTCTTACGCTTTTGTAAAGGACAATACCCTTTGCATACCTACGGCGTTTTGCTCATACAACGGCGAGGCGCTTGACCAAAAAACTCCGCTTTTGCGTTCTATGGAGGCAATAGACAAGCAGGCGTTGCGTATAGCAAAGCTGTTTGGTATTACCGATGCAAAAAGTATTAACGCTACCGTAGGACCCGAGCAGGAATATTTTTTGATTGACAGTGAATTGGCGCAAAAGCGCCCCGACCTCATTTTTTGCGGCAGAACCTTAATAGGGGCTGAGCCGCCTAAGGGGCAAGAGATGTACGACCACTACTTCGGCGTAATAAAGCCGCGCGTTAAGGCGTTTATGCGCGAGCTTGACGAAGAGCTTTGGAAGCTTGGCGTTTTTGCCAAAACCGAGCATAACGAGGCAGCACCCGCTCAACACGAGCTTGCTCCCGTATATACAACCGTTAATATTGCGGCAGACCATAATCAGCTTACTATGGAGCTTATGAAAAAAATTGCCGAAAAACACGGTATGCTGTGTCTTTTGCATGAAAAGCCATTTAAGGGTGTAAGCGGAAGCGGTAAGCATAACAACTGGTCAATTTCAACCGACACAGGCGTCAACTTTTTAAAGGCGGGTAAAAACCCAAGCGATAATCTGCTGTTTTTACTGACTCTTGCGGCGGTTATTCGCGCCGTTGACGAGCATCAGGATTTACTGCGCGTTTCGGTTGCGTCTATAGGCAACGACCACCGTTTAGGCGGGGCAGAGGCGCCGCCCGCCATTGTTTCAATGTATTTAGGCGATGACCTTAACGAGATTTTAGAGTCTGTCGAACGCGGTGAGCATCATAACGATACCGACAAAATTAAAATGACGGTAGGCACCGAAATTATACCCTACATAAGAAAAGACAACACCGACCGCAACCGCACGTCCCCCTTTGCGTTTACGGGTAATAAGTTTGAATTCAGAATGTTAGGCTCTGCCTCGTCCGTTTCCGAAACAAATGTTGTGCTTAACACCATTGTCGCCGATGTTTTTAAAGATTTTGCCGACAGGCTTGAAAATTCCAAAGATTTTGAAAAGGATGTAACAGAGCTTATACGCGCAACATATAAAGAGCATAAGCGAATTATATTTAACGGCGACGGTTATTCAAAGGCGTGGGAGCAGGAGGCGGCAAAACGCGGGCTTTTAAACCTTCGCACTACCGTAGATGCCGTTCCGTATTTGCGCAAAAAAGAAAATATAGAGCTGTTTGAACGTCACGGGGTTTACAACCGAACCGAAATAAACTGCCGTGCGGATATAGCGCTTGAAAGCTACAGTAAAACAATGCACATTGAAGCGCTTACATTGCTTGAGATGATAAAGCGTGACATTATACCCGCAATCAGCCGTTATGAAAGTAAGCTTTGCAAAACCGTTGCCGATAAAAAGGCGATATGCGATTCATTTGACTGTGACGCCGAAATCAAAATTGTCGAAAAGCTTTCCTGCTATAACGGTCATTTGAGTCGTTTGGTTGACGAGCTTGAAGCCGCGGTTGACGAATCGCAAAACACCGCCGACCTACTGAGCCGTGCGCGGCTTTACTGCGACAAGGTGTTGTTCATAATGGGAAACATACGCCGCATAGCAGACGATGCCGAAAAGGTAGTGGCGCGTGAATATTGGCCATATCCCACATACGGCGATATTTTGTTTAAAGTATAATATTAAATGTTGAAAATCGCCCGAAAAAATTTTTTCGGGCGATTTTTGCAACCTTTTGAGCGTTTGAAAAGTTTTAATTACAGGGAGGGAAAATAATGGAATATAAAATTTCTGCGCAGGAAGCTTTTAAAAGATATTCCGATATGGTATATCGCCTTGCGTTTGCAAGGGTAAAAAACAAATACGATGCGGACGATGTACTGCAGGAGGTCTTTTTAAGATTTATAAAGCAAAAGGGCAAGGTTAATAACGAGGAACACGCAAAGGCACTGCTTATTCGCATTACCGTTAACTGCAGTAACAGTATGCTTTCAAGCAGTTGGTTTAAAAAGACCGAACCGTTAGATGAAGCTTTGAGTGTATCGCCGTCCGAAAGCGATACGCTCTATCAGGTGCTGCGCCTTCCCAAAAAATACCGCACGGTAATTCATTTGCATTATTATATGGGTTACAGTGTAGATGAAATTGCCGAAATTTTAAAGACCAAACCCTCCACGGTGAAGTCTCAGCTTCACCGCGCAAGAAAACAACTGAAAACAGAACTCGAAGGAGCTGAAAGTTATGTTTGAACAGGACTATAAAAATGCTATGGAAAGAATATCACCCGATGCCGACACGCGCGACAGAGTTTTAGAAAGCATAATACTTAAAGAGGAAATTGTAAAACGCAAAAACCCCGCTTTGCCTTGGCGAATTGCCTTTGCATGCGTTGCCTGCATTGCAATAGTTTTAGGCATTGTGTTTGTGCCGCGTGACGGATTTAAACAGGCACCCGATGACACTGCGCCGCAAACGCTTGCCGTATCAAAATCATACGGCGAGATCTATAAGCTTTTAAAGAAAAACAGCAACAAAAGCCCTTTCTTTTTTACAGACGAAGAAGAGGTTATTTACGAGTATGCCACAGGCACGGCAAGCAAGCCTACCTCACAAAAAAATAACGCCGCAACAAACGGCACTGCGGCGCCAAGCGACGAAGCTGCCGACGCAGGCAACGACGATACATCAAAGGGCGACTTTTCGAACACCACCGAGCAGGTTGAGGGCGTGAGTGAAGCCGACATTGTAAAAACCGACGGAGAGTATATTTATTATGTGTTTGACAAAAAGCTTTCCGTGTTTAAAGCCGACGGCCAGAATACCAAGCTTTTAAGTACAGTAGAGCTTAATTACAGCACAGTCGGCAATTACAGCGAAATGTTTTTAAACGGCGACCGTTTGGTTATTGTAAAGTCGGGTCATTACAAGGACGATAAAGAGTATTCTTTAATCACGGTCTATGATATAAGCGATAAAACCGCGCCTAAAATGCTTGCCGAAAGCAGTCAGGAGGGATCTTACAACTCTTCGCGTATGGTGGGCGACTACATTTATCTTATTTCAAATTGCCGAATAAACATAAATAAAATCGATGAAAAACAGCCTCGGACATTTGTACCCGTCACCGAAACAAACGGTGTGTGCCAAACCGTTCCCGCCGAAAAAATATACCGTTACGAACAGGATGAATACGACAGCTGTTATACGGTAATCGGCGCTTTTAACTGCAAAGACGGTGCTTTAAGCGACAGCGCAAGCCTGCTTGGCGGCAGTGATATTTTGTATTGCAGTACGGGCAACATAATTTTAGCAAAGGCTAAATACTATGAAGGTGTCGATGATGCCCTGACCGACAAAGCCTATGCCTTCAGCGACAAAACCGCTGTTTCAAGAATTTCGATAAGCGACGGAAAAATAGAGTACAAGGTTTCGGGCGAGATAGCGGGCAATCTTGAAAATCAGTTTTTCATTGACGAATATAACGGATATTTCAGGTTTGTAACTACTGTTTATACACAAAAGAAAACCGAGCAAAAGTTTGAAAACACCGAAGAAACCGTTGTAACATACAGCGATGAAACCGCGGCTCACCTTACGGTGCTTGACAAAGATTTAAAGCCTGTCGGCGAAATAAAGGATTTGGCAAAGGGAGAGCGGGTTTACTCGGTACGCTTTATGGGCGATATTGCTTATTTTGTAACCTTCCGTCAAACCGACCCGCTTTTCAGCGCCGACCTTTCGGACCCGCAAAATCCTAAAATTTTAGGCGCACTTAAAATACCCGGCTTTTCGGAATATATGTACCCCTATACCGACGGTCTGCTTTTGGGCTTCGGAATGGACGCCGATGAAAAAACAGGCAGAACAGGCGGTTTAAAGCTTTCGATGTTTAATATAACCGACCCTGCAAATGTAACCGAAGACGATAAAAAGGTATTGAACGGATATAATTATTCGCCGGCTTTGAGCGACCATAAAGCGATGCTTGTGTCGGGCGATAAAAATCTTATAGGCTTTGCCGCCACCGACAATTACGATAATGTTAAGTATTTAATTTTCAGCTACACGGGCGACGGCTTTGAGCGCAGGGCGTCGCTTACGGTAAATGATAGCTATGATTGCTACGCTATGACCGATGTCAGAGGCTTATTCGTTAAAGATAGTTTTTATGTAATATCTCAAAAAACATTACAGGTTTTTGATATAAATACATTTTTACAGATAAGCCGGATTGAATTCTGACAACACACCAATAACCCCCTCAGGTCAGAGGGGGTTATTTTTTTGTTGACAATTTGCTGAAAATAATGTATAATGCAATAGTTCACATTGTGAACTAATTTAGAAGGGCGGTGAGTTTTTGAAAAAGCAAAGTCTTCAAAATGAGCTTATACTTTCTTGGGTAAAACTGTCGGGTATAATAAAAAACAACCGAATTACTACAGGGCTTAAATATAACGAGGCAATAGTTATGCTCATTCTTTATAACCGTTATCTAAATGACGGTGTGGGGCTGACATTTGTTCAAGACATAATAAAACAAACGGGTATGTTAAAATCGCTTGTAAACCGCACCTTGGCAGACCTTGAAAAGCAGGGTCTTATTGCTTTTGAGCAGGGTGTTACCGACCGCAGAACAAAGTTTGTAAAATGTGTAAAAGAAAAGCTTGATGTGTTTTTGACTGTGCATAATTCTTCGCTCGGCGTATCGCAAAGCATTATAGATATAATAGGCGAGAATGACACAAAAATCTTTATCAAAATAGTTGAAAAACTGGCAAATGCCGATTATAAGGCATACCCCATAAAGAAAAGTGAGGAAAAGGTTTATGATTAAAATATTGGTAGATTCGTCGGCAGACTGCAATTTGCAAGACGGCATAGCCGACTTACTTGTGCCTATATCGGTTAATATTGACGGCAAAGAATACCGCTGCGGCGTTGACCTTACAAGCGACGAATTTTATGAACTGTTGCAAAGCGCAAAGGAATTTCCGCGTACTTCGCAGCCGTCACCGCAAGATTTTATCGAAATATTTGAAAAGGTGAAAGCCGACGGCGACCGGCTTATCTATTTTAGCCTGTCTTCGGGCTTAAGCGGCACATATCAGTGCGCACTTATGGCAAAAGAAATGGTTGACTGCGACAACATTTATATTATTGATACTTTAAGTGTTACGCATCTTATAGAATTGATGGCGGCATACGCCCGCGATTTAATTAACCGTGGTTTTACGGCGGGTGAAATTGCAGACCGTTGCGAAGAATTAAAATCAAAGATAATAATCTATGCCGGTGTCGATACGCTTGAATATCTTTATAAAGGCGGCAGATTAAGCCGTGCGAGTGCCGCCGTGGGTGAGCTTGCGGGCATAAAGCCTATTATTACGGTAAAGGACGGCAGAGTGGAGGTTGTTGCAAAGTCGATTGGCAAACAGCGCGCAATGAACACCATACTCGAAAAGGTAAAATCGCATAGCATCGACCCCGATTTTCCGATATATTCTCTTTATACCTGCGGCACCGAAAACTGCGAGGCTTTAGAAGAAAAACTTAAAAGCAACGGATACACCGTCGCAGACCGACTTCAAGTGGGCGCTACAATCGGCGCCCATGTAGGCCCCGGTGTTTATGCGGTGATGTTTGCAGAAAAATAAAAATGCGGCTTGTCGCCGTAAACTATTGTAAATAAAGGTATTTAACAGAATGAAAAGACAGTGTAGAAAGCAGAAAGGCTTTTTGCACTGTCTTTATTTTTGCAACAGACATAAGGTTATATTTTGGTATATTTTAATATTACTTTATTATGTGGCGTTAGCATTTTTTAAAGGGTGCTTTTTTTACTTTGCAATTTTTTCAGGTCTTCGCAGGGTCCGATTCCTATAACCTTTTTGTACGCTCTGAAAAATGAAGAGTAATCGTTAAACCCGCTTTTGCTGTATGCTTCGTTTACATTGCCGCTTAAAAAAAGCCGTTGCCTTGAACTGAAAATTCGTCGGCGTACAACATATTCCCAAACGGTGCAACCCATAATTTTTCGAAATTTTCGGTTAAGCGACATCTTACTGCAATAAAGCTCGTTTGCAATAATTTCGAGGCTTAATTCGTTCGATAGATTTTTATTTATATAGTTTATTGCTTGCTTTATTATATCGTCTTCAATGTTAGGCGTTGTTACCCTGTAAATTTTGGTAGAAAGCATAGAAAAAATCATAGATGAAAATGAAAATATTAACCCCTTTTGCATATCCTCGGGCACCTTGGCAATCAGCGAAAAGCTTTCCTCAAACCATATCTGCTCATATTTAGTGAGTTTAAAAAGATTTGCCCCGTCATAAATTTGTTCATTAAGCGTTTCAAACTCACTCGGCACGGCGGTTGTGTCAATAAGCAATGCCATACGCTCATAAGCGGCAGACGGTTCAAGCAGCAGGTGGTGCGTCTGACCGCTTGCCATTACCAAAATGTTGCCCCTTTCAAGCGGAAAAATGTTCCCCTCGACAACAAAGCGCGCGTTTCCTCGTAAAAAATAATACACCTCAATCATATTGTGACTGTGGCTTTTAAAAGAAAAATCATCTGTAACGGGGTCGAGCGTTAAAGTGTGATGCATATAAACCGAACCGTCACGGTAAACAAACAATTTCTTTTCTTTCATATTATCACCATTTTTATAATACTACATTATGTTTTTTTTTGCAATATATTTGTTACTTTTTGCAATTTAATTGCAAAAAGGATGATATATAATAGAAGCAAAGATATAATGGTCAAGAGGTGTTGTTATATGCTTAAAAGCATAAAAAAAGACAAATTAACGGTTAACATTTATGAAAACCGTGATATTATGGGCGCTGCTGCGGCAGCGGATATTGAAAAATGTATTGAAAAACTGCTCGCCGAGAAAGACAGCATAAATATGGTTTTTGCGGCGGCGCCGTCACAAAATGATGTACTTAAAAGCCTGCTTGAAAAGCCAATTGAATGGAACAGAATCAATGCTTTTCACATGGACGAATATGTAGGGCTTAACAAGCAGGACGAACAGAGCTTCGGCAATTATCTTAATGAGCATATATTTAAAAAAGCGCCCTTTGCAAATGTTTATTATGTTGCAGATTACGGTCTTGAATACGAAAAGCTGTTGGAAGAAAATCATATTGATATTGTTTGTCTCGGAATAGGAGAAAACGGCCATATAGCGTTTAACGACCCGGGTGTTGCCGATTTTAACGATTCTGTTCGAATAAAAAAGGCAAAGCTTGACGATGTGTGCCGTATGCAGCAGGTGCATGACGGCTGTTTTCCAACCTTTGACGATGTGCCCGAATACGCCTACACACTGACAATTCCGCAAATGATAAGCGCAGATTATATGTTCTGTGTTGTGCCGTGTAAAACAAAGGCCGACGCGGTTTACAAAACGGTAACGCTCGATATTACCGATATGTGCCCCGCCACTATTCTACGCAGGCACGATAATGCCGTTATGTATTGCGACGCCGACAGCGCCGAAAAATTGCTGTAATCAGGAAACGGAGCGATTTTTATGAATATACCCTTTAAACTCGGCATTATAACCGATGAGGTAACACAAAATGTTTTTGAAGCGGCACGGTTTTGCAAAAAGCACGGACTTCAATGCATGGAGGTTCGTTCGGTAAACGGGCATTCTCCGTTTGAATATACCGACAGCGACATTGACGATATATCCTCTGCGGCGCGGCAGTATAATCTTGAGGTTACGGCAATTTCATCACCGCTTTTTAAATGCAATTTTGACGATTTATCGGCAGAAGCAGAAAATCTTAAGGGATTTGAAAGGTGCGCGGCATACGCAAAAAGGCTCGGCGCTCGGTACATACGCGGCTTCGATTTTTGGGATGAGGGCGTATCGGTCGAAGCTCGCTCAAAAAAGTACGCGCAGGTAATATCGATTTGCGAAAAATATGATGTTTACTGCGCGCTTGAATCGGACCCTGCCGTTCACAGCAGTACTCCGCATAAGCTGGCAGAGCTTATATCGGCTGTAAATCATCCGCGTATTAAGGCGCTGTTTGACCCCGGTAACGAAATTTGGGTTACTGGAAAAGCGAGCGCAGACGCCTATGACGCACTTAAACCCTGCGGTATAGTCAACATACATATTAAAGACGGAGTTAATAACGGCGGTAAAACCGAAGCGGTAAAGGTGGGCACGGGCAGTGCCGATTTTGTAAATCTTTTCAAAAAACTTATTGCAGACGGTTATAAAGGCGGCGTAATGCTTGAAACACACTACCGTAAAAATGCAGGGCTTACCGAGGAGCAGTTAAAGCTACCCGGCGGCGCGGCCTTTTCAGACGGCGCCTATGAGGCGAGCGAGGAGAGCATAATATCGCTTAAAGAAATTATAAATCATGCATTGGAGGAACTAAACCGATGAAAAAGTTAAATATTGCGATTATAGGTCAGGGCAGAAGCGGCCGTGATATTCACGGTAAATTTTTTCGCAGTGAAAAAAACAAAAAATATAATGTTGTGGCAGTAGTCGACGCCCTTGAGCATCGCCGCAACCGCGCAAAGGAGGAATACGGCTGTGACGTATATGCCGATTACCGCGAGCTTTTCGGCAGAGATGATATAGACCTTGTTGTAAACAGCACATTTTCACACATGCACGCGCCTATATGTATCGATTTGCTTGAACACGGTTTTAATGTTGTGTGCGAAAAACCCTTTGCAGGCAGTTATGAGCAGGGCGCCGCGGTTGTATCGGTTGCCCGTCGCTGCGGTAAAATGTTAAATATATTCCAGCAGTCGCGTTTTGCACCGTATTTTACCGAAATTAAAAAGATTTTGGCAACGGGAAAGCTGGGCGAGCCTATACAGTTTACAATAAATTATTCGGGCTTTTCACGCCGTTGGGATTGGCAGACGGCGCTTGACTATGCCGCAGGCAGTGTCAGAAATTCAGGGCCTCATCCGCTTGATCAAATTCTGGATTTGCTTGATTTTCCCGAATTTGAGAGCTTAAATATATTTTCAAAGCTTCGTACGGTTAATACCTTCGGCGATGCCGAGGACTACGGCAAGATTATAATTACCGCGCCCGGCAAGCCGCTTATGGATCTTGAGGTTTCCTGCTGTAACGCCTATGCCCCAGCAACATTTGTTGTATCGTGTAAATACGGCTCTATTCGCGCTACACATACGGCAATCGATTATAAATACTATAACCCAGAAACCGCCCCCGAACATAAGCTTATTTTAGAACCGCTTGAAAATGCAGACGGAACGCCGGCCTACTGCACAGAAACGCTTGATTGGACCGAAGAGCATATAGACATTGAAGGCGATGTGTTTAACGAGGCGGTCGAAAGCTATTACGATATGATTTACGACTATTTGACCGAGGGCAAGGAAATGGAGGTTAAACCTGAGCAGGTGCTTTTGCAGCTTAAGGTTATAGACCTGATTCACGCGCAAAATCCGTTGTCGGTAAGAGAGAAATAATTTATAAAGGTGACTTTTATGAAAATAGCGATACTTGGCGTTGAAAATTCGCATGCCGATGCCTTCGGTGAGCTTATAAAATCAAATCCCGAAGAATACGGTGACATTGAAATTGTGGGAATTTACAGTGATGAGGAGGACGCCGTAAAACGCATAACAGATAAAGGCTATGCTACATACGCCGCCTCATCGCCCGATGAATTTTTAGGCAAGGTGGACGGTGTTGTGGTTACCGCCCGTCACGGCGATAATCACTATAAATACGCAATGCCTTATGTAAAGGCAGGCGTTCCCTGCTTTATAGATAAGCCGTTTTGCGCAAATGTCGAAAACGCAAAGGAACTCGCTCGCACTGCCGAAGAAAACGGCGCGCTTTTGTGCGGCGGCTCCTGCCTTAAATTTATTGACGAAATAAAGCCCCTTGCCCGTATGGCAAAAACAAAAAAGGTAAAAAGCGGAACGGTTGCCTGCCCCGTGAATATGAATAATATATACGGCGGCTTCTGGTTTTATTCACAGCACCTTATTGAAATTTTGCTTACAATTTACGGCAAAAACGTAAAATCGGTTACGGCATTTTGCCCCGATGATACCAAAAATCGCATTACCGTTATTTTTAATTTCGGCGAATTTGATGTATGCGGCTTTTATACCGACAGTTACCGATATACCGCAAGCCTTATGACTGACGATAACAATATATATCAGGCGTACTGTGACGATGTTGTTTATACCTTCAAAAACGAATTTGACGAGTTTGTACAAATGGTAAAAAGCGGCGTTATGCCCTGCGATTATGACGATCTTGTTTACCCCGTAAAGTTGCTTGATGCTATTGAGCGTTCATATACACAAAAAAAGGAAATTTTTATAGAATGAAAATACTTACAAACGGCAAGATAATAACCGACGGCAAAATACTCGAAGGCTATGACATTGTAATAAACGGTGAAAAAATAACGCAGGTTTTGCCGTCAGATAAGCAAAAAGGTGAAAAAACAGACCTCTGCGGTAATTATATAGCGTCTGGATTTATCGATATTCACTGCCACGGCGGCGGGGGATATGAGTTTATAGACGCCACGCCCGAGGCCTTTAAAAAAGCTGCACAGCTTCACGCCTTGCACGGCACAAGGGTTATGTACCCGACAATAAGCGCAACCGATTATGACACTATGGTGCGCGTGCTTAAAACTGCCCGCGAGGTAAAAAACGACTGTGCGGTTGAAATTCCCGGTATTCACCTTGAGGGTCCGTATTTTGCACTCGAAATGTGCGGCGGTCAGGCGCCGGGTATTGTGCGTGATACCGACCGTGAAGAATATGAGTCGTTGCTCGAAGAATACGGCGACATAATTGCCCGTTGGGACTATGCCCCCGAAAAAGACAGCAATAATGAGTTTTTAAACGCTTTGCAAAGTAAAGGCGTAATTGCCGCGACTGCTCACTCATCTGCCGAATATAGCGATGTATTAAGGGCTTACAAAGACGGCAACCGTCTTATAACGCACCTTTATTCGTGCACATCAACCGTAACACGCCGCAACGGCTTCAGACATTTGGGTATTGTTGAAAGCGCGTATTTACTTGACGGTATGTATGTTGAGGCTATTGCTGACGGCTGCCATCTGCCGCCCGAATTACTGAAAATGATAGTTAAGCTTAAAGGTGCCGACCGCGTTTGCCTTATAACCGATGCGCTCAGACCTGCGGGTATAGGTGAAGAGGGCATGCAATACACCGATTGCCCCGTGCCGTTTATTATAGAAGACGGTGTTGCAAAGCTGCTTGACCGAAGCGCCTTTGCGGGCAGTATTGCAACAGTCGATGTGCTTTTAAAAACAGCTGTTAAAGCGGGCTTTAGCGTTGCCGATGCCGTAAAAATGATGACCGAGACTCCGGCCGAGGTTATGGGCATTAAAACAAAGGGCAGAATTGCGGCAGGGTTTGACGCCTGCTTTACCGTGTTCGATAAAAACTTGGATACAGTAAATATGAAAATATAAAAAAACACCCCGTGCGATTTTGTCTTCGCAAGGGGTGTAATACTATTGTCAGTATTTAATTGGATGTTTCGGAAGCAAGCTTGATATCAGATGTGTAATATCTGCCGTTTCGGTAAATTTTTATGCTGACCGTATCATTAGGCTCACAGTCATAAATCACATCGTTAAGCACGGTGTATTCGCTTATGGTAACGCCGTTAAACTCGGTAATAATATCGCCTCGCACAATACCGGCGTTAGCCGCAGGGCTGTTTTCTGCCACGCTCGATACAACCGCGCCCGACGGATACCCGTAGAACGAGAGAACCTCTGAGGTATAGGTGCTGCTTATGCTAACACCGAGGTACGCCTGTGAATCGTTCTTGCGTGATATTATTTTATCGCATTTTTCTTTGACCGTGTTTATAGGTATTGCAAAACCCATGCCCTCAAATTCAACCGATGCGATTTTAGAGCTGTTAATACCTATAAGCTTGCCCTCGGTATCAAGCAATGCGCCGCCCGAGTTGCCGGGATTTATTGCGGCGTCGGTTTGAATAAGCTTGAGTGTAGAGTTGGTTGACACCGTACGGTCAAGACCGCTTATAATACCGTAGGTAACACTGCCCATAAACTCAAGCCCGCCCGGCGCGCCTATGGTTATTACCGACTGACCCACCTTAAGGTCATTGCTGTTGCCGAATTCCATAGGTGTAAGGCCGTCGGCTTTTATTTTAACAACCGCAAGGTCGCACGAAATATTGTAGCCCACAACCTCGGCAGGGTATGAATCGGAACTGCTGTTTCCTATAAAAACATCAATTTTGGAATTCTTGGACTCTACGGCGCCGCTTATTACATGGTAATTGGTAACTATATAACCGTCCGAGCTGTAAATTACGCCCGAGCCCTCGCCGGTCTGCTCCTGATTTCCGCCGAAAAAGCTTGCGACAGATGTTGTTGTGCGAATGCCCACAACGCTGTTATTGCATTTTAATGCAACTGCTTCGGCAGTTGACGATGCGGTTTTGTCAACATTTATGCTTACATTGGTTGAATTTCCGTTTTGCGTAACTGTATTGTCGGGCTGTGTTGACTTCGTTTTAAAAATAATACCCATAGCGGCAATGCAGCTTGCGGCGCCTATAACTGCCGACAGAAGACACGCCGCTATAACCACGGCTGTGCTGTGTCCGCTTTTTTGTCTTTTTGATTTTGGGTGATTTTGGCAGTGTCCGTTGCCGTATGGTGCCGTGTATGTCGGCGGCACACTGCGTGAGGTGTCGTCTTGAATAATATCATTCGATTTTTTGCTGTAAAAACTGTCGTTCGGTGTTGAGGTATAGTCTGTGTTCGGGTTGTTTGCCTCATCAAAGCCCGATACATTGCCGTTTTGACCGTTGTTGTTTTCAAAATTGTCCATATTATTCATCTCCGATAAATTTTGTATTTTAATGTTAATGTAAGTTTATTACAATTATTGATAAAAAATGTGAATTATCCGTAAATATTTTGTCCGTAAAATACTATGAAATTTACAATATTAAATTAAGCTGAATAAAAGTCTTTACTTTTTGTAAAATATGTGTTATAATTCAAAAACTGACTGTGGAAGCAGTCGTTTACCGTATTCTGTGCTTGTGGCGTCTGCCGCGCTTTTTGCGGAACACTCAAGACCTTTTGCTCGGAATACGGCGTACAATTTTAAAAAAGGAGTGAAAAAGATGACTAACGAGAAAAAGCAACAGATTATGGCAGAGTATGCGGTTCACGAGGGTGACACCGGTTCTCCCGAGGTTCAGATTGCCGTTCTTACCTATCGCATCAACGAGCTCAACGCTCACCTTGATGTTCACAAGAAAGACCATCACTCACGCCGCGGTCTGCTCAAAATGGTAGGTCACAGAAGAAATCTTCTTGCATACCTCCAGAAAAAAGACATCGAAAGATACCGTGCTATCGTTAAGAAGCTCGGCTTGCGTAAGTAATTATGTAACAAACAAACCGGGCAAAATTTATTTGCTCGGTTTGATTTTGTTAAGCATACGCGTATTAAAGAGATTTTTTGTTGTTTAGCGGTAAAACGAGCGCCTGAAAAATCAGGTATTGGTTTTATTGCTAAACGGAAAATCTCTTAAAATATAAACAAAAATAAAAGGAGATTTGAAAAATGTTTGAAAACTACAAAGTTTACGAAACAACGGTTGCAGGCAGACCTTTCCGCCTTGAAACGGGCAAAATGGCAGGGCTTGCAAACGCGGCTTTTATGGCAAGCTACGGTGACACAAGGGTATTGTGCACGGTAACAGCTTCTTCAAAACCGCGTGAGGGCGTTGACTTTTTCCCTCTTTCGGTTGATTATGAAGAAAAAATGTATGCGGTAGGCCGCATCCCCGGCTCTTTCCAACGCCGCGAGGGCAAAGCAAGCGAAAAGGCAATTCTTGCTTCACGCTGCATAGACAGACCTATACGCCCCCTTTTCCCGAAAGATATGCGCAACGACTGTTCGGTTGTTGCAACCGTTATGTCGGTTGACCCCGATTGCTCGCCGGAAATAACAGCCGCTATCGGTGTGTCTGCCGCTATTGCGGTATCCGATATTCCGTGGGACGGCCCT
The DNA here is from genome assembly GCA_905211675.1 of uncultured Oscillospiraceae bacterium. GTDB lineage: Bacteria > Bacillota > Clostridia > Oscillospirales > Acutalibacteraceae > UBA737. The sequence continues at coordinate 22,067 of CAJMBP010000006.1, forward strand.
ATTGCATCTACAAGCGTAGGTCTTATAGACGGTGAAATTGTTATTAACCCGACACTCGAACAGCGCGCGGTTTCAGAGCTTAATCTTACCGTTTCTTCAACCGCCGATTTGGTTGCCATGATTGAGGCCGGCGGTAACGAAATTCCCGATGACCTTATGTTCGAATGCATTATGGCAGGTCACGAGGTAAATAAAGAAATAGTTAAATTTATCAACGGCATTGTTGCCGAAATCGGTAAAGAAAAGTTCGCATTTGAGTCGAGCAATCCCGACCCCGAGATTATGGCAGAGATTGAAGAGTTTTGCATTGAAGATGTAAAGAAGGCTCTTGATACCGATGATAAAAATGTTCGTGACGCGGCTCTGCTTCCTATTTATGATGCAGTTCACGCAAAGTTTGACGAGCGTTTTGAAGGCTGTGAAGCAAAGCTTGACGAGATTATGTATCTTGTTCAAAAGCATGTTGTCCGTGCTTGGCTTAAGGATGAGGGCAAGCGTGTTGACGGTCGCGGTATCGATGAAATTCGCCCGCTTAACGCGCAGATTGACCTTCTTCCGCGCGTGCACGGTTCGGGTATGTTTACCCGCGGTCAGACACAGGTGCTCTCGGTTGCAACCTTGGCGCCCGTAAGCGAAGCACAAAAGCTCGACGGACTTGATGAAGAGGTTAGCAAGCGTTACATTCACCATTACAACTTCCCGTCGTATTCGGTTGGCGAAACCAAGCCTTCACGCGGCCCTGGCCGTCGCGAAATCGGCCACGGTGCTCTTGCAGAGCGCGCGCTTTTGCCGGTTATTCCGTCGGTAGAGGAATTCCCCTATGCTATCCGCGTAGTAAGTGAGGTTCTTTCTTCAAACGGTTCTACTTCGCAGGGCTCTATTTGCGGTTCAACACTTGCTCTTATGGCGGCAGGCGTTCCGATTAAAGCTCCGGTTGCAGGTATTTCGTGCGGTCTTATTACGGGTGATGACGGCGTTTACGGCGACTTTATGACAATGGTTGACATTCAGGGTCTTGAAGACTTTTACGGCGATATGGACTTTAAGGTTGCGGGTACTCATAAGGGTATTACCGCTATTCAGATGGACCTTAAGGTGCACGGTCTTACACCCGAAATCATTAAAGAGGCCTTTGCGAAAACTAATAAGGCTCGCAAATATATTCTCGATGAAGTAATGCTCAAATGTATACCCGAATACCGCAAGGAGCTGTCCCCCTACGCACCTAAAATGCTTACCACAACCATCAGCCCCGACAAAATCGGCGATGTTATCGGCAAGCAGGGCAAGGTTATTCAGTCTATTCAAGAGCAGTTTGACTGCACAATCAATATTGAAGAAGACGGACATGTATATGTTTCGGGTCTTGATATTGAAAAGGCAAAGGCCGCAGTTGATGTTATCAATCTTATTGCAAACGACCCCGAAATCGGTGCTATTTATTCGGGCAAGGTAACAAGACTTATGACCTTCGGTGCGTTTGTTGAAATCGCTCCCGGTAAGGAAGGCCTTGTGCATATTTCAAAGCTTGACACCAAGCGTGTTGAAAAGGTTGAAGATGTTGTGGCTGTGGGCGATCAGGTTATCGTTAAGGTTACCGAGATTGACGATCAGGGCAGAATTAACCTTTCGCGCCGTGATGCACTTGTAGAGGTTAACGGTGCCGTTGTTGAGGACGATGCCGACGACCAAGCGCCTCACAAAAAAGGCAACCGTGACAGACGCGGTTTTAAAAAGCGTGATAAATAATTAAAAGCGAAATCCCCGAATTTTTCGGGGATTTATTTTTGTTCGGCATTTTAAAGAAAAACACAGGTGCTTTTATTGCAATATTAGGTAAAATTACCATATTTTAAGATTGCTTTACAGTGTTCTCTTGACTGTAAAATCACTTTATATTATAATTGTGACAATTTAAAATTAAATTCATCGAATAAGGAGGATGAAAAATGATTAAAAAGTATTTAAACCGCCTTTTTATAGACGGACTTTCGGGTATGGCTTACGGTCTTTTTTCTACCCTTATAATAGGCACTATTATTTGTCAAATAGGCTCTATTATAGGCGATAATATCGTGGGCAATTGCTTTGCTGCAATAGGCAGCGTAGCAAAGACCGTTACGGGTGCCGGTATAGGCGTGGGTGTTGCGGTAAAGCTTAAATCTTCGCCGCTTACCACTATTTCAGCCGCCGTTGCAGGTATGGTGGGCGCGTTTCCCAATCTTGCGACAGAGGCTTTTAAAATAGGTGCTCCGGGCGAGCCTCTCGGTGCGTTTATTGCGGCGTATGTTGCAATAGAAATAGGCGGCTTGGTTTCAGGCAAAACAAAGCTCGAAATAATTGTAACACCCCTTTGCTGCATACTTGTAGGTTCCGCCGCAGGCTATTTGGTAGGGCCTTACATATCCGCCGCTATGAAGTGGATTGGCAATCTTGTAAATATAAATGTTGAAAACAGCCCCATAATAGGCGGAATTGTGGTATCGGTTATAATGGGAATACTGCTAACCCTGCCTATATCGTCTGCTGCTATCGGCATTTCTATGGGTATAACCGGACTTGCGGCGGGCGCTGCAACCATAGGCTGCTGTTGCAATATGGTAGGCTTTGCGGTTATCAGCTACCGTGAAAATAAGGTTGGCGGCCTTATTGCACAGGGTGTAGGCACCTCGATGCTTCAAATGCCCAATATTGTTCGCAAGCCTATAATATGGCTGCCGTCAATTTTAGCAAGTGCAATACTCGGCCCCGTGTCGTCGGCTCTGCTTAAAATGGTAAGCACCCCTGTAGGCTCGGGTATGGGTTCTGCCGGTCTTGTCGGTCAGTTTGCGGCGTACGGTGCTATGGTAGAAAACGGCGTATCGCCCGCAGTAGCACTGTTAGAAATTATTGTTATGCATTTTGTATTGCCGGCGGCGGTAACACTCGGTATTGCAGAGACAATGCGAAAATTGAAATTTATAAAAAACGGCGATTTGAAGCTGCAGGATATTGCAAATGGATAAAAAGACAAGAGTTTTAAATGCGGTAAACGCCCTTGAAAAGCTTTACCCCGACGCAATTTGTTCGTTAGAGTACACCGACGCATTTCAGCTGCTTATTGCAACAAGACTGTCGGCACAGTGTACCGACGCGCGCGTAAATATGGTAACTCCCGCGCTTTTTGAAAAATATCCTGATGCTCGCAGTATGTCTTGTGCTTCGGTTGCAGATGTCGAAGAGCTTATAAAAACCTGTGGTCTTTATAAAACAAAGGCTAAAGATTTAGTGGGAATTGCAAAAATGCTTATGTCAGATTTCGGCGGTGCCGTGCCCGACACAATCGAGCAATTAACGCGGCTTCCCGGTGTTGGCAGAAAAACCGCAAATCTTGTTTGCGGTGATATTTACGGTAAACCCGCCGTGGTGACCGATACCCACTTTATAAGGCTTTGCAACCGCTTAGGTCTTGTAAAAACTACCGACCCGCTAAAGGTTGAGAATGCTATGCGAAAACTGTTGCCACCCGAAAAATCAAACGATTTTTGTCATCGCACAGTACTTTTTGGGCGTGATATTTGCACAGCACGCAAGACCTATTGCGAGCGGTGCCCAATGAGCGAATTTTGCCCGAGCAGTACAGTAAAATAATAATTAAACCGTAAAACGCTAATCTTTATTTCAAAATAAAGGTTGGCGTTTTTATTGAAATTTATATATAACAGTGGTATAATATTATAGGCAAATAATTCACCTTATGAACTAAATTTTTAAAAAGGCAAGTGATGAAATGGAAACTAAATATGAAGCTTTGTTTACACCTTGGAGCATCGGCAATGTTGAAATAAAAAACCGAATTGTTATGTGCCCTATGGGCGGCACCTCTTTGTTCGGCTGGTTTGAACTTACGGGTTGCCACTTTGATAAAGAGGCGGCAAATTTGTTTTTGGAAAGGGCAAAAAACAATGTAGGACTTATAATTCCGGGCATTGCGCCATTGCGTGACACATTTTGGGGTAAATGGCTCTGGCAAAACCCTAAAATGTTTGAAGAGCTTAAAGTTTTTATGGATGAAATTCATAAAACAGGGGCAAAACTGTTTATACAGCTTACGGCCGGTATGGGTCGTTCCTGGGCTATTACCGAGCTCATAGCGCCGTTACATAAAAATAAATTTACCAGAGCGCTTATTAAACCGGTTATTGATACTTCCCACGAGCTTGCAAGCCCAAGTGTGCAAAAATCACGTTGGGCGCACGATATAGAATGCCCTGAAATGACGGTAGAGCAAATACACGAAATTATTGAAGCTTTTGCAAAAACCGCAAAGCTATGCCGCGACGCAGGCGTCGACGGCGTAGAGGTTCACGCCGTTCACGAGGGGTATTTGCTTGACCAGTTTGCAATAGAATTTTTTAACAAGCGTAAAGACGAATACGGCGGCAGCCTTTAAAAACGCTATCGCTTTTCGGCAGAAGTTGTAAAAGCTATAAAAGAGGCATGCGGTCAAGATTATCCCGTATCGCTGCGTTATTCCGTAGAGTCCAAAATGAAGGGCTTTTGCGAAGGTGCTATGCCGGGTGAAAACTATACCGAGGTCGGCAGAGATATGCAGGAGAGTGAAAAGGCCGCAAAATATTTGCAGGATGCCGGCTATGATATGCTTAATGCCGATAACGGCACATACGACTCTTGGTATTGGGCGCATCCGCCTATGTATATGCCGCAAAACTGCAATCTTGACGATGTGGCGCATATAAAACAATTTGTTGATATTCCCGTGGTTTGCGCGGGCCGTATGGAACCCGACGTTGGTGCTAAAGCAATTTCCGAAGGTAAAATAGATGCTGTCGGCGTTGCGCGTCAGTTTCTCGCCGACGGTGAGTGGGTTACTAAACTTATTGAGGAACGCGAAGAGGATATTCGCCCATGTATTTGCTGTCACAATGCCTGCTTTAATTTTTCTTCTTCAAAGGGTCACGCAAACACGCAAGATTTAAGCGACACAATGGGTCTTTCGCGATGTGCTGTTAACCCGCCGACAATGCAATCTAAAAAATATCATATTGAAAAAGCCCAAAAGGTAAAAAACATTGCCGTTATAGGCGGCGGTATAGGCGGCATGGAAGCAGCGCTCGTGTGCGCTAAACGCGGTCATAATGTTACACTTTATGAAAAGAGCGGCGAGCTCGGCGGCGTGTTTATAGCAGCGGCGGCTCCGTCTTTCAAAGAAAAAGACAAGGCACTCATCGCGTGGTACAAACGTGAGCTCACAAAACACCCGATAAATGTTAAACTGAATACCGAAATTACCGATGTTAAGTCTTTAGACGCTGATGAGGTTATTGTGGCTACGGGTGCCAAGGCGCGAAAAATAAATGTTAAAGGTGCCGAAAAGGGTATAGAAGCGTGCGAATATCTGCTTGGCGAAAAAGCAGTAGGCGATAATGTAGTAGTTATAGGCGGCGGTCTTACCGGCTGTGAAATTGCCTATGACCTTTATTTGAAGGGTAAAAAACCTACCATTGTCGAAATGCAGGATGACCTTATTACAACAAAGGGTATTTGTCTTGCGAACACAAGTTATCTGCGAGATTTCTTTAAGACCAACAAGGTGCCAGTTCACTATGAAACCCGCTTGGCTTCTATTGAAGACGGTTGCGTATGGCTTGAGGATATGAAATACCAAAAGCAGTTCAAAATTGACGCCGACAGCGTGATTTTATCGGTTGGTTATAACCCTGCTCCTGTCGCTAAAAAGAGCAGTCATGTTCACATTATCGGCGACGCCTGCAAGGTTGGCAATTTGCGTACGGTAATCTGGCAGGCGTGGGACGTAGCGATGAAGCTTTAATTAAATTATAAAAGGAGAAATTTTTATGATACTTACCCCTGAGCAACAGGCTATACTTGACGGTGCTAAGGGCGACACCATGGCAAAGGTTATGAAGACCATGGTTATGTACGGAGACGCTTTTGAAGCCGAAAAATTAGTGCCCATTACATCAAAAAACAATCATCTTGTAACATCTTTCGGTCTAAAGGTTATGTCACCTGTTTACGACCTTATGCAGCAGTTGCTTGATTCAGGTGTTATGTCGGGTCAAAAGTTTTCGGTAGACCCAAGACCTATTGATAAAAATGTTCCGGCAAATTTTTTGCAAAACCTTGTTTTCGACAAGCTTATGTATACAAAACAAGACTTTTATGAAAACCAGCTTAAAAAATTAGGGCTTATGAATGACGACGCTTTTACCTGTACCTGTTATATGGATGAGGTCGGCAACAAGCCGCAAAAAGGCGAGGTGCTTTCTTGGGCGGAATCTTCTGCCGTTGTATATGCAAACTCGGTTTTAGGCGCCCGTTGCAACCGTAATTCAGGTATTATTGACATTATGGGCTCAATTGTAGGCTATGTGCCGTATTTCGGTCTGCTTACCGATGAGGGCAGAAAAGCCGACTGGGTAGTTAAAATTGAAACCACGAAAAAGCCCGAGGCTCAGCTTTTGGGCTCTGCCATAGGTATGAAGGTTATGGAGGATGTGCCTTACATAGTCGGTCTTGATAAATGGCTGGGCACCGAGCTTGATGACGCCGCCTGCACATACCTTAAAGATTTCGGCGCGGCTACCGCGTCAAACGGTGCTGTCGGACTTTATCATATTGAAAATCTTACCCCCGAGGCGGTCGAGCAGGGGCAGTCGCTTATAAAGGAAAACGCAAAGGTTTATGTTGTTGATGACGCCGAGCTTGAAAGAGTTTATAAGGAATACCCTGTTGTTTGGAAAAACACCGAAGCGAAACCTAAGCTTTGCTTTATGGGTTGCCCACACATGAGCCTTGAACAGTTGAAATCTTGGACCGATAGGGTTGAAACGTCACTTAAAGAGTCCGGCAATAAAAAGGTAGTAATACCCACTGTATTTACGGCGGCTCCAAAGGTGTTAGAACAGTTTAACAAAACCGAATATGCCGAAAGACTTAAGGCCACAGGCGTTATAACCTCATACATTTGTCCGCTTATGTATATGAACAATCCGCTTTGCAAATCAATGCCGGTTATAACATCGTCAAATAAACTGCGTACATATACAACCGCGCGTTATTATACTGATGATGAAATACTTGCGGCAATTACAAAAGGAGGTAACAAGTAATGAAAGAATTTAAAGGAAGAGTAGTTACCCCGGGCAATGTTACTGCCAAAGCCGTGGTGTCAAAACAAGGCTTCAATACATTAGCATCTATGCAAATGGCGCTACAGTTCGGCGACAAGCAAACCAAGTGCGGCGACCAGAACAACGCCGACATTTACGGTAAGCCGCTTTGCGGCGCGGCACTGTGCCTGCCACAAACAATAGGCTCTACCACAGGCGGCTTGGTGCTTTATTGCGCCTGCGCTATGGGCAGACAACCTGCCTGTATGCTGTTTGCAAATCATATTGATTCGCTCGCCGCGGCGGGTGCAGTGCTTGCTGATGTTTGGGTTGACGGTATAACAATGCCGGTTATCGACTGCTTGGGCGATGAATTTTTAGATTATGTAAAAGACGGTATGACAATTTCGGTAAAAGAAGACGGTACGGTAGAAGTAGGATAGTGTTATGAGTTTTAAAAACAGAGTTTACAATTTGATGAAAGCTTGGTGTGATGAGCTGCTCAAAACACAACTTGATATGCCTGACCCTTTGCTTGACGGTGCAATTTTGTGCCCCGGTTGTGCGATTGTTCACGGCCGATGCGCCGATATGATTTTGCCGCTTGTATTGCTTTATGACAAAACAGGCGAGGAGCGTTATCTGACGGCGGCTAAAAGGTTGATTGACTGGACCGAATATAATCTTCTGACCGAGCACGACGATTACCGCAATGACCTCGGCAACCGTTGGAAAGGCACAAATATTTTTTCCTGCCTTGCAATAGGTGAAACTCTGCACAGATTCGGCAATATTTTAGACAAAGAAACTTTTGAAAAATGGGACAGCATTTTTCGCCGCCGTGCCGCCGCGGCTATAGGCTTTTGTGAAAAGGTTGGTCCTCATATTAACTATAACGCAGGTGCGGCGGCAATGTTTGCATTCGCCTATAATTATACGGGCGAGCAAAAATTTTTAGCTGAGGCCTTAAAACAAGAGGCTTTTTGCCGCGAGCATTTTGACAATGAGGGTCTGTTCTTCGGCGAGGGCAAGCCTCTTGACGGCACTACCGCAAAGGGCTGTCATTTTATAGATATGGGATATAACCTTGAAGAATCTATACCGCTTCTTGTTATGCATTCTGTATGGCTTAATGATGCCGAAAAAATAAAATTTTACACCGACCGCGCAATCGACCATTTGGGCTTTATGTTGCCAGATGGCGCAATAGATAACAGCTGGGGTACAAGGCAAAACAAATGGACCTATTGGGGCAGTCGCACCAGCGACGGTATGCACGAGGGCTTTGTGTATATAGCAAAAAATAACCCCGTAATTGCAAAGGCGGTTCGCAAAAACACCGAACTGCTGAAAGCCTGCACACACGGCGGCAGACTTTACGGCGGACTTATGTATAAATCGGCAAATGAGCCCGCTTGTGTTCATCACGCGTTTGACCACGCAAAATCGCTTGCGGTTTTGTATCTTGAAATGGGCAGTGAGTTTGAAAATTGTGAGGGCGCCGTGTTGCCGCGCGAAAGCGAGGGTGTAAGGTCTTATCAAAACGGTTATCTTTATACCGTTACCAAGGGCGATTTTATTGCCACGGTCAATGCATGCGACACTCATATATATTCGGGCAGTGAAACGGGCGGAGGCGCCTTGAGTATGCTGTGGCACAAAAAGTACGGTGCAATATTGGCGGCAACCCTTAACCGTTTTGTAACTACCGAGCCGCTTAATATGCAAATTCAGCGTAATGTTGACGAAGAGCTTTGCAATACCGCCCGTGTGGGCAGTTCCGACCTTGACAAAACGGTACAGCTTGCACGCGACGGTTATACGGTTACTGCGACAAGCGAGCAAAACGGTTTCAAGGTAAAATATGATTTTTGCGGCGACAGCGTAAAATTGGGCGTTTTGTCCGATCGCGATACCGAGTATGTATTGCCTGTTGTAAGCCAAAGCGGCGATAGTGTGAGCATATCTGAAAACGAAATAATTTTTAAGAATATGCTGTCGGTTTCATTTGACGGCGAATGCACTGTTACCCCCGAAGGCGAAAAGCGGCATTTTCACCCTGTCGGAGGATTTCAGTATAAGCATCTTACATTTCCCGTCAAAGCAGATAAAGAACTGCATATTGTAATCAGAGTTATATAATTCGGGGCGCAGTTTTTTAACTGCGCCTGCATTTTATAATAACATGTTTTAAGGAGCAAAAACTATGCAAAAAAGAGTGGCGGCAATTCATGATATTTCCTGTTTCGGCAAGTGCTCGCTTACTGTGGCTCTGCCGATAATTTCGGCGGCGGGTATCGAGTGCGCCTGCATACCCACAGCGGTGCTTTCAACCCATACAGGCGGTTTTTCAGGTTATACCTTTCGTGATTTAACCGAAGATATTATGCCCGTAGCAAATCATTGGAAAAAAGAGAATTTGAGCTTTGATGCCTTGTATACGGGTTATCTCGGCTCCGTAGAGCAAATTGACCTTGTATGCAGCGCGGTCGAGCTTTTACGAACAAAAGATACGATTGTTACAGTCGACCCTGTTATGGCAGACCACGGCAGGCTTTACAGCGGCTTTGCTCAAAATTTCCCAAAAGAAATGACACGCCTTTGCGCCAAAGCCGACATAATTACCCCAAATATTACCGAGGCGGCGTTTATGACCGATATGCCGTATATTGAAGCGCCTCATACTAAAGAATACATTAGCGGCCTGTTGCAGGGTCTTTGCAAAATTACAGACGCAAAAATAGTGCTTACGGGTATTTGCTTTAATAAAGGCGAAATCGGTGTCGCCTGCCTTGACGGCGAAAAGTCGGAATATGTTTTTACACCGTTGGTAGACGCCGCTTATCACGGCACAGGCGATATTTTTGCAAGCACCCTTATCGCTGCAATTTTAAACGGTAAGCCGTTAAAAGAAGCCGCGCTCATTGCCGCAAAATACACGTCAGGCTGTATTAAACTTACCAAAGAACAATACCCGCAAATGAAATACGGCGTAAATTTTGAAGCCGAAATACCTAATCTTTTGAAGCTGCTGGAAAAAATATAGGTATCATAAAAACAAGAGTTCTCTCATACAATTAACTAAGTCCTTTAAGGAGTTGATTGTGTGAGAGATTTTTCTGATGATAGGGCAATAACGCTGGGCGAGTATATAGTCAAAACGGGCGCCACGGTGCGTGCCGCGGCAAAGGTTTTTAAAATAAGCAAATCTACCGTACATAAGGATGTTACCGAGCGGCTTTTTTATATTGACCGATTGCTTTATAATCAGGTAAAAACGGTGCTTGAAAAAAACAAGAGTGAACGGCATATACGAGGCGGTATGGCAACCCGCCGTAAATATAAGGGCGAATGAAAAACCGCTGTCGAAATTTTCGACAGCGGAACTTTTTATGCATTTTTCTTTTTAAAAAATTCCGGGGTTTGCGCCAAAACTATTGCGGCGAACACAAGCAGACAGCCGATAATTTCGTTTCCTTTAAGCGCGTTACCCGTAATTCCCCACCCGCCGAGAGCGGCAAATACGCTTTCAAGGCTCATAGAAAGCGAGGCTATTGCGGGCTCGGCATATTTTTGACCTACAATTTGAAGCGTATAGGCAATACCGCTCGATACTATGCCCATATATAAAATTTCGGGAATTACCGAAACAATGCTTGAAATGTTTATTGTGTCAATTTCAAATATAAGCGCCATAATACCCGATACTATGCCGCAAAAAATAAACTGAAACGCCGAAAGCCTTACGCCGCCTACGGCGCCGCAGTATTTGTCGATTACTATAATATGTAATGAAAAAGCGAGTGTGCAGCCGAGCACCAATATATCGGCAAAATAGAAGCCGCTCACACCTTCAAAAAGGCAAAGCATATAAAAACCGACAAGCGCAACCAAAGCCGAAAGCCAAACAACAACCGGTACCTTTTTCTTTACAAACACCGACAAAATCGGCACAATTATTACATAAAGCGCAGTCAAAAAGCCGGAGCGCGCCTCGGTCGGCACGCCGTCGGGGTAGGCGGCAATACCGAACTGCTGAAAGTTGGTTGAAATTGCAAGAACTACACCGCATACAATGCCGCCTGTAAGTAAAAGCTTTTTGTTCATGGTTTTCGGCACGGGGATATAGTCTTTGTTGAATATAGATTTAATTCCCATAAAAGCGAATAAAAACACGGCGCCTATAAAAGAGCGCATACAGTTAAATGTAAAGGGCGGAATTTTGTCTGCCGCACGGTTTTGCACCACAAATGCAAGCCCCCACAGCAATGCCGCAAGGCAGAGTATAAGGCTGCCCTTGATGTTATTCTTTTTCATTGGTGTTTTCCTTTCTCATGGTGAGTGAAATGCGTTTTTTAAGCGGGTCTGCCGAAAGCACCCAAACCTTAACTATATCGCCGACCTTTAATACCTCGGACGGATGTTTTATAAATCGGTCGGTTATTTGCGAAATGTGAACAAGCCCGTCCTGATGCACGCCTATATCGACAAATGCACCGAAGTCTATTACATTGCGCACGGTGCCCGTAAGCTCCATACCGGGCTTCAGGTCTTCCATACTCATTATGTCATGACGAAGCATGGGCTTGGGCAATTCGTCGCGCGGGTCGCGTCCGGGTTTTTCAAGCTCGGTTGCAATATCCAAAAGCGTGGGCACACCCACACCGAGCCGTTCGGCAAGCTTTTCGGCACCCTGATTTTCGATTATTTGTGTAATGCCTTTTATTTTGCCTTCGGAAATATCTTTTTCGCAAAAGCCGCAGATTTTTAAAAGCTTTTCGGCGGCTGCATAGCTTTCGGGGTGTACGCTTGTCGAATCTAAAGCGTTGTTGCCGTCGATAATACGCAAAAAGCCTGCGCACTGTTCAAAGGCTTTAGGGCCGAGCTTTGAAACCTTTTTAAGTTGGGCGCGGTCGGTAAAAACGCCGTTTTCCTCACGATAGGCTACAATATTTTTGGCAATCGACTGATTTATACCCGATATATGCGACAGCAGTTGAACAGAGGCTGTGTTAAGGTCAACGCCTACCGAGTTTACACAGTATTCTACCACGCCGTCAAGGCTTGCGGCAAGCTCCTTTTCGGGCATATCGTGCTGATACTGACCCACACCTATGGCTTTGGGCTCTATCTTTACAAGTTCCGAAAGCGGGTCTTGCATACGGCGGGCGATTGATACAGCACTTCGAAGCGACACATCAAACTGCGGGAATTCCTCTGCCGCAAGCTTTGAAGCCGAATAAACGCTGGCTCCCGCCTCGCTTACAACCATATAGTTAAGACCGTCGTCTATCTCTTTTATAACCTCGGCGGCAAAGCACTCGGTTTCATGGCTTGCGGTGCCGTTGCCTATTGCAAATGTGCGTATGTTATATTTCTTTACAAGATTTTTAACCGTCAGCTTTGCTTCGCTTATTTTATTGTGCGGCGGCACAGGATAAATAACCCCCGTGTCAAGCACCTTGCCTGTGCCGTCAACAACCGCAATTTTACAGCCTGTGCGGTAACCGGGGTCAAACCCCAAGGTTACGGTGTTTTTTATCGGCGGCGGCATAAGCAACTGCT
>CAJMBP010000007.1 GCA_905211675.1 uncultured Oscillospiraceae bacterium
ACTCAGAAAAAACAGATGTATAAATAAGATTAAAAAATTCTTGTTTGATTTCTTTTTTACAAGTACCGATTCAATACATAAGCATAACATAATTGTGGGAAGCGACGGTTTGATATCGGACATTTCAAAAAGTGCAAAGCAGGCGGCGGAATATTTCAGCAAAGACAGAATAAAAAAATTATCCCAAACCGTTATAAGCACGGTTGATACCGTAGGAAGAAAACTGTCGGAAGAATTGAGAAAAGCTTTTGCAAAAACCTGCTTTAAAAATGAAAATGGAGAGCTGACATCATTCTATATTTTGAGAATGCATGGTGTGGGCGGTTTTAAAAGAGCAAAGCTGGGACTTGTTGCCGGAACTTTGGAATCGGTAATAAATGAATATAATCAAATGTATAAAGACAGTAACAAACCTAAACGGATGCCTGTTATAGAAGAAATTTTTATAAATATGGAAAATGTTCTGGTATTACCGTTTACACCCGTTGACCTCACAATCGAAAATCTGCTTTATTTGGTTGAAAAAAATATAATGACGCAGTCGGAATATGACGCGTTGATGAAAAAAAGCAATAATATAAACAGTTCAAAATATGACGGCTTCGTATCAAAAAAAATAAGAGAATACCTAAAAAAAGCCGGATACGAGGGAATAATGTTTTACAACACAACCACCGATGTAGGTTCAATGTCGGTGGTTATTTTTGACGAAAATCAAATGGTTACGGTATCAAAAAACGGCGAATTGCAGGAAAACTGCGGCGTGGTTGAGCAGGAATTTGATATAGCTACGGCAGAAGATAGGGCAGATAGCCCTCAAAACTCAAAAAGGCTCAGATATTATTTGAATGATAATAAATTTAACCGTCGCTCCCGACGGGCAGAGGCAGACCCGAGAATAAAGCTTGGAAACAGCAGCTTTATGTCCACCCTGTCGGGCAGTCGTAACGGCATTGTGAAATTTATTAAAAGTGTAATAGCAAAAACACGCGGCATTGCTTTAAGCGGCACAGACACTGCGGGCAGAGCCATATCTCAAACCGAGAAGGCAACCTTCGGTGATACCGTGTTTAAGGATGCCGACGGCAATTTGCTGTCGCTTTATTTGCACGGAACATCAGACATAGACACCGAAAAGGCCGTAGGCGGCGGAATGCTTTTTTCAAACCTTGACGACGCATTGGAATTATGGCTTTCAAAGAAAGAGGAAACCGCCTATACAAAATACGGTATCGTTCACGAATACCATATAAACATGGTAAACCCCTTTGTTATAAAAGGTAACGGATGGGACAGCAAACTGATTGCGGATAGGCTGTTGCACAGCGGTGTGATAACCAAAAAGGAATATTATAATTTGTTTTCAAACGCTGTCGCAAATAAAAAGATGACCGTAGACGGCGCTTTAGCGCAAAGACTTATAGAGTGTATGAAAATGAAAAAATTTGACGGTGTAATTTTCATAGACGAAAAGGGCAGAAGACGCGTAATGGTGTTTGATACAGATCAGGTAAAGCTTGTATCTAAAAACGGAATATCGGTCGAAAACAGTGATGCAGCAAAAAGCGATATGTCCGATAGTATTTTTGATGATAACTATAAGGTTGATGCGGTGGTTATTGACAGTGAAAGAAAAATTGCCGTTGACATCGAAAGACTGCGTGACGAATTGAGTGAATGCGGTGATAACACCCAAAAAATGAAAACACTGACAGAATTTTTAATGTGCAAGGGTCAGCCTAAAGCCGCAAGCATCGAAGACACCGTGGCGGGTCACAGCGGAATATTTGAAAGTCTTAATTTGAGCATAACCGAATTCAAATACGCTCTTAAAGCACTTATAAAGCGAGCCGCTATTGCGACTGCCGAAACCGACCTTGCCGGCAGAAAAATCAGCGAGCCTGTAAGGCGAAGACTCGATAACAGCATATTCAAAGACCGATACGGCAGACCTTATTCACTGTTTTGCTACAACACAAGAGGCGCGTCTAATATTAAAAACAGCGGCACTAATATTCGACTGACTACATTAAAAGCGGCACACGATATTGCTCTCGAACAAAACAAGCAAAATCGCAATGTTACAAAAGGTGTTTACGAGGAGTATTATCCGGTGGCTAGAAGTCCGTATCTGGTAATGCTCGACTGTGATTACCTTGCTACGGAACTGCTGGCAAAAAGTATGTATGACGAGGGAATAATTAACGACATACAGTACGAAAGTGTTATGACAAGGCTTGCAAGCATAAAGGGCGCGTCGGATAAGAATGTTTGGAAAACCTTGACCCAAGCATTAGAAGCCAACGGCTTTGACTGCATTGTGTTTAATAACAAACTTTATGATAAGGGCAGCAAAACCGTAATTACATTCCATAAAAAGCAGTTGATACCTGTGGCTAAAAACGGTATTTCGGTTGATGATAATTATTTGGCAACATTCAATTCAATAGGTGAAAAAATGTCGAAAACAGTCAATATGATTTGATTGACAAATTTATACAGTAATACTATAATTGTTATGGATATAAAAAGTACGCTTTCTGCAGACCTCCGTACATAGAAGGCCTTATTGAAGCAGTTTGGGAATTAGCAAAAGATCCGATTACAGGCAAGGTTTACGATCCGTCCGGGGTAGAAATCGTTTGGAGCCCCGGTCAGCCTCGCAATTGGGAAATGGGTCATATTTCAGATGAAGAATATCAAAAAGTTCATGAGATGTATATGAATGACGAAATTACAGAACAAGAATTTGAAAATTGGTATAACGACCCCCATAATTACCGCCCTGAATTGCCCAATACAAACAGAAATCATAAATATGAAAGCAAGCTTTAAAACGGAGGAAACAATTATGTCATATAATAATTCAAACGAGGGAAAGGGCCGCGTTTTTATTACAAAGAGTATATATGAAGGCGAAGGAAATATAAAACGGTGTATAAGACGTAATCCCCATGATTTGTGGAACGGTTGGTGTTTTTATTCGGATACAGACACCCTTCAATACTCTGCCGATATGAAAAATTTTCTTGTTGTGGATTGGGAGGCCTTGGCAGAGGTTGAGCCTGAAATAGAAAGTATTTTAAACCTTCCGATAGGTACGCATTTGTTGCTTGAAACAGACAAAAACGGTGAAAGGCATTTTCGAAAAATCAAAACGCCCGATGACAATTTAAAGGGCACTTCTGTTATTTCAAGAAACCTTTACGAAGGCAAAGGAAAGCTTTATTTGTGTCAAAGGCATGACCCTTTAAACAATACCGACAACGGCTGGCGCTTTTTGTCAGATACAGATACGGATTTAAAAAATTTTGTCATTGTAAATTGGGAAGATATTGTAAGTGTTGAACCCGAAACAGAAAACATTTTCAGCCTTCCCATAGGCTCGAATTTAATACTCGAAACAGACGAAAACGGCGAAAAACATTTTTACGATTCCGAAACACACAGATTGGTTGTTTAATAATTTTAATATGTAATTCCGAACATTTATTATAATATTCAAAAATGAATATAAAATTTTTAAAAAAGGGGAAACTATTATGATTTTCGGCAAACGCGAAAAAAAACAGGAAAAAAAAGGCGGCTCGGTTATTTCGAGAAACATTTATGAGGGCAAGGGAAGGCTTATGTGGTGTCAAAGACACAGTCCTTCCAACCCTGCGGATAACGGCTGGCGCTTTTTGTCGGATATTGATACCAAAGAGTATTGCAGAGATCCTCGTAATTTTGTTGTAGTTGCATGGGAAACCGTGGTTGCAATTGAACCCGAGGTAGAAAAGATTTTCAACCTTCCGATAGGCTCGGATTTAGCACTTGATTTTGATGAATTCGACGAAAAGCATTTTTTTGATGTTGAAACCGAAGATTTGGTTATTTAATTAAATATTGTTTTAAAAGGTTAAAACAGCAGGCTCTGAAACAGGGGTCTGCTGTTTTTATAATTAAAGTAAAAAATATCAGTTAATTGCTCGGTTCATATAACCCGGCAATTACTTTTAAGGAGGAAAATAAATGGCAATAACAACTTTAACATACAATATAGATACAGCAAGTGTTACACCCAACTTCGAGCAATCCGCGGGAACACAGGGCGACCATAGGGCTACCGGTCTTATGTTTGTTATTTCGGATTCATTGTATGAAAAGCTTACAAATACTTTATTAAACGCAAGGTTAATGTACCGTTTTGACATTTATGACGGCGAGGGCGGTCTTTGGTCGAGCGAAGCAAAGGAGTTAAATGACAAAAATATAGGCTTTGAGCTCGAGGAACGTCACACAAGATACGGCGGTAAAATAACGGTTTATACGGTGATAACGGCATTAACCGATAACGGCGAAACCGAAACTGAGCTTTACAGCGTTCCTGTGGTTTTGCACTTGGCAAACAAACCTGACGGTGTGTTCAAAGACGGTGAGAGTTATGAAAGTATGACAAGCCTGTCGGGAAGTGCAAAAATCAGCGCAGAGCTTGCAAGACTTAACGCAGATACTGCGGCAACTAAAGCGGCAGACGCGGGGAACAGTGCACATGCGTCAAAAATCAGTTCAGACGAGGCGGCCTTATGTGTCGATAAGGCCGAACAGCTTGTGCTTGAGGCCGAAAACACGGTTAACAAAGCATTAGAACCTATTAACGATGAAATTATAAGAATGGCTTCGGCGATTAACAGTCTTGAAAGTAATTTATCAAGTCAATATTACAATAAATCTGAAGTTGATGAAGCGGTTATCAGTTGTGTTCCGAGAAAGCGATTAAACGCCATAGGAGCGCCGTTTGACAGCGTTATTGCGGTGAATAACAGTGATTATAATCAAGGTGATGCTGACGGTAATGGCTATGGAATGCCAAATGACAGCAGTTATAAATATATTGATATTATAGGCGATGAACTCGGAAAAGACATCATAAGCCAACATTATAATGCTATTGTAAAACGAGACAGCAAGGGCAATTTGTTTACGGGCACGCCGATTGACGATGAAGACTGTGTTAATAAGAAATATGTCGATGATAGAATTGCGGCAAAACCAAGCGGTGGCGGTGGTGAAGCTTGGGAAGTAATATCCGACACTACAACAGAATTTAATACACCCGTTTCGCAAATTGTTATAAATCAAGATACAAACGGCAACAGTTTTTCCCTTAAAAAAATGAGGGTGTTTATTGACTTTACGGTTTCCGAAGCATATACGGGAATTGCAAGAGGTATCACGGCTGAGTCAAATCTTATGTATATTGTATCGCAAAGTTTTTCCGCAGGTAGTGTATATGGATACTTTATAGATAGTGAAGTGTTACCTATGGTAAATAACCGTTGCCAAATTATATCACATTTTAATGACACCCGTATGTTAGAAAACGGGAATAACTTTGATTTCAATTATAATATCGGTTCGGTTGATTATGGAATAAGAACTGAAAAAGTGACAGTAACGACATTAGGCTATAATGTTTCAAGCATTAGTAATCTTGATTTTCGTTTGGGTTCAAACGGAAAAATTAACAAAGCAAGAATTTTAATTTTCGGAGTGAGGGCATAATGGCATATATAAGTGAAAACGGAATAGTCCGTGAAATGACAGCAGAGGAAGAAAAAGAACTTTTCACCGAGCCTTGCGAGGTTAGCGAAAATTCAAATCCTCTAAAAGAAATGGCACAGGCAATGTCAACCGCAACAAGCCTTGCGCAAATGAGGGCGGCGGCAAAGGCATTTCTTACGGCAACCGAAGCGGAGGGTGATTAAAAAAATGGACTTAACAGCAATAGTCACACTATTAGGCGAGGTCGGGGTGCTTATAGGCGCGATCACACCCGTTGTGGTGACTGTGGGAAAAATATCAAACGGCACAAAATGTCAACTGCGCAGTGAGATGCTGCGTATATATTATCATAACCGCGAAAGCGGAAAGATACGGCAGTATGAGTATGAAAACTTTGTGTATCTTTATGAGGCGTATAAGGCGCTTAAAGGCAACTCTTTTATAGATAAGATATATAAAGAGGTTCAGTGCTGGGAAATAATTACATAAAATAAGAAAGAGGTATAATTATTATGTCAAGAATAAAAATTGCATTAGACGCAGGACACGGCTTAAATACGGCGGGTAAACAAACACCAGACGGTATCAAGGAATGGACTTTGAATGATAAAGTACGCGACAAGGTTGTAGAGCTTTTGTCGGAATATGATGTTGAAATCATACATACCGATAACGATGAAGGCGCCGTCGATGAAAGTCTTTCAAGCCGTGTTAATAAATATGTAAATGCCGGTGTGGCTGCCTTTGTATCTATTCATCATAACGCATTTACGGGCAACTGGAGTTCTGCTACGGGGGTTGAGGTTTATACCGACAAAAACCCCACGGCAAAAGACACGCAGCTTGCAACACTTATCTACAACAAAATGGTGGCTTATACAGGGCTTAAAGGCAGAGGTATAAAAAAAGCGGCATTTACCGTCATAAATCAAAATACCGTTCCTGCCGTACTGTGTGAGGGCGGTTTTATGGACGGTACAAACGACTACAAGATTATAACAAGTGATGCCGGACAGTCAGCTTATGCAAAAGCGGTAGCGGAGGGTCTTATAGAATTTTTGGGTATTGCGAAAAAGACCGCCGAACCGCCGACAACCACCCCTGCACCGACAGAGCCGACTGAAATTGATGTTATATATCAGGTGTGGGACGATGTAAAAAACACTTGGCTGCCGAATGTCAAAAATCTTGAAGATTATGCGGGAATATTCGGTCACGATGTATGTGCTTTGTTTGCAAGTCTTTCAAGCGGTAATATATTTTACCGTGTGCATACAAAGGGCGGCAAGTGGCTATCCGAGGTTAAAAACCGTGAAGATTACGCAGGTATTTTCAATAAACCCATTGACGCGCTTTGCATTCGCACCGACACAGGCAAAACCGTAAAATACGCCGTGCATCTGCGCCGCAGTAAACGCTGGTTGCCTTTTGTTACGGGTTATAACACCGCCGACAGCAATAACGGCTAAGCCGGTATTATAGGTCAAGAGATTGACGCCGTTAAAATTTATATTGAATAAGTGAGGTAAACATTTATGAAAATTTCAGACAAAACAAAAAAGTGGCTTAAAGCCGCCGCAGTTCGTACAGTTAAAACAATGGCAGAAACGGCAATTGCACTTATAGGCACCAACACAATGGGCATTACCGATGTTGATTGGCTCGGTGTGCTCAGCGCATGCGCTCTGTCGAGTGTTGTTACAATACTTACCTGCGTTAAAGGCCTGCCAGAAGTGCAAGAATGATATAATAAAACACCCCTTAAATGCATAAACTTATAAGGGGTGTTTAAGCTTGATTTGAAAAAATTTTTAATCAGTATAGCAATTCCGCTTTCAGTCGGAGGAATTTCAGCGTTGATTGTGCACGGAAACACCGATATCTACTCAAAGATAAATCAACCGCCTTTAGCACCGCCGAGTTGGGTGTTTCCGGTGGTTTGGACGGTGCTTTATCTGCTCATGGGAATATCACTGTATATTGTTTGGAACACTCGCGCCGACAGCGGTAAAAAACGGTTGGCATTTTTACTTTTCGGAATACAGTTGTTTTTAAACCTTATTTGGTCGCCGATATTTTTCGGTCTGCAGCTGTTTTTGCCGGCACTGATAGTTTTGGTATTTACTTGGATTTTCACCGCCGCAATGATTGTCAGCTTTTACTCAATATCAAAGCCTGCGGCTCTTTTGCAAATACCATATATCATCTGGTTGACATTTGCGGGATATTTGAATTTTGCTATATATCTGATTAACTGAAAAAAGCGGCAGTAAAAACCGCCGCTTTTGCTGTTTAATTATTATTCAAGATTTGATGTACAGTGAGAACAACGCGTTGCGTCTATCGGGATTTCGCTCTTGCAGAAGGGGCAAATTTTTGTTGTAGGTTCGGCGGGTTCTTCTCTCTTTTTGCCTAATGACATAAGTGTGTTAACGCCCTTGATAATAAGGAAAAGAACAAAGGCGATAATAACAAAGTTAATTATAGCCGAAATAAATGCCGAAAGGTAACCGAGAAGAACTTCTTTTGTGTAGTAGTCCGATGTGTGTGTACGGGTTACAAAATCGAGTATAGGCTGAATGAAATTGTCTTTAAGCGACGTAACAATGGCTGTAAAGGCGCTGCCTATAATCATACCTACTGCCAAATCTACTACATTTCCACGGAGCGCAAAGGTTTTAAATTCGTTTAAAAATTTTTTCATAAAAACACCTCAAAAGTTATTTTTAAAAATTATATCACATATTGCCGTCTAAATAAACAATTTTTTGTAAAAAATGAAAAAATAGCAATAAATGTGTTTTTTTGATTCGTAAAAACCGCAAAAATAAGGCATTTCTACCCACAGTAGAATTAAAAACAGTTTTGATATAGTTGGGTTTTCACTCGGTAGATAGTATTTATGAGCAAAAAGTGATAATATAGTAACGCTTTAAATTGCTGTTGATGCGGTACAAAATTTTTAAGGAGTTATATTATGCGAAATTATGTTATCTTTGCTGATTCGGCCTGCGATATATCGCGTGATTTGCTTAATGATTGGGGAGTAAAATATTGCAGTCTCAGCCTCACTTTCAGCGACGACCCGAAAGAGTATTCGGATTATGAAATACCTTCACACGAATTTTATGAGAAAATGCGTAACGGTGCTCTGCCAAAAACATCTGCGGTTAATACCGCAAAATTTTGCGATGCGTTTGAAGGAATAGTTAAAGACGGATTTGATATTTTGTATTTAGCCTTTTCATCAGGGCTCTCGGCAACCGTTGATTTTGCGCGTCAGGCTGCCGATGAGATTATGAGCAATTATCCCGAAAGCAGAATTTTGGTTGTTGACTCGCTGTGTGCTTCGGCAGGCTACGGCTTGCTTGTAAAACTGCTTGTCGATAAGAAAAACGAGGGCGCTACTATAGAACAGCTTGCCGAATATGCCGAAAACACCAAGCTGCATGTTACCCATTGGTTTACGGTTGACGACCTTAAATATTTAAAGGCAGGCGGCAGAATAAGCGCTACAACGGCTTTGCTCGGCGGCATGCTTAACATTAAGCCGGTTATGAAGGTTGATGAAAACGGAAAGCTGATAAGTGTATCAAAGGCTCGCGGCAGAAAGGCGGCGCTTAAGGCAATTGCCGAAAAATATTCCGAAACGGCTATCGACAAAAAGAACGGCACGGTCTTTATTTCACACGGCGACTGTATTGACGATGCAAACGCTCTTGCCGATATGATAAGGGAAAACAGCGGCGCTACGGTTAATCTTATCACAAATATCGGCCCCGTAATCGGCTCACATTCGGGTCCGGGTACACTCGCGCTGTTCTTCCTTGTTGAAGAAAGATAAATTTTATAAATAATCGAAACGGGATTCTGTATGATTAAAAGCAGAATCCCGTTTTTTGCATTCCGTTTTAAGAAATGTAGGTAAAAAATACTTTTCTTTTTCTAAAAAATACTGTATTATGTTAGGGTGTAATTCTAAATAAAGGGGTGAAATATATGCCGATAAAACCTGAGATACTCTCTCCCGTAGGGTCAAAACAGTCACTTGAAGCCGCAGTGCGCAGCGGTGCCGATGCGGTTTATATAGGTGCAAAACAGTTTTCGGCACGCCGAAAAGCCGATAACTTTGATTTTGAAGAAATAGAACAAACCGTGCGTTACTGTCACATACGCGGTGTTAAGGTGTATCTTACGCTCAATATTATGATAAAGCAGTCGGAGCTTGCCGACGCGTTTGATACCGCGCTTACCGCATATAAGTGCGGAATAGACGCCGTAATAATTTCAGATTTGGGCTTGGCGTCACTTTTACATAAACACATACCCGATTTACCGCTGCATGCCTCTACTCAAATGACGGTGCATTCGCCGGCGGCGTTAAAGATTTTGAAAGATTCAGGTTTTAAGCGTGTGGTCGTATCGCGCGAAATGAGCAAAAATGAGCTTGAAAGCTTTTGTTGTGCCGCAAATGATCAGGGCATAGAGGTTGAGGTATTTGTTCACGGTGCGCTTTGTATGAGTGTGTCGGGACAGTGCCTGCTGTCATCAATACTCGGTGCGCGAAGCGGCAACCGCGGACTTTGCGCGGGGCCTTGCCGATTGCCGTTTAAAGTCTCGGACGGTACGGGGTATGATTTAAGCCTTAAAGATTTATGCCTTTATGAGCATATAGACGAGCTTGTGGAAATGGGCGTATCATCATTCAAAATTGAGGGCAGAATGAAACGGCCCGAGTATGTGTCGGCGGCAACGGCCGCCTGCCGTCAAGCGTTAGACAACGGTTTTATTGACGGTAAGCTTTTCAAAACTTTGCAGAATGTGTTTTCACGCTCGGGCTTTACCGACGGGTATTATAAATCGGCATTAGGCTGTGAAATGTTCGGTATCAGGACCAAAGACGATGTTACTGCGGCGGGTGATACATATTCGTATTTGCACGGGTTATACCGTAGCGAGCGTCAAAGTGTGCCCATAAAAATTAAAGCCGAAATTTTGCACGGTAAGCCCTTAATGCTCACAGTGACCGACGGAAAAAATACCGTTACCGTAAAAGGCGATACGCCGCAAGCTGCAAAAAACAGAGCGATTGAGAACAGTAATGTTTGCGAAAGTCTGTCAAAGCTCGGCAATACGCCGTACTATTGCGACGGCATATCGGTTAATCTTGATGACGGACTTTTTGTGTCGGCGGCGCAGTTAAACGCCTTACGGAGAAATGCGATAGAAAGACTTGATGAAAAAAGAGCTGAGGTTTGCGCATTTTACTATACCGCGCCTCAAATTGATAACAGCTGCAACCTGAGCGGTCAAAAGCAGTTAATCGCGCGCTTTTCAAACACTAATCAAATACCCGACAGTTTAGAAAATATAAAGGCGGTTATATTACCGTTTGAGTGCGCAATGCCAAGCATTGACGGCGTTGAAACGGTTGCGGAACTGCCCCGCTATATAACCGATGAAACAGCAGTTTTAAAAAGACTCCAAGCTTTAAAGCAAAGCGGCATAACCACCGCTTTTTGCGGCAATTTGTCTGCCGTGGCCATCGCCCGCGCGGCAGGCTTTAAGGTTATAGGCGCCGCAGGGCTTAATGCAGAAAATAACGAGGGCATAAAAGCGTATAAAAAAATCGGGGTAGGAGCGCTTACTCTTTCGGCTGAAATTTCGCTCCGTGAAGTTAAAAGCATTAACGCTTATATTCCTGTCGGTATCTTTGCTTACGGCAGACTTCCGCTGATGCTTACCAAAAACTGCCCGCTTAAAAACGGCAGAACCTGCGCCGAGTGTGATCAAAAAGGGGTTATCACCGATCGAATGGGTGTTAAGTTTCCGATTATGTGCAGGTGCGGTTACAGCGAGGTGCTTAATTCGGCTCCGCTTTACATGGGCGACCGATTATGTGAAATACCGAATGTCGATTTTCTTTTAATGTATTTTACCACCGAATCAAAGCCGCAGGCAAGCCGAGTTATACAAATGTATGCCGGCGGTGAAGAGCCCGATGAAAGATACACACGGAACTTGTATTACCGAGACTTAATTTAATATGTTTAAAAATTACTGCATTGTCAAAAATTGACTTTGCAGTAATTTTTTTCAAAAAAGTAAAAAAAAGCACTTGACATATAGAGTTTACGGTTTTATAATTAGTAATTACTAATGATGGGGGAGTTTGCGCCTTTTTAACGGATTGGATGAAGTTTTAAGGTAAAACCTCACAAATTATTGGCAGATATTTTTACAAAATATCGTGATTTTAAAGTAGGAGTGATTGTAAACCTATGGAGTCTGCTTCAATGGTAAAACCTGTTAAAATGGGTAAAAACACTCGTATGACATTTTCGAAAATCAATGAAGTAATTGATATGCCTAATCTCATTGAAATTCAAAAGGATTCATACAACTGGTTTATCACCGAAGGCTTGAAGGAAGTTTTCAAAGATATGTCGGCTATAACCGATTATAGCGGCAATCTTGTTTTAAGCTTCATTGACTACCGCATTGACGAACAGCCAAAGTACAGCGTTAACGAGTGTAAGTCGCGCGACACAACCTACGCCGCGCCGTTACGCGTAACCGCAAGGCTGCTTAACAATGAAACAGGCGAAATTAAAGAAAGCGAAGTTTTCATGGGCGATTTCCCGCTTATGACCGATTCGGGTACGTTTGTAATAAACGGAGCCGAACGAGCCATTGTTTCACAGCTTGTTCGTTCACCCGGTGTGTACTTTGCAAAAAAGGTTGATGAAAAAACCGGCAAAAAACTATTTTCATCAACAATAATACCTAACCGCGGTGCTTGGATAGAATATGAAACCAGCGTTAATGATGTTCTTTATGTTCGCATCGATAAAAACCGCAAGCTGCCCGTTACAACCTTTATACGCAGTTTGGGTGTTGCCACAAATGAGCAAATTCGCGAGCTTTTGGGTGACGACGAACGCCTTTCGGCAACGCTTGAGGTCGATGAAACAAAAAACACCGAAGACGCGCTTGTTGAAGTTTATAAAAAGCTCAGACCGAGCGAGCCCGTAACTATTGAGGGTGCAAAATCATATTTAGAGCAGTTGTTCTTTGATCCGCGCCGTTACGACCTTTCGCGTGTAGGCCGTTATAAATACAACAAAAAGCTTGCTATAGGCGCACGCATTCGCGGCAAGGTGATTGCACGTCCCGTTGTTGACCCGATGACGGGTGAAATATTGGCAGAAGCCGATGCAACCGTAACACGCGAACTTGCCGATTTAATCGAAAAGCGCGGCGTACTTCAGGTTTATATAAATACACAGGATTTCGAAGGCAATGTAACCGAGGTTAAGGTTCTTTCAAACGGTATGGTAAATCTGGGCGATTTCACAGACTTTACTGACGAGGAATTAGCCGAGCTTGACAAAGCAGGCGTTAACGAAAAGGTAAGCCTTGAAGTGCTTAAGGGCATAATGGAAGAGTTTACCGACAAAGAAGAGCTTAAACAGGCGCTTATTGATAATGCAGCCGCCCTTGTTCCAAATCACATCACACTTGATGATATTTTCGCAAGCGTAAACTATTTCCTTGGACTTCCGCATGAGGTAGGTAATGTTGACGACATCGACCATCTCGGAAACCGTCGCATCCGTTCGGTAGGCGAGCTTTTGCAAAATCAGTTCCGCATAGGTTTTTCACGCATGGAGCGTGTTGTACGCGAAAAGATGACGTTGCAGTCGCAGGATACCGAAAACATCACTCCGCAATCACTCATAAATATTCGCCCTGTTGTAGCGGCAATTAAAGAATTTTTCGGTTCTTCGCCGTTGTCACAGTTTATGGATCAGACAAATCCGCTGTCAGAGCTTACTCATAAGCGCCGTTTGTCTGCCTTGGGCCCCGGCGGTCTTTCGCGTGACCGTGCATCCTTCGAAGTGCGTGACGTTCACTATTCGCACTACGGCCGTATGTGTCCTATCGAAACGCCTGAAGGCCCGAACATCGGTCTTATATCATATCTTGCAACCTATGCAAAAATTAACAAATACGGCTTTATTGAAGCACCTTTCCGCCGCGTAGACAAAGCTACCGGCAGGGTTCTTGATGAGGTTGTTTATATGACCGCCGATGAAGAAGACGAATATGTTGTAGCACAGGCAAACGAGCCGCTCGACGAAAACGGATACTTTGTTCACAAAAAGGTCAATGCCCGTGTTCGTGACAATTACAGCGAGGTAGAGGCTTCACGCGCCGACTTTATGGATGTTTCGCCTAAAATGGTTGTGTCGGTAGCAACGGCCATGATACCCTTCCTTGAAAATGACGATACCAACCGTGCTCTTATGGGTTCAAACATGCAGAAGCAGGCTGTTCCGCTTCTTAAACCCGAAAATCCGATTGTAGCTACCGGTATGGAATATAAGGCTGCGGTTGACTCGGGCGTTGTTGTTCTTGCACGCCGTGCAGGCGTTGTTACCTATGTAAGCGCCGATATTATTAAAATCCGTGCCAAAAACGGCGAAATTGATGAGTACAACCTTATCAAGTTCCTTCGTTCAAACCACGGCACCTGCATAAATCAAAAGCCTATCGTTTCGGTTGGCGATACCGTAGAGGAAAAAGAGGTTATTGCTGACGGTCCCGCAACCAGCAACGGTGAAATTTCACTCGGACGCAATGCTCTTATAGGCTTTATGACTTGGGAAGGTTATAACTATGAGGACGCCGTACTTCTTAACGAGCGTCTTGTCCGTGATGATGTTTACACGTCAATTCACATCGAGGAGTACGAAATCGAGTGCCGTGATACAAAGCTCGGACCGGAAGAAATTACCCGTGATATACCCAATGTCGGCGATGATGCGCTCAAAGACCTTGACGAACGCGGAATTATACGCATAGGCGCCGAGGTTAAATCTGGCGATATACTTGTAGGTAAGGTTACACCAAAGGGTGAAACTGAACTTACCGCCGAAGAGCGGCTTCTTCGCGCAATATTCGGTGAAAAGGCACGCGAGGTTCGCGATACTTCGTTGCGTGTTCCTCACGGTGAATACGGCACCATAGTTGATGTTAAGGTATTTACCCGTGAAAATTCTTCTGAGCTCAGCCCGGGTGTTAATATTGTTGTTCGTTGTTATATTGCCCAAAAGCGTAAGATTTCGGTGGGCGATAAAATGGCAGGACGCCACGGTAACAAGGGCGTTGTTTCAAGAATTCTTCCCAGTGAAGATATGCCGTTCTTACCCGACGGTACTCCGCTTGATATAGTTCTTAACCCGCTCGGTGTTCCTTCTCGTATGAACATCGGTCAGGTGCTTGAAGTACATCTGGGTTATGCGGCAAAAGCGCTCGGCTGGAACATCGCAACACCTGTATTTGACGGTGCTCACGAGTCTGATATTCGTGAATGCTTCAAAATGGCAGGTATGCCAGAGGACGGCAAGGTTCAGCTTTATGACGGTCGCACCGGCGAGCCCTTTGACAATAAAGTAACCGTCGGTTATATGTACTATCTTAAACTTCATCACTTGGTTGACGATAAAATTCACGCCCGTTCAACAGGTCCGTACTCGCTTGTTACGCAACAGCCGCTCGGCGGTAAAGCGCAGTTCGGTGGTCAGCGTTTCGGTGAGATGGAAGTTTGGGCGCTTGAGGCTTACGGCGCCGCATACACACTTCAGGAAATTCTTACCGTCAAGTCCGACGATGTTGTCGGCCGTGTTAAGACTTACGAGGCAATTGTTAAAGGTCAGAATGTTCCTAAGGCGGGCATACCCGAATCGTTTAAGGTTCTTGTTAAAGAGCTTCAGTCTTTGGGTCTTGATATGCGTGTGCTCGACAAAGACGGTTTTGAGGTTGACT
Organism: uncultured Oscillospiraceae bacterium; assembly: GCA_905211675.1. GTDB lineage: Bacteria > Bacillota > Clostridia > Oscillospirales > Acutalibacteraceae > UBA737. The sequence goes on from CAJMBP010000007.1 coordinate 15,379, forward strand.
TAAAGCAAACCTTTGACGACGACGATGATATAGGCCTTACAAAGGCCGCCGTTGCCGATGATAATGTTTTTGAAGACACTGCTGTTGAAGACGGCAATTTTGACGGTTTCGGTTTGCAGGATGAAAACGGCGAAGATATTGTCGAAGAAACCGAAGAATTTTCCGACTATGACGATTCGGAAGAATAATAACGGAGGGTGAGAGATTATGTCAGAAGAAAAGAATTTAACATTTGAATCTATAAAAATCGGTCTTGCTTCTCCCGAGCAAATAAGAAGTTGGTCTTACGGCGAGGTTACAAAGCCCGAAACCATTAACTACCGCACATTAAAGCCCGAAACAGGCGGTCTTTTCTGCGAACGCATTTTCGGACCCACAAAAGACTGGGAATGTCATTGCGGTAAATACAAAAGAATTCGCTATAAAGGAAAAATCTGCGAGCGTTGCGGTGTTGAGGTAACGCGTTCAAAGGTTCGCCGCGAGCGTATGGGCACAATCGAGCTTGCGGCTCCTGTTTCGCACATCTGGTATTTCAAAACAATACCGTCGCGTATGGGTTTGGCTCTTGATATTTCACCCAAAGCACTTGAACATGTGCTTTATTTCTCACAGTATATTGTAACTGACCCCGGCGATACACCGCTTGAAAAGAAACAAATTCTCAACGAAAAGCAGTATCACGAAATGCGTGAAAAATATGAAGACGCATTTAAAGCGGGTATGGGTGCCGAAACAATCAAAGAATTGTTAAGCGAAATTGACCTTGACGCTACCTGTGCCGAGCTTCGCGCAGAACTTGAAAATGCAAGCGGTCAGAAACGCGTCAGAATTTTAAAGCGTCTTGAAGTGCTTGAAGCATTCCGTCAGTCAGGCAATCGCCCCGAGTGGATGATACTTGATGTTATTCCGGTTATTCCGCCCGATTTAAGACCTATGGTTCAGCTTGACGGCGGTCGTTTTGCAACAAGCGACCTTAACGATCTTTACCGTCGTGTTATCAACCGTAACAACCGTTTAAAGAGACTGCTTGAGCTTGGCGCTCCCGATATTATAGTACGCAACGAAAAGCGTATGTTACAGGAAGCGGTTGACGCGCTTATCGACAACGGAAGACGCGGAAAGCCCGTTACAGGGCCTAACAACCGCGCGCTTAAGTCACTTTCCGATATGCTTAAGGGTAAGCAGGGCCGTTTCCGTCAAAACCTTTTGGGTAAACGTGTTGACTATTCGGGCCGTTCGGTTATAGTTGTAGGCCCTGAGCTTCAAATGTATCAGTGCGGTGTGCCTAAAGAAATGGCGCTTGAACTGTTTAAACCCTTTATTATGAAGCGTTTGGTTGAAACAAAGTCTGTTACCAACATTAAAACCGCTCGCAAGATGGTTGAACGCGCTTCAGCCGAGGTTTGGGACGCACTTGAGCTTGTTATAAAGGAGCATCCTGTTCTGCTTAACCGTGCGCCTACACTTCACCGCTTGGGTATTCAGGCATTTGAGCCTGTACTTGTAGAGGGTAAGGCACTTAAGCTCCATCCGCTTGTTTGTACGGCTTATAACGCCGACTTTGACGGTGACCAAATGGCTATTCACGTTCCGCTTTCGGCAGAGGCGCAGGCAGAAGCCCGTTTCCTTATGCTTGCAGCAAACAACCTGCTTAAGCCTGCCGACGGTAAGCCCGTTGCAGTTCCTACACAGGATATGGTGCTTGGTTGCTACTATTTAACACTTGTTAAGTCGGAAGAGCCGGGTGCAAACAAGGTGTTCCGTGACAAAGACGAGGCTATGTTGGCTTATAATGACGGCATTGTCGGTTTGCATGCTCCCATAAGGGTTAGAATGACCGACGGCGAGGGCAATTCGGCACTCATTTGGTGCACGGTAGGTTTCTTGATTTTCAATGAAACAATACCGCAGGATTTAGGATTTGTTGATCGCGCCAACCCAAATAACAAATTTAATCTTGAATGGTGTTTCGGTGTAAAAGACCCCGACAAAAAGTTTATTGAGTCAAACGACGACATTATTCAAAATAAGGTCGGCAAAAAACAACTCGGTAAAATTATTGAGCGTTGCATTGATGTTCACGGCACAAGTGAGTCTGCAATAGTGCTTGATAAGGTAAAGGCGACAGGCTTTAAATTTTCAACCAAGGGTGCAATTACAGTTGCGGTTATCGACGCGGTTATTCCGCCCGAAAAGCAGAAAATTTTGGAAGACGCAGAAAAACAAATCGATAATATAACCAAAAATTACAGACGCGGTCTTATAAGTGAGGATGAACGCAGCCGCCATGTAATTGAAATTTGGAATAAGGCAACCGAGGATGTTGCCGACGCTCTTAAGGGCAACCTCGATGAGTTCAACCCGATTTATATGATGGCAGATTCGGGCGCGCGCGGTTCTATGAGCCAGATTCGTCAACTTGCGGGTATGCGCGGTCTTATCGCAAATACAGCAGGTAAGGTTATCGAAGTTCCTATCCGTGCTAACTACCGTGAAGGTCTTAACATTTTGGAATACTTCATTTCTTCTCGCGGTGCGCGTAAAGGTCTTGCCGATACGGCGCTTCGTACCGCCGACTCGGGTTATCTTACCCGCCGACTTGTTGATGTTTCGCAGGATGTTATTGTTCGTGATATCGACTGCGGCACCGAAGAAGGTCTTAACGTGTTTGACATTAAAGACGGTAATCATCTGCTTGAATCGCTTGAAGAACGTCTTGTAGGCAGATTTTTGTTGCATGATGCGGTTGACCCGAATACGGGTGAGGTTATTTGCACAACCGATCATATGATGACTAAGGAAGACGCAAAGCGAATTGTTGACGCAGGTATTGAGCGTATTGAAATCCGTTCAATTCTTACCTGCCACAGCCACCACGGCGTATGCCAGAAGTGCTACGGCGCAAACCTTGCAACCAATAAGCCCGTTACGGTAGGCGAAGCTGTTGGTATTGTTGCGGCTCAGTCAATCGGTGAACCCGGTACACAGCTTACAATGCGTACCTTCCACACCGGCGGTGTTGCCGGCGGCGACGTTGCCGACGTTACACAGGGTCTTCCGCGTGTTGAAGAGCTGTTTGAAGCGCGCAGACCTAAGGCTTGCGGTATAATTGCAAAAATCGACGGCCGCGTTCGTATGGTTGAAGAAAAACGCAGTAATGTGCTTATTATTACCAATGAGGAAACAATGGACGAAGAAAAGGTTATTATACCTTACGGTTCACGCACTTTGGTAAATGATGGCGATTATGTAAAGGCTGGCGACCTGCTTGTTCCCGGTGCTAAATATCCGCAAGATATTTTAGAGGCTCAGGGCCCCGAGGCTGTTCAGGAATATATTATTGCCGAAATTCAAAATGCTTACAGAACGCAGGGTGTTGATATCAACGATAAGCACATTGAGGTTATTGTTCGTCAGATGATGCGTAAGCTTCGCATTGTTGATCCCGGTTCAACCGAGCTTTTGCAGAATGTAAGCTACGAATATAAAGAAATTGCCGACGCTAACGCCGCTGTTCAGGCGCGTATCGACGCAGGGGAGGAAGGTCTTACCAAGGCTACCTATAAGGCAACCCTGCTCGGTATTACGAAGGCGTCACTTGCTACCGAGTCGTTTATGTCGGCGGCATCCTTCCAAGAGACTACACGAGTTCTTACCGAGGCCGCTATTAAGGGCAAGGTTGACCCGCTGTTCGGTCTTAAAGAAAATGTTATCATCGGTCAGCTTATTCCTGCAGGTACAGGTATGAAGCACCCCGACATCAATCCCGAACCGACCGTAAATGAGACTACGGAAACCGAAACGGTTGAAGCATAGAATTTTAAAACAAGGACTTGAAATTTCAAGTCCTTGTTTTTTGTAATAAAGGTGATAGTGAAGGTAAGAACAGGTGGGTTTTAAAATATGTAAAAAGCCTATAATTTTTGCATTTCTCACTTGACTTAATAAAGTGAAAATCATATAATATAAATGAACATTTACTTTATTATCAAAGAAGGAGGAAATCTATTGCGCACGGTAAACGAAGAAGCCCGCAAGGCAAAAACAATCGAGATCATGGAAAAATGTTTCGACTGCTATGCGGAGAATGGATTTACCTCTGTGGGCGTAAAAGCCATTGCGGACGCCTGCGGCTGTAATGTTGCAAGCCTGTATCAGTATTTTGAAAATCTGGACGACATAATTGTTAAGTCCACCGAATACTGTATGAGTAAGGTTGAGGAAGACTTTATGAAGAAAGCCCCCACCGATGTGGAGGACTTGTGGCGGTTTATAGACGAGATACCCTACTGGACGGCAGAAAAGCACGGTAAGAAATACAGACTTATGTATCAAATCTACACCCACCCGAAATACAGGCAGTACGGCAAGAAATTCTTTGAGGGTGTAAACGAACGATACACCGAATATGCTAAGAGCTTGGAGCCAAAGCTGGGGATTCCGTATAAAAAACTCACGCCGCTCATTTTCATTCTGATAAGAGCCTGCGTGCATTACGCACTGTTTGAGGATGAATTTTATTTGAAATCACAGATAGAAGTGCTGAAGGAAGCCCTCGAACTATTCGTAATAAAATACAACCCTAATATAAATTCTTAGGAGGTAGGCATAATGAAAAAACGGATTTTAAGCATAGTGCTTGCACTTTGTATGGTAATGGCAATTATGCCGCAGGCGGTCTTTGCTAACAGCAACGAGGACTCCCTGCCAGATGGCGACTTGTCATGGGAATACGATGTGTGGATCGGAGGGACGCCTGTCACCAGGTCGCAGCTGGCCGGGCCCGGCTGGTTATTCGACCCGGACACCTACACCCTCACGCTGAGACCCGGCTTCACAAGCTCGGGTACTGCCAACCTGCAGGATTCAACAGAGCGGGCGGCCGTCATCTATGTAAAGTCGGACCACAGCCTTACCATAGAGCTGGAAGGCGATGTCACCCTCGGAGCGGCAGGATGGGAGAACGCGCTTACCTCAAACAACAAGTACTTGTTTGGAATTTACGCACTGAAAAGCGATGTCACCATCACAGGCTCCCATACCCTTAATGTATATGGCAGCGATACTGCCGTCTGGTGCAAGTGCCTGACCGTGGACGGCACAAAGCTGAACTGCCGCTCATACTACACGGCTGTGAAGGTCTGTTCTAACGCCTACTCTTACTTCAGTGACAGTATGAACGGCGAAGACGATATGGTCGTAAAGAATGGAGCGGAGGTCTTTGCTAAGACAATCCATGGTCTCGGCATCCGCCCTAACGGTGTTTTGGGCAGCATTTGTCATTCGTTTAGCGACTACGGCGGCGGTGCCGGCATCTTTGTCAACGGGTCGCTAAGGGTGGAAAACTCCACAGTCGATGCGGAGAACACCTGCTACGAACTGCCACCGCCCATGGGTGATGCTCTTAATGGTACCACTACTGTTTCTCGATCAAAAATATTTTGTGCAAGCATTTGTGTGCACGACGATGTGGTTGTGTCCGGCAGCAACGCGCGTGTTACAGGTAAACTCGAGAACAAGGCCGATAATTTTGGAGAGGGGGGAACGTTGTATTCTAAGCTGGGTGCCGTCATGGCGGAGAACTTCAAAGTCAGGGAAGGCGGCACCATAGAGGGGTTTATCACCAGCGATTACTTCACTCAGGTGGCGCAGGGTCTCAGGAGGTTGGGATGGTACAAAGACGCTAGGTATAACATAGACATCACCCCCGCCAGTATTACTCTGGACGGCGAAGGTACCGTGCGAAACGGAATCAACCGAATGGAGTCATTAGTGTCCCTGGGCACGGAGGAATTTCAGTATACAGACATCGGCCCTTATGTTTTTAAGGAGGACACCACTGCCACCTCCGAGTACAACTGCTACCGCGAGGTGAAGATCACCCAGTCTTCCGGCATCTACTTCCGCACAACCGACAGCGGGCAGGAGTGGTCATTCCAAAGCGACTTCCGTAAGGCTTATCCTCTTGATAGTAAGATAATTGACTTCCGTGACTTCTCCAATACGGTCTTTGTGGAGAAGGGCTGGCCTGCCGGTGGGCTCATCCCGTACATTTATATCCAATCGGGCAACTGGACCGTGCTGCCGTCAACGGGCAGAAATGCCAACAGCTATTTGGAAACCGGCAGCAGTCTCACCGTGCAGTACGAAAACGGGCAGACCTACCGTGGTGGCTATGCCCATGTGGCAGAGGGTGCCACGCTGAAGATTCAGGGTGACGGTATAAGCGAATATTGGAATGTGATGCCCTATGAATTCTACGACAAGACGGGCGGCACCGTTAGGTTCATCAACGGCACGGTAGCTTATGCTCAGGTAGAGAAAGCCGTTTCGGTTTATATTGAGGGCGGAAACATCAACCTTTACCCCAAATACCTGCAGGTGGTGAAGAATGGTAACGGGCGGCAGTTATTCAAGTGCACATACGATATGAGTGACTGTCCCGACACGCTTACCGGTCTGGTTTTCTCTGACGACACCGTCATCAAGCCTGAGGATTGCTATTTTTATTTGAGTAACGGCCGGTTCGCTACCTGGACGCCCGCCGGCACGAGCGTGGAGCTTAGGTATGTGTGGGTCACTCCCGAAAATGGGGACTCCTACCGCCTCATTAAGGGTGATACCCTTGACGAGGAGGACAGAATCTATGCCCTGAAAAGGCCTGATCCATACTGGAAGCTCAAAGCCAACGGCAACTACCGCCATTATAAAACCCCCGAGGACAGCGTCACCATGAACGCGGGCGTCATTCAGACTCTGGAGCAATGGGACGGTCAGATTGACCCCCATATTGTGAGCGAATCCGCCACCCTGCCGGCAAACCTGCGGGCGGAGTGGTCCTATGTGGACAGTAGCGGCAAAACCCATGTGGTTGGCGGAAACTCGCTTACCTGTACAATAGACGATTTAAGCGATATCGTCGGCTCACGCACCTACACCTGCACGGTGTATCAGAAGGTCGATGACGGCAGCGAGAGCGAGATCGGTTCCTACAGCTCGGTAGTATATGTGATGCGGTGGAAGCCGAAAGAGGTCTTCTATACCGCCCCCGGCAAAGAAGTCACCTTGACCGCAGAACCGTCCGAGGAATGTGCATGGGCCGAGAACACCCTGCAAAACTTTAAGTGGCAGGTGAACAAGGGCACCGGTTGGGAGGACATCTCCGGCGCCACGGATAAAAACTATACCTTTACGGCAAGTTCCGAAAATGTAGGTTGGAAGTACCGCCGGGTTTCATGGGGCTTTCTCATCGGCGCCTTCAACAGAGGGGAAGCCAACATCTATGTGGAGTTCACTACACCTGAACTCTCCATCACATTTATTCCTAAAATCACTGTCCAGCCCCAGGGACTCACCATACATGAGAAGGATACAACCGAGCATCTGCTGTCTGTAACAGCCGAAAATGCCGAAAGCTATCAGTGGCAGAAGAAGGCCGGCGATGTGTTTGCCGATATCGAAGGGCAGACTTCGAGCACACTTAAGGTAGGTCCTCAGGATGCGGGAACATACCGCTGTGTTGTAAGCAATGCATACGGCGAAACTGTTAGCGAGGAAGCAACTGTTACAATGCACCCTGCCCCCAGTTGCGGTACCCTCAGCGGAGTCAAGGCAACGCTTGGTGCAAAAGCTCAATTTAATGTCGGCATTTCCAATGCGCCGGGGGACGGCAGCGTAAATGTCAAGTGGCAGTACAGCGCAGATGACGGGGCTACATGGGTCGATGTGGTAAGCCCGGACGAAAGTGAAAACATCAGCATGAATGTCTTAGAGATGGTGTTTTCGCAGATTTGGTCGGACGGTACCGTAATCAAACGCTATGAGATCCTTTCTTCCTCCATGACAATCAACAAAACGACTGCCGATATGGACGGCTGGAAGGTTCGCTGTGTGCTGACCGACGCGGTTGGTGTGTATTACTCAAACACCGTCGAACTCAGCATCGATATGCCCAACTACACCGTTACCTTTAACACCGACGGCGGCACGGAAATTACCTCCAAAACAACCGTGCAATGGACGGATACAGTCCTTAACGGTATTACCGCTCCCACAAAGGACGGCTGGAAATTCATTGGCTGGAAATACGGGGATGTAACCGTAACACCTCAAACCACTTACAAAGAGCTTGCGGCAGACGCTACCGTTACGAGTATCGAGCTTAAAGCACAGTGGGAGGACATTACCGCACCCACAGGCGAAATTAGTATCGGAAAAAACAGTTGGAAAGCATTTCTCAACAAAATCACCTTCGGTCTGTTCTTTAATGATACTAAGACGGTAACAATCACGGCAAGCGATAACAGCGGCGATGAGGTGACGGTTTCGTATCTGTTAAGCGACAAGGCTCTTACAGCAGATGACTTGGCTGAAAAGAAATTTACTGCCTATACGGGTGGGTTTGACATTGAACCGAATAACGAATGGATTATCTATGTAATGCTCACCGATGAAGCAGGTAATGTAACCTATTTGAGTTCAGACGGTATCGTGCTGGATAATGTTGCCCCTGTTGTTAAAGGCGTTGAAAACGGCAAGACCTACTGTGGAGCGCAGACTGTAACGGTTGACGAAAAATATATCGACAGCGTGACTGTAAACGGCAAAGAAATTACGCTCCAAAACAATCAGTTCACTTTGCCTGCGGCAGAGGGCACACAGAAAATCGTTGCTACCGACAAGGCGGGCAATGTATCTGCTGAAATTACCGTAACGGTAAATGACGGTCACACAGACGAAAACAAAGACCACAAGTGTGACTATTGCGGTGCAACACTCTCCGAGCATACGGGCGGCGAAGCAACTTGCAGGGGCAAGGCTGTCTGCGAATACTGCGGTGAAGAGTACGGCGAGCTTGACAGTGAAAATCATGCAGGCGGCACGGAAAACCATGGCGAAGCACCAGCAACCTATCTGTCAGACGGTTATACAGGCGATATCTACTGCGTCGGCTGCAAAAAAATGCTTTCCAAAGGAGAAGTTGTTCCTAAGTTAACGCATGATGACCCTACTCATGGCGTTGCGTCACCAACTTACTGCAGTGTAAACGGTCATAATTATAAAGCATTTATTGTGACAGCAGCAGAATTCACAATGGGCGGCACAAAGTATGTATGTATGAAATGCGGTGATGAATATTGGGATAACTATACAAAGAAAGATACCTCTGAAGTAATACTTATGCCGAGCGGAAAAGACTTCGAATTCTACATTACTCCGAACTCGAACTCTCCGATAAATAAAGATAATGTAAAGAACAACCCGATCCTGCAGGCATTCTTACAAGATCCGTCAGGCACCTTAAAAAGAATGGAAGATGACGGCATAAAAATGTATAAGATTATAGATGGTGCCGAGCAGACTGTGGAGTCTAAAGCAGAAAATATAGTCTTTCGTTCCGACGCACCTTTCAAAGAATTCGATCAGGTTATGATTAACGGTTTGGTGCTTGATAAAAAGTACTATTCCGTAAAGAAAGGCAGTACGATTGTAACCCTAAACGAAGACTTCGCAAAAGAAATTCCGACAGGTATGCATTTATTCGGTATTATATCTACAGACGGTGTTGCTATCACCACATTTACCGTTGATGATAAAGCGGCAGCAGATAACGATACGAAGTCTCCCCAGACAGGAGATAACAACCACATCGCATTGTGGGTAGCCCTTCTCTTCGTCAGCGGCGGTGCAGTGTTCGGAACTACGGTCGTAAGAAAAAAGAAAAGGCACATTAAACACTAAAAATCAATAGTTTTGAATAAACAAAAGTTAAGTATTTGCCCAAGTGTTTCAAGGGACACTTGGGCAGTTTTGATTTTGCCTTACGGCGATTTATATTGCTAAAGCAGTTTTATTATGCTTCGCATAGTTTTATTGCCTGCGGCAGTTTTATGGCGAATAAAATATCACTGAAACCGATAGGTTTCAATATTACGGTTGCTATCAGCAATCATATCACTCTTTGCGCAGCAAAGAATACCACTATATAAAAATTACTACCCGAAAAAAGAGTTTTGTTTCTTCTCTTAATCGGGTAGTTTTGTCTTATACCGTTACAAGCAGGGTATTTGTGTGCCGAATTACTATTCAGTTTTAGATAACTTTTCTTAAGGAACCCGCTCATTCTAAGGCGCTTTTTACTGATTTTATTTTAAAGAAAAACTACAAATCACCTATAAGCAATGATTTGGAATGTTTATCTAAAGCACGGTAGTCTTCGATAACATAGCGGTTATCATGCGAGTCACGAATGCGTATTTTACCGTCCTTATAAACCCGTATATCGTGATTGCGGTCGCGTATTTCAAAGCATTTGGCGCCGCGGTTAGTATCTACATTCCAAATAAGTGTGCCGCTTTTTTCGGTTATAGAAATAATTTTTGAAATGCACGGTACAAGATAATAGTCGTTTATGCTCTCTTTAATAATTTGAGCCGATTCATTATTCAGGCATTTGTAATCTCGAATAACAGCCACCTCGCTGCCGTTTTCATTAAGCAGGGTAATATAAGTGTCAATTCGGCTTACGGGGAACAGTCGCCGCGGCTCTAACTTTTCAAAGACCTCACCATTTTGAAGAGTCAGGGTAACAAGATTATTTTCATATCTTGTTATATTATCTTTATCGCATACAAAAATGCGCTCTTTCTTTTCTGACATTACAATCTTTCCTCCTCGCGCATACGCTCGGCATCGGCTGTCATAGACTGAATCTGTACCAGCTTGTAATACTTGCCTTTTTGCGCCATGAGCTGTTCGGGGGTGCCGTTTTCAATAATTTTACCGTTATCTACAACTATTATTCGGTTTGCCTTTTTAAGCGTCGACAGGCGGTGGGCAATCATAATTGTGGTTTTGCCTGCAATAAGGCGGTCGATGGCTTCTTGAATAAGATGCTCTGTTTCGGAATCGACCGCGGCTGTTGCCTCGTCAAATATGAGAACAGACGGCTCCTTCAGCACAGCGCGGGCTATTGAAATTCTCTGCTTTTCACCGCCCGAAACACCCACGCCGCGTTCGCCTAAAACAGTATCGTAGGCGTCGGGCTGGCGGGCGATGAATTCGTGGGCATTTGCAATATCCGCCGCATGAATAACATCCTCAACAGAAGCATTGGGATTGCTGTATGCTATGTTATTGTATATGGTATCGCTGAACATCATAGGCTCCTGTTGAACAAAGCCTATTTGGTCACGGTATGCCGAAAGGTCGAGGTTTTTAATATTGTGACCGTCTACCAGAATTTCGCCCGAATAACCGTCATAAAACCGCATAAGCAGATTTATAAGTGTCGATTTACCTGAGCCTGTGGTGCCCACAATACCCACAACTTCACCCGGGTTTATGGTAAATGTAACATCGTCGAGCACCTTTTTTGAGCGGTCGAATGAAAACCCTACATGTAAAAACTCAATTTTACCGTTGAATTTATCGGGCACAATGTGTGATTCGGCGTGTGTTTCGGGCTCGGCTTCGAGAATATCAAGTATTTTTTCGGTAGAAGCCATTGCGCTTTGAAAGGAATCGGAAAGATTGGCAAAGAAGGTTACGGGGTTGTAGAACATAGAAGCGTATGAAATAAAGGCAACTATAAGTCCCGCAGTATAGCCTGCTTCACCGGCTATTACCTTGCCGCCGCCTATTCCCCAAATAATAAGGGAACCGCAGGTTACAAGAAAGGATATAATTTGCGGAAAAGCGGTAACAAGCTTGCCTAATTTAATTTCAACCTGCAACCAGTCGTTATTTCGCTCCTCAAACTTTTGTGAGGACCGTTTTTCGCCCGAAAATGATTTAACTACGCGGATACAGGGAATAGTGTCCGAAAGGTTTGAAAACACCGCCGCCCACCTGCGCCATATACGGCGGTAATAGGGTCTTATCTTTTTGGAAAAAATTCTGGTGGCTATGACAATAAAGGTTATGGGAACTAATGACAGCAGCGTAAGCGTTGGGTTTAGCGACAGCATTATTATAACAATACCCACAAGCTGAAAAAGGTGTACCACGGCTTCTTGCGTAATACGCAGCATAAATTGTTGCAGTGTGTTTGAGTCGCTTGCAATTCGGTTGATAACCGCACCGGTAGAGGTTTTATCGTAAAACTTCATAGGCAGATGCTGCGCCTTGCGGTAAATATCGTTGCGGAGCGCCGTTACCGCCTTATCACCGACAATTCGCATAAGATAGGAACGGATAATTCCTATTCCGTATTGAAGTATGTAGGTTATCAAAAGGCATATTATCATTGCCGTTAAAAGCCTGCCCGCGTCGGGACCTACCGCCTCGGCAATCTTATTAAGCAAAGTGACATTTGATTTCTCACTTCCGCTGAAAACCACATCAACAATAAAGCCTGTAATTGTGGGCGGAACCAAAGCCATAACGGTGGTTATAAGCGAAAGTATTATACTGATAATAAGCGGCTTTGCCTGGGGAGTAATATACTTCATAAGCCGTTTTAATACATTCAGCTTAGAGCGGCATTTTATACATTCGGCGCCCGGATGCAGCAGATTTCTGCCGCATTTAGGGCAAACGCTTAACGCCTTGTCAAAGGTTACATGCATTATGGCGTTTTCTTCATCAAAATCAGCGCCGTCGTTTAAGTGGTTAATGAACAGGGCAGACGCGTCGCAGAGTGAAGCCACAGAATAGGTATAGCGAAAAAACACTTTGCGCTTACCGTCGGGAAAAATCGCTGAAAGTGTGGCGTTGCCGTACATACGTTTGGACTGCACATCCTTCATTTCGAAATACTCATAGAGTTGTTCGGGTTCTTCGCCGCCGACTCTTACAACCGATTTTTTTGTAAAAATAAGAGCCGAGTCATCATAGTTACCCTTTAAATTAAGGTCGCCAACAATAACAAACAAAATCTGCTCGCCACTGTCAATCATTTTTTCGACAACAGGCTCGGCGCATTTCGGCAATGGTTTGTTTTTTAGTATGTAATAATTACTTTCCATACATATCGCCCCGCTTTTCGGCAAAAAAATATTAAATTTTTCTTTAATTTCTTCAAGTTGCGCCTTCTATATACCACTTTTAATTCAATAAGTCAACCCTTTTTTTACAAAAAATAAATATATTTTAAAAAGCCGTTTTTTGCCTTGACTTTGCTTTGTTTTTGTGGTATAAATGATACTTTTAAAAGACTGTAAATAATAAAAAGAGCCGTTTCATTTTTAAAATGAAACAGCCCTTTTTATAAATATCAGATTATTTGATGTTAGATTCACCGGTCATTTCGGCGGGTTGAGGGAGTCCGAGAATTTTAAGCATTGATGGGGCAATATCGGCAAGTCTGCCGCCTTCACGAAGCTCGCACGGGTAACCTACAACGCAGAAGGGAACGGGGTTGGTAGTGTGAGGAGTAAAGGGGTTTCCGTCTTCGCCTACCATACAGTCGGCATTGCCGTGGTCGGCGGTAATAATAACCGCGCCGCCCATTTCGGTTGCTGCGGCTACAACTTTGCCTACACATTCGTCAACCGCTTCTACTGCCTTAACTGCCGCATCAAATACGCCTGTGTGACCTACCATATCGCAGTTGGCAAAGTTAAGAATAACAGCGTCATACTTGCCCGAGCGTATTTGCTCGCATACGGTGTCGCAAACAGGGTAAGCGCTCATTTCAGGCTGCAGGTCAAAGGTAGGAACATCGGGCGACTGAATAAGAATTCTGTCTTCACCCTTAAAGGTTTTTTCTTCACCGCCGTTAAAGAAGAATGTTACATGAGCATATTTTTGTGTCTCTGCAATACGAAGCTGAGTAAGACCCTTGCTTGCAAGATATTCGCCTAAGGTCATTTTTAGCTCTTCGGGCGGATACGCTACGCTTACATTCGGCATAGTCTCATCGTATTGAGTCATACAAACATAGTGAAGCGGGAAGAAACCATTCTTTCTTTCAAAGCCGTCAAACTCAGGGTCAACAAATGCTCTTGTGTACTGGCGCGCTCTGTCAGGGCGGAAGTTAAACGAAACTACGCTGTCGTTTGCCTTAATCATACCTTCCTTATCAACCACGGTGGGTACAATAAATTCGTCGGTAACATCATTTGAATATGATTCTAACATAGTTTTAACTATGTCGCTTGTCTCAATTCCTTCACCGTAAACCATAGCGGCATAGGCCTTTTCAACCCTGTCCCAAGCAAAGTCACGGTCCATAGCGTAGTATCTGCCCATAACGGTGGCAATTTTGCCGATGCCAAGCTCTGTCATTTTGTTTTGAAGGTCTTTTATAAAACCGACGCCGCTTGTGGTAGATACATCTCTGCCGTCCATAAGGCAGTGAACATATACCTTTTTAAGACCGTTCTTTTTTGCCATATGCAAAAGGCCGTAAAGGTGTTCAATGTGGCTGTGAACGCCGCCGTCGGACAAAAGACCTATAAGGTGAAGTGCGGAATCATTCTTTTTGCAGTTTTCAATAGCACTTTTAAGAACTTGGATATTAAAGAATTTGCCGTCTTCAATATCTTTTGTTATTTTAACGAGCATTTGATAAACAATGCGGCCTGCGCCTATATTGGTGTGACCGACCTCGCTGTTACCCATCTGACCGTCGGGAAGTCCTACATCAAGGCCGGAAGCGCCTATTGTGGTAAAGGGGCACTCGGTAAAAAACTTATCAAGATTAGGGGTTTTGGCGGTGTAGATTGCATTGCCTTCTTTAACATCACGGATACCAAAACCGTCCATTATACATAAAACAACGGGTTTTTTCATTATAAAATCTCCTGAAAATTACTTGCTTGCGGCTTTAACTATTACAGAAAAGTCGTGCGCTTTAAGCGAAGCGCCGCCTATAAGACCGCCGTCAACATTAACCTTTGCAACAAGCTCGTCAGCGTTGCCTGCGTTCATAGAACCGCCGTACTGAATGGTAACTGTTTCAGCAACATCTGCACCGTAAACCTCGGCAATAGCGGCACGTACATAGCCGTTGCCCTCGTCTGCCTGTTCTGCGGTGGCGGTAACGCCGGTACCTATAGCCCAAACGGGTTCATAAGCGATAACAATATTTTTAAGCTGATCGGCGCTTACATTGGTAAGAGCCATTTTAGTTTGATATTTAAGCAGGGTTTCGGTATAACCGAGCTCGCGTTGTTCAAGTGTTTCACCAACGCAAACAATAGCCTTAAGACCCGCGTTAACTGCGGCAAGTGTTCTAAGGTTGACGGTCTGGTCGGTTTCGCCGAAATACTGTCTTCTTTCGCTGTGACCGATTACTACATACTCAACACCCGAGGCTGTAAGCATTTCGGCGGAAATTTCACCTGTGTATGCGCCCGAAGCCTTAAAGTGAACATTTTCAGCGCCTATTTTAATATTTGAGCCTTTAGCGGCTTCAACAGCTGCTGCAATGTCTATAAAGGGCACGCAGAGAACAACTTCGCAGTCGGCGTCTGCTACAAGCGGCTTCATCTCGTTAATAAGTGCGGTGGTTTCGGCAGGTGTTTTGTTCATTTTCCAGTTGCCTGCAATAATTGCTTTTCTTGTTGCTTTATTCATTTTGATTTCTCCTAACCTAAAATTCGGCGGCAGGGGATAACCCCGAGCCGCCTGAATTAAATTTTAATTATTTATCGTTAAGTGCTGCAATGCCGGGGAGTTCTTTGCCTTCGAGGAATTCAAGGCTTGCGCCGCCGCCGGTAGAAATGTGGGTCATTTTGTCGCCGAAGCCCAAAATGTTAACAGACAGCCGCCGCCGAGTCGCCGCCGCCGATAACCGTTACAGCGTCGGTTTCTGCCATAGCTTTTGCTACTGCCATTGTGCCTGCGGCCAAAATCGGGTTCTCAAACACGCCCATAGGTCCGTTCCAAACAACGGTCTTTGCGCCCTTAACTTCGTTAGCGTAAAGCTCGGCTGTTTTGGTGCCTATGTCAAGGCTCATCATATCGGCAGGAATTTTGTCTGCGTCAACAACCTCAATTTCAATAGGTGCGTCAATCGGGTCGGGGAAAGACTTGGTGATTGTGCAGTCGATAGGAAGAAGAATTTTAACGCCCTTTTCTTCGGCCTTTGCCATCATATCACGGCAGTAGTCAATCTTTGTTTCATCAATAAGCGATGTACCTACGCCGTAACCTTTAGCGGCAAGGAAGGTATAAGCCATACCGCCGCCGATTATAAGAGTGTCGGCCTTGGTAAGCAGATTTTCAATAACGGGGAGCTTGCTGTCAACCTTTGCACCGCCTAAAATTGTAACAAACGGGCGAACGGGGTTTTCAACCGCATTGCCGAGATATCTGAGTTCTTTACCGATAAGGTAGCCTGCAACGGCTTCTTTCACATAAGATACAACGCCTACCGTAGAGCAGTGCGCACGGTGAGCGGTGCCGAATGCGTCGTTTACGAATATATCGGCAAGTGAACCGAGCTCGGCAGAAAAAGCCTCGCCGTTTTTGGTTTCTTCGGCGCGGTAACGGGTGTTTTCAAGCAGTACAACATCGCCGTCGTTCATAGCGGCAACCGCTGCTTTTGCGTTTTCGCCTACAACATTGTCATCGGCGGCAAAAACAACATCCTTGCCTAATTTTTCGGAAAGACATTTTGCAACAGGTGCTAACGAAAGCTCTGGCTTGGGTTCGCCCTTGGGTTTGCCGAGGTGAGAGCAAAGGATTACTTTACCGCCGTCGGCAATCAGCTTTTTGATTGTGGGCAGCGCCGCATTGATTCTGTTTTCGTCGGTGATAACGCCGTTTTTAAGCGGAACGTTAAAGTCGCAACGAACGAGAACCTTTTGACCTTTTACATTGATGTCATCAACGGTTTTTTTGTTAAGTGCGTTCATTTAAATATCTTCCTTTCGGTTTTATTACATTGTTAAAAAATATACAAATATATTTTACCACATTTTTAGAAATTTTCAATATATAAATGTGCAAAAATTAAATATTATCTTCCCATTTGTAGTTGTGAAGTTGACCAAAGTTTTCAAGGCTTGGATAATTCCACTGTCTAAGCACTTCATAAACTGCGATTGCCACCGAGTTTGAAAGGTTTAAACTGCGTATTTCACCCTGCATTGGAATGCGCGCACAATCGTCGGGGTGTTTCAGCAACAGCTCTTCGGGCAAGCCCTTAGTTTCTTTACCGAAAAGCAGATAGCATTCGTCCGGATAGGTGATATCCGAATGAGTATGTCTGCCTTTGGTTGTGAAATAATAAAATTTACCGTCTTTATTCTTTTTAAAAAACTCTTGTAAATTTTCGTAATAGGTAATATCGAGATATTTCCAATAATCAAGACCCGCACGCTTTAGCTTTTTATCGTCGGGCGTAAAGCCCATAGGGCCCACAAGGTGCAGTCTGGCACCCGTTGCCGCACAGGTGCGTGCAACATTCCCTGTGTTCTGCGGTATTTCGGGTTCTACCATCACTATATTTATTTTAGCCATATAAATCACCGAGAATTATTATATATTCTTTAACAAACGCTTGTCAAGTAAAGTTGTTTATTGTATAATGATTTTGGGTGATAAAATGAAAAAGAATACAAATATTTTGGAATATGTCGAAAAATATAAATATAAATACGGTATCAGCTATGCGGAAGAAGGCGGCAGGCTGGTGAAGACGCTGTCGGCCATTTCGTATATTGTGTGGATTTATGCGTATTTTATGACTGCGCTTTTTATTTTAAGCACATCTTTAAAGTTCGGTATAGGCCTCGCTGATTTTAGCAATATAGCAAACTCGTTTATTACTATAAGTACTTGCACATTTTTAATGATAGTGGGGGCGGTGTTTTATTTGTATCCTAAAAAGATTATAGGCTGTGCGTTAACCTTAATCAGCCAACCCTTTATAGTAATTGCATATTCGCACATTACCAGAAATTCCGCAGGTATAATCAATGTTTCTTTTTATTGGCGCCACGCCGTGCCTGCCGCAATACTGTTTTGCTTGGCATTGTGGATTATGATTGTGCTTATAAGAGCTCAGGTGAAAACAACAAAATTATACAATATGTTACTTGACGGTCTTTATAGGCAATACGGCAAAAAAGACGGCGAAAAACTGAGCGAAGAAGAATGGCAGAAATTTTTGAATGAATACAATCCGTATAAACAGGTAATGTAGGGCAATAATACTTCCGAAAGGGAAGTGACAGATTATGTTGCCGGACAAGCAGAAATACAGTGAAATGGTAAAAAAAGCATCACCGCCGTCACCCAAGGTAAAAGATTTTATTTGGGCGTATGTTGTAGGTGGTGCTATTTGCGTTATAGGTCAGCTTTTTAATGAGTTATATACTAATATTGGTTGCTCTGAAAAGGTTGTAAAAATGGCAGTGCCCGTGTCGATTATATTTATAGCGGCATTGCTTACGGGCTTTGGCGTTTTCGATAAAATAGCAAAACACGCGGGCGCGGGTGCTTTGGTGCCGATAACAGGCTTTGCAAATGCGGTTGTATCACCTGCGATTGAATTTAAAAACGAGGGGTTTATTTTAGGGGTTGGCGCTAATATGTTCAAAATCGCAGGACCTGTTATCGTCTACGGCACGGTTGCGAGTGTGGTTTATGGGATTATTTATTGGGTAACAACTTTATTCTAACGGGCGGATGAGGGCATCTGTCCCTACGAAATGTATGGTGAATATTTGTAGGGGTCGATGCCCACATCGACCCGCAAAAAAGGCTTGACCGATTCGGTCAAGCCTTTTTAGTTTTATTTGTTTGCATATAGTTTTGCAAGTCCGCCCTCAGAGGTTTCGCGGTAAAGATGAGATAAATCCTTACCTGTTTGGTACATAGTTTCAACCACCACGTCAAAGGAAACCTTTCGACTGCCATAAAGGAAATTGGCAAGGCTTAAAGCATTTATGGCGCGCATAGCGGCCACTGCATTACGCTCAATACAAGGGATTTGCACAAGTCCGCATACGGGGTCGCAGGTAAGTCCCAAATGATGTTCCATAGCCACTTCGGCTGCATATTCAATTTGGTCAATACCCATTTCAAAGAGTTCGCACAAAGCGGCCGAAGCCATACTGCAAGCTGTTCCAACCTCGGCCTGACAACCGCATTCTGCGCCACTTATAGATGCATTAGTAGCAACAATATTTCCAATAAGACCAGCAACAGCAAGTGCACGTATAATATCCTCATCAGTAAAATTGTTTTTATCTTGCATATATTTTAAAACTGCCGGCAACACACCGCACGAGCCACAGGTTGGGGCTGTTACAATAATGCCACAATCGGCGTTTTGCTCACTAACCGCAAAAGCATAAG
>CAJMBP010000008.1 GCA_905211675.1 uncultured Oscillospiraceae bacterium
CGAAGTAGATTTTGAGTCCACTACGTCTGCCAATTCCATCACACCGGCATATTGGTGCGAAAGTTATTATACAACAAGCCTGTCATAAAATCAAGTTATTTTTTTAATATATCGATTTTATTTTTTGATGTTTATAGGTTAAATTTGATTTTTGATTATTTATCTTGAAAAAACGCCCGAAAAGATATATAATTATAATGTATTGTTATAATTTCTTTTCAAATAATAGATTTGGAGGGAAATTATATGGAAAATAAAAAAAACAACACCGAAAACGAACAGTTAGAGGCTATAAAGGAATTAGGCTCGGTAGAAACAATCGGCGGCAAGCACAAGATTTTCTGCCTTACAATCATAGGTGAAATCGAAGGGCATAATGTTTTGCCCGAACAGACTAAAACCACAAAGTATGAGCATATTATTCCGCAGCTTGTGGCAATCGAGCAGGACGACAGCATTAAGGGTATGCTTATTATTCTTAACACGGTCGGCGGTGATGTCGAAGCGGGGCTTGCACTTGCAGAGCTTATATCGGGTATGAAAAAACCAACGGTAAGCTTTGTTTTGGGCGGCGGTCATTCAATAGGCGTGCCGCTTGCCGTGTCGGCAAAGCACTCTTTTATAGCGCCGTCGGCTACAATGACAATTCACCCCGTAAGGACAAGCGGTTTGGTAATAGGCGTTCCGCAAACTATGAATCACTTTGCCCGTATGCAAGACCGCATTACCGAATTTGTTGTCAAAAATTCGGGCATATCGGCCGAGCGTTTTACAGAGCTTATGATGAACACGGGCGAGCTTGTAACCGATGTCGGCTCTACCCTTTCGGGCAAAAAAGCAGTCAACGAAGGGCTGATAGACTCGCTCGGCACTTTAAGCGAAGTTTTAGATTGTCTGTATAAAATGATTGAGCAAAACTAACGGCGCATTGCGCCTTACATATTTTTTATTGGAGTGTTACATAAATGGCAACAAAAAAGAAAAGCCGTTCCTCGTCACAAAGAAAAACGCAGGCGGCAAGCAAAGCGTCAAGACAACTGCATTCGGTTATCTGGTTTGCCGTAGCTGTATTTTTGATGTTTGTGGTGTTTATTAAAGGTGAATACATCTGGACAGTGCTTCATGAATTTATGTTCAGGCTGTTTGGCGTCACGGCATATTTTTATCCGTTTTTGCTGGGTGCCGTCGCCGTAATTTTTGCAACCGACAAGCTGTCGGAGAATATAAACGCAAAGCTTATTGAGTCGGTTGTTCTTGTGGTGCTTATAGGCGCGTTTATTGAGGTTTGCTCAACGGCGAAAGACCAATTTATAGGCGATATGTTCGCAAATTCACTTAAAGATTCTT
The DNA here is from genome assembly GCA_905211675.1 of uncultured Oscillospiraceae bacterium. Classification (GTDB taxonomy): domain Bacteria; phylum Bacillota; class Clostridia; order Oscillospirales; family Acutalibacteraceae; genus UBA737. The sequence continues at coordinate 1,348 of CAJMBP010000008.1, forward strand.
GGAATATGCTGCCAAACAAATTCGGTGGCGGGTTGCTCGGCACCCTTATCGGTTTCCCGATAGGCTTGGCTTTCGGAAAAACGGGTGCCGTAATAACGCTTATTCTGCTCATTTTTGTATTTCTGATGATAATCACCGGCACACATCTTATAGCGCTTTTCAAAGCTATTGCCAAACCCGCTCAGGTTGTGTCGGAGCAGGCAAGCAATGCCTTTGCGGAACGCGCATTGCGTGAATCCGAAAAAGAGGATAAGCCGAAACAAAAAGAGCTTAAAATTATTAAGGGCTTTGATGTTGATATGGAAGTTGACGAGCCCGAAAAGCCCTCAAAAAAACAGCGTAACCTTGACGAAATGCAGCAAAAACTGGTTGACAGCTATAACGATAACGGCGATTCGGCGCCTTCCGACGCCGCCGATGACGGCTTTGTCCCCACAGAAGATCCCGCCGATATAGACACAGCGCTTGAATCGGCGCGTAACGAGGCTGAGGAATCGGTGCCCGAAAGAATTACGGTTGACTTCAAAAAAGAAACCGACGCTGTTGCCGATGAAATTTCCGAAAAGATTAACGACATGCCCATATACAAATTTCCGCCCGTAAGCCTGTTGAACGACATAAGCGGAAACAACAGCAAAGCCGTCACGGCTGAGCTTGAAAGCACCGCCGAAAAATTGGTTGAAACGCTTAAAAGCTTCGGTGTTGAAACTCGCGTTGTCGATGTAAGCCGCGGGCCCACCGTTACGCGTTACGAGCTTCAACCGCGCGCAGGCGTTAAAATCAGCAAGATTACAAGCCTTGCCGATGATATTGCACTTAACCTTGCAACTGCGGGTGTTCGAATTGAAGCCCCAATACCTAACAAAGCGGCAGTGGGTATAGAGGTTCCCAACAAGGCAAGCTCTACCGTCGGTATTCGTGAAGTTATAGAATCGACAACTTTTTCGGCTTCAAAGAGCAAGCTCACCGTATCTATGGGTAAAGACATAGGCGGCAACACCGTAATTGCCGATATTGCAAAAATGCCGCACGGACTTATCGCGGGCGCTACAGGCTCGGGTAAATCGGTTTGTATTAACTCGTTTATAATAAGCCTGCTTTATAAGGCCTCGCCCGATGATGTAAAGTTGCTTATGATTGACCCCAAGGTTGTAGAGCTTGGAATTTACAACGGCATACCTCACCTTTTGGTTCCGGTTGTAACCGAACCGCGAAAGGCGGCAGGCGCACTTGGCTGGGCTGTAAACGAAATGGAACAGCGCTATAAAATGTTTGCCGACCGCGATGTACGAAATATTGAAGGCTACAATAAGCTTGTCGAAACGCTTGCCGACGAACCCGAAGTCAAAAAAATGCCGCGCATTGTTATTATTATCGACGAGCTGGCAGACCTTATGATGACGGCGCCAAAAGAGGTCGAAGACTCAATTAACCGCATTGCCGCAAAGGCGCGAGCCGCAGGCATACATCTGCTTATAGCAACACAGCGCCCGTCAGTCAATGTTGTAACGGGTGTTATTAAAGCGAATATACCCACCCGAATTGCTTTTGCGGTATCTTCACACATCGACAGCGGAACCATACTCGACTGCGCAGGTGCCGAAAAGCTGCTTGGCCGCGGCGATATGCTGTTTAGCCCCATGGGCGCAAATAAGCCCTTTAGAATTCAGGGCTGTTTTGTAAGCGATGAAGAGGTCGAACGGGTTGTAGAATTTGTAAAAAGCGGCGGAAGGGCCGATTATGACGATAATATTATGCTTGAAATCGAGCGTCAGGCGGCCATTGAAAAGCAACAGCGCACAGGTGTGCCCGAAGAAGCGGCCGATGCCGACGACCCCGTTCTTGAAGAGGCCATAAAGGTAGTAGTAGAGCTCGGTCAGGCGTCCACCTCACTGTTACAGCGTAAATTAAAGCTCGGCTATGCGCGCGCCGCACGAATAATCGACCAAATGGAAGAACGCGGAATCATAGGCGGATATGAGGGTGCAAAGCCCCGTCAGGTGCTAATAACAAAAGAACAGCTTATGGAGCGTCAGGCAGGAAGCGACGATTAAAGTTATAAAGAACCATTAAAAACGAGGATAATTTGAAATTTCAAATTATCCTCGTTTTTTGTTTTAAATATTATCAAATATCATATCGTTTACCGTTCTGCGAATTTTAAGCATTGTGTCACCGTCTTGAACGCACTTATTAAACTTAATCTCACCGCAAATATTCTCAACGGCTTTAACCACCGCGGCTTTACCGCAAACCGTTTCGGCAAGCTGCATTGCACGCATATCCTCCATAGCTTCATACAAGGCTCTGAGTCTTGTAGATTCCCATGCAGTGCCGTCCGGCGCGGGATATACCATATAGGTATCTCCGCTTGCGGCAAAGCTTTCACCGTCGGAGCTTGCAAACGGGTCCAAACGGTCATACGAAAACTGATTGTTATAATAATTATAGCCCCAGTGTAAAAATCCCTTTATACTGTACTTATACATCTGCATACCAAGCGAACGCACACGCGCAAGCGGCATTGCAAAGTGACAGTTGCTCACGCCCTCACACTGACCTCCGCAGTAATAGCACCAAAGGTCAGGCACATTATGCTCAAGGAACGGCTCAATACCTATTGTTTTAGGTACGGGGGTTTTTATGAGCCCCATTTCATAAAACTCATAGTGTGAAATGGCGTCCATCATATTGTAATCCTGCAACAAATCATAAATAGAATTTCTTACGGTTTTATACTGTTCAAGGTGTTCGGTAATCGGCTCGTCTGAAATATGGAACCAACACTTTTTATCCTCGCCGCGAGCCTTCATATGACCTAAAAAGCCGCTTATAAAGGCGCGTATAAAGGTGTTGTATTCGTCTGATACGGGGTTTGTACCCCAACCGAAAATAGTTTTCTTTTCGCCGTTTTCGTATGCCACTACCTTAGGCGTGCTGTCGGCGCCCCACTGTGAGAAAAACGGAGAAACCTCATAATACTTAACGCCTATTCGGTTGCACATATCAAGCCAGCGGTCAAGGTTTTTATAACCGAAGGTATAACTGTCGCCGTCTTTGTAAACATCAATAAGCTGAACTGTGGTTCGCTCGCCGCCCCAATGCGTATCAAGCGCATAGGTAAGCAGCGGCAGCATAAGCATATTTCTGCCGTTTTTAACGGCTGTTCGCGCAAAATTTTCGCATATCTCAAAGTGGCGGTCGCTGAAAACCTCGACATTATAATAGTCGGCAAGGCAGTCAGCGTAAAACCACTGGGTAAATATAAGGCTTTGTTCGGGCAGTGCAACATCTTTAATATCGATTTTTAATTCATGCTCCGCCGCAACCTCTTCGGTTGGGTTAAGCCCCTTGCTTGTAACGCCCACCTTCAAAAGCTTGATTTTAACGGTATGCTCCCCCGTTATTTCACCCTTAGGGTCAATATCAAACCACAAAGCACGGCTTTGTTTAGGCAACAGTCTCAATGCTCCGCGGTATTTAAGCGGACGCAAAAGGTCGGGATAAAGACCCGGCTCATGCACCTTTGGCATATCGCTGCAGTTTGGGTATGTAGGTAATTCCGACGGAATATTAACCACCTCGCGGACGGTTATATAATCTGCCAAATCGCCCTCAATCACAGGCTTTACGGCAATTTGCCAGCCCTCTTCAAAATGGGTAAAAAGCTGAAAAGAATACTTTTGGTTTTTAAAAATTTTTTCTTCGGTAAGCTCGGTAAATTCATTTATATCCGAAGTTAAAAAACATTTTTCAAGCGAAGATACTACTTTTGAACTAAAACTCATTTTTTATGACCCCCAAAAATGTTGTGTATTAAACAAAGTAATTATAGAAAATACCGATTAGTTTGTCAATCGGTATTTCAAATTAAAGATATTAAATTTAAACAAATAAACTATCATCAAACGGTTTGTTCCATAATAGCACGGAAATCTTCACCTGAAATTTTTTCTTTTTCAAAAAGCACCTTTGCTACCTCGTGAAGCTTGGGCATTGCGCCTTCAAGCAGCTTAAGCGCTTTTTGATACTGCTGCATAACAACAGCCTCAATTTCATCGTCAATAGTAGCGGCAGTCTTTTCCGAATAGTTAGGTGTTGATGAAAAATCTCTGCCTAAGAACACTTCATTATGGTCATCACCGTAAACTACAAGACCCAGTTTGTCACTCATACCGAAACGCGTAACCATTTTACGCGCAAGCTCGGTAGCACGCTGAATGTCGTTAGATGCACCGGTACAAACATCATCTTGGGTAAGCTGTTCTGCAGCGCGACCGCCAAGCAGTGAACAAATCTGCTCTAAAATCTGATTTTTGCTTGTATGACCCTTTTCTTCGGTGGGCAGATACATTGTGTAACCTGCCGCCATACCGCGCGGAATGATAGAGATTTGATGAACAGGGTCTTGTGTAGGAAGAAAATAAGAAACTATGGCATGACCTGCCTCGTGATAAGAGGTTACCATCTTATCCTTATCACTTATTTTATGCGATTTCTTTTCGGTACCCATTACAACCTTTATGGTTGCCTCTTCAATCTCTTCTTGAGTTATTGCTTTCTTGCCATGACGAACAGCCAAAAGAGCCGCTTCGTTAAGCAGGTTTTCAAGATCTGCGCCCGTAAAGCCCGAGGTTGATTTTGCAATGGTTGCAAGGTTAACATCGGGGCCTAGGGGCTTGCCGCGTGAATGAACCTTTAATATTTCTTCTCTGCCCTTTACATCGGGGTAGTTTACTGTAATCTGACGGTCAAAACGTCCGGGACGTAAAAGCGCTTTGTCAAGTATATCGGGGCGGTTGGTTGCCGCCATTACAATAACGCCCTCATTTGCGCCAAAGCCGTCCATTTCAACAAGCAGTTGGTTAAGGGTTTGTTCACGCTCATCGTGACCGCCGCCAAGACCTGCACCACGCTGACGGCCCACAGCGTCAATTTCATCAATAAATACGATTGCGGGAGCATTTTTCTTTGCCTCGCCGAAAAGGTCGCGCACGCGCGAAGCGCCGACGCCTACAAACATTTCAACAAAGTCAGAACCCGAAATTGAGAAAAACGGCACGCCAGCCTCGCCTGCAACGGCGCGCGCGAGTAAGGTTTTACCCGTTCCCGGAGGGCCTACAAGCAGTACGCCCTTTGGTATTCTTGCGCCAAGCTCGTTAAATTTTTTGGGGTCTTTAAGAAAATCGACAATCTCTGCCATTTCTTCTTTTTCTTCATCGGCACCCGCAACATCGGCAAAGGTGGTCTTTTTTCTACCGTCGTCTTTGCGCACCTTTGCTTTGCCGAAGCCCATTGTTTTGTCGGCACCCATAGTCGCGTTCATACTTCTTATAAAGAAATATCCGAAAATGAGCATAACCGCAATAAGCAAAACATTAGGCAGCAGGCTTAAAAGCCAAGAGCTTTCGCCGCCCTCTTTGTAATCGTAATCAATAAATTTATCTTTATTGTCGGCATTTTCTTTGTTGTTGGTTCTTAGAAATTCATTTACATCATTATAAAAAATGTCGGGTGATGCAACATTATAATGATATTTTTTGCCGTCATCACGCAGGGTATAGGTTAAATCGCCGCTGTAAAGATTAAGCGTAAACTCGGAAATTTCGTTATTCTCAATCTTTTCGATTATTTCATAATATTTTGTTTCATTTGTTGTTTTTGATATCTGCGACACTGCAACAAACGACAGTATAAGTATAAGCGGAATACCTATATAAAGCAGAATATTTCTAACGTTCTTTTTCAAGATTTGTTACTCACCTTTCTGTTCATACGCCGACGGACTTAAAATTCCGATATAGGGTAAATTTCTGTATTTTTCGTTATAATCAAGACCGTAGCCTATAATAAACGCATCGGGAACAACCTGACCGACATAATCGGCCTTAATATCTGCCTTTCGGTTTGCCGGTTTGTCAAGCAAAGTGCAGATTTTTATGCTGGCGGCGTTTCTGCCCATAAGCACACTGCTTAAATACGAAAGTGTTACGCCCGAATCCAAAATATCTTCAACTATAAGTATATCCATACCGTCGGGATCTATATCAAGGTCTTTTTTAAACTTTACAACACCGGTAGTTTTAGTGCCGCTGTATGATGATACGGCAATAAAATCTATAACGCAGTCACACTTGATTTCGCGAAGCAGGTCTGCCATAAACACAACGGCACCCTTTAACACACTTACAACAAGCAGTTTTTTGCCCGTGTAATCACGGGTTATCTGTTCACCCAGCCGTTTGCAAATCTGTTTTATTTCATCGCTTGAAATTAAAACTTTTTCAATATCCTTTTCCATAACCTTTTCCCCTTAAAACCTATCAACATTTATTTTATATATTCTGTTGCTGTTTTCATCAGCCGCGCAACGCTCGGCAACCCCGATTTTGTATATCCAGACTACGCCGCAGTCATCGCACAGCACAGGCCAAGCGTCACGCTCGTCAAGCGGTATTTTGTATTCACAAAAAAGCTTTTTAAGCGTTTTTGTGCAATTTTTGTTTTTAAGTCTTACAGTATCGCCCGCAGTTCTATGCCGCAACACTAACTTGCCCATTATTTTATCACAGTCTAATATATTTTTTAATAACAAATTATGAACTTTTTTATTTTTTTCAAACAAATTGTTATCCGACTGCGTAATTTCAACCTTAAAGGATACCTTTTCGGGTTGTCGGTCTGTGTAGGCAATTTCTAAAAATCCGTCTTTTGCAAACGCGCTTCTGTTGCCCGAAAGACTTATTTTGCCGCCGTTTATACATATACCGTAGATTTGATTGATATGAAAGCTGTCGGCTTCGACTCCGCTTGCGAAACAGTATTTTGCAATAAGCCTTTTTGCTATTGCTGTATGAAATTCTTTAAAATCAACAACCGACAGTTTGCCGTCTGAATATAATTCGGAATACTTTTCGCTTACAATGCCGTTTATAAAATCTTCATCTTCTCTGATTGAAACGGTCATTCGGCTTACGGCGGTCTCGACAGATCCGTTAATTGATTTTAAAACGGGCACAACACTGTGCCTTATTTTGTTACGGGTATAATCATCACACAAATTTGTACTGTCTGTAACAAAGCTTATGCCATTTACAGCACAGTAATTTTCAACATCTTCGCGACTGCAAAGAATTAAAGGCCGAATGTATTTCCCGCGTTTGGGCGGTATGCCGCACAGACCGGCAAGCGCGGTGCCCCTGGTCAGATTAAACAATACCGTCTCTATGTTGTCGCTCGCCGTGTGAGCGGTTGCGATGGCGTCGGTATTAAGCGAATCGAAAAAACGGTAACGCAACTGACGCGCAGCAAGCTCAACGCTCAAATGATTTTCTGCGGCATAACTTGGCACATCGGCAGAGCCTAAATGCAGTTCTATACCCAACTTTTCACACTGTGACAGGGCAAAATTTTGGTCTCGCAATGCCTCGTCGCCGCGTATTTTATGGTTAAAATGGGCGGCGTCTATTTTTTCAATATTCAATTCGTCTTTAATCGCCGTAAGCGCATAAAGCAACGCCATAGAGTCGGCTCCGCCCGACAGTGCCACCGTAATGCGCTTTGCGTCTTTGAGTAAATCGAAGCGAGAAACAGCTTCTGCCACTTTTTTTAACATTATCTAAACACATCCACCGATGTAAATCTTGTGTACTGACCGTCCCAATGAAGCTGTATTACGCCCGTTTCACCGTGACGGTTTTTGGCTACAATACACTCTGCCTTTGATTCGTCGCTTAAATCCTCGTCGGAATTTTTTTCGCTGTCGTAATAAGCGTCACGGTAAAGGAAAAGTACAATATCTGCATCCTGCTCAATAGAACCCGAATCACGAAGGTCTGAAAGTGCGGGCTTGTGAGATTTGCCCTTTGTTTCGGTTCCGCGAGACAACTGCGCGCAGGCTATTATCGGTATTTTTAATTCCTTTGCCATGATTTTAAGACTGCGTGTAATTTCGGAAATTTCCTGAACCCTGTTGTCATTTTGACGCGGAGAATGCATAAGACCCAAATAGTCTATCACAACCAAATCAACGCGCTTCATACGGCGCAGTTTTGCCTTCATTTCGGGCACGGTTATATTGGATGTTTCGTCAAAATATATCTCGGCTTTTGAAAGGTTTTCACCTGCTTGGGTAAGCCTTGTCCACTCCTCAGGCTCAAGCTCGCCTGTGCGCAGTTTTTCACTCTTTATTGCGGCTTCGCTTGAAAGCATACGCTGTGCCAACTGGTCACGGGTCATCTCTAACGAGAAAAAGCAAACGGTTTTTCCTGCATTTACGGCAACATTTCTTGCTATATTAAGCGCAAACGATGTTTTACCCATACCGGGTCGGGCGCCCAAAATGATTAGGTCAGACTTATTTAAGCCCGTAATCATTTTGTCAAGCGCGCCTATACCCGACGGTATTCCTATGTAATCGTCGCGTGTTTCGGGATCGTTAATTTTGGTGAGTCGGTCATAGGTTTCGGCTGAAATTACATCCTTTATGTGTGTAAGACCGCCGATTTCCCTGCCGTCTCTTATTTCAAAAATACGCTGTTCGGCAGAATCTAACAATCTGCCCGAATCCATTGTATTCTCGTTTATATCCTTAATAATACCCTGCGCGGCACCCATAAGCGCGCGCTGATAATACTGCTCTCTGATAATGCCGACATAGGTCATAACATTGGCAGATGACGGAACGGTTTGAACAAGCTTTGTCAGATATTCTTTTCCGCCGGTTTCATCGTAAACGCCGTCTTTTTTGAGCCTTTCGAGCAAAGATATAAAGTCAATAGATTGACTGAGCTCATACATAGATGAAATGGCAGAGTAAATTTCTCGGTGCTGCGGAATATAAAAATATTCGCTTCGCACCTGCACCGCAACCTCATTTATGCAGTTAGGGTCAATTACCATAGAGCCGAGAACAGCCTGCTCGGCGTCAACGGAATAGGGTAATCTTCCGCCGTCTATATCATAAATAAGTCTGTTATCGCTCATAACAAAATTACTCCGTTACATTTACAGTAATTTTAGCCGTTATTCCTGTATAAAGTTTAATTTCGGCAGTATATTGACCGAAGTTTTTAATGTCGGCAACATTCATTTTTTTGCGGTCAACCGTAATTCCAAGCTCGGTCTTTATTTGCTCCGCAATTTCTTTTGATGTTACACTGCCGAAAAGACGGCCGCCGGAGCCTGCCTTTGCCTTAACGGTAACGCTTTTGCCCTGCAATTTTGCCGCCGTTGCCTTTGCGGCGTCAATTTCCTCTTGTTTATGGTGAGCTGCGGCAGCCTCACGGCTTTTAAGCTCCGACATAGCTGCAGAATCTGCCTCTACCGCCAAATTTTTAGGAAACAGAAAATTGCGTGCGTATCCGTCGGACACATTGCAAAGCTCGCCTTTTTTTCCCTTGCCCTTTACATCGGCCGTTAAAATTACCTTCATATATATAACTTCCTTTCAAGTGTAAAAGTCTATGTAACACAAGGCATAAAGCCTTGTGTACCGCTATACCTCCATAATTATGGGAAGTATCATCGGACTTCTGTGTGTTTTGCTGTATAAAAACTTTGCAACCCCGTCTTTTATACGCGTTTTAAGTGTGTTCCAATCTTTTACACCCAAAACATAACAGTTTTCAAGCACATTGCATACAACACGGTCAAGCTGTTCCATAAGCTCTTCGGATTCTTTAACATACACAAATCCGCGTGAAACAATATCGGGACCCGACACAACCTCACGGGTAATTCCGTCTATTGAAACGGTAACCACTATTATTCCGTCTTCAGCCAAATGCTTGCGGTCACGAAGCACTATACTGCCTACATCGCCTACGCCGAGGCCGTCAACAAGCACACGGCCTGCCGTTACCGTTTCGGTGCATTTTATACCGTTTTCGGAAATTTCAAAAACATTACCGTTTGCGCCTATCATAACCGAATTATAATCAAGCCCCATGGCATACGCCATTTGCGCATGCTTATAAAGATGCTTTTGTTCACCGTGTATGGGTATAAAATATTTCGGTTTTACAATGCTCAACATCAGTTTTTGTTCTTCTTGACAAGCGTGACCCGAAACATGAACGTCATACATTTTTTCGTAAACAACATTTGCGCCGCGCTTCATAAGCTCGTTCACAACTCGGCTTACGAGCTTTTCGTTACCCGGTATCGGTGTTGCAGATATAATTATCATATCGCCGGGGTTGATTTCAACCTGACGGTGCTCTGAAGACGCCATTCTCGACAATGCCGACATCGGCTCGCCCTGACTGCCTGTAGTAATTACCACAAGCTCGTCGGGAGCATAATTTTTTATGGCGTCAATGTCAACAAGCACACCGTTCGGCAGATGCAAATAACCGAGCTCGGCGGCAACATTTACCACATTTATCATACTTCTGCCCGATACGGCAACCTTTCGGTTACAGCGTGCAGCCTCGTCGATTATTTGCTGTATTCTGTGAATATTTGACGAGAAGGTCGCAACTATTATGCGATGACCCTCTGCTTTTTTAAAAAGTGTTGAAAAGGATTCGCCGACAAGTCTTTCAGACGCGGTATATCCCGAGCGTTCTGCGTTTGTAGAGTCTGAAAGCATGGCCAGCACGCCTTTTTTTCCGAGTTCTGCAAAACGGGCAAGGTCAATCACCTTATCGTCAATGGGGGTTGTGTCAATTTTAAAATCGCCCATGTGCACCACGGTGCCTGCCCCGCAGGTGATTGCAAAGCCTACCGAATCGGGAATAGAGTGATTTACATGTATAAATTCAACATTAAATTTGCCTAAGGTTACACTTTGCCCTGCCTTCACCTCGTTAAGTTTAGCGTCACCGAGCAGTTTATGCTCTTTAAGCTTACCCGAAATAAGACCGATGGTAAGTCGGGTTGCATATATGGGCAAATTGAAGTTTTTAAGCAGATACGGTATAGCGCCTATATGGTCTTCATGACCGTGTGTTACAACCAAGCCTTTAATTTTGTCTTTATTTTCGAGCACATAGGTAAAATCGGGAATAACGCTATCTACACCCGGTGTTTCCTCATCGGGAAAGGTCATTCCGCAATCAACAAGAATCATATCGCCCTCATACTCATAAAGGGTAATATTTTTACCCACTTCACCCAATCCGCCAAGCGGTATTATTCTTACAGGACTTGCAGGTGCCTTGGGTTTGGAAGTCCGTTTTTTTGAAGCCGAATTATATTGTTTTTGCGGGGTTTTTTTCTTTTGAGGCGGTCTGTTTGACGGCTTTGAGGTTTTAGCTTTTGAAGAACTGTTTTCAGCGTTTTTAGAACCCCCGCTGACAAGATTTTGTACGCCGCGTTTTGCGGCTGAATCCTTTTTCTGTTTGTTGTTTGCATTTGCCGGTTTTTTTGCTTTGTTATTACTTTCAATCATTAAAATAAATTTACCTCCGATAAATCAAAAAAATATGTAATATAAATCTGTATCCTGCCGATACAGAATAAAATTCAAAATCAAGGTGACATTACCCCAAGATAATAATATATATATTTTACTATCAATATACATAACTTGTCAAGAACAAATATACATATATAACAGTATTGTTTTATTTTGTTTTTTATAATCAAAAAATTTCCGAATGTCGCATAACATTCGGAAATTTTTGATTTACCAATTAACCTGCCAGCGTTTTGAATATCTGCCACTGGCCTGTTTGTTTTTAATCGGTTCGCCGGCTTTTGAATTTTGAATTTTCTCTCCTAACAGACCGTCAAACTCGTTGCAGTCAAACGGCAGCTTCACGGTTGCACCGCCCTTCCAAGAAGAAAGATATGCCGCGTTTGAAAGCGTGAGCTCATATATACCGTCTGTGCCGGGAGAAATCAACTGCTCGCCGTTTTGTATCGAATTTATAAAATTTTGAATAATCAACTTGTGAGCTGAAATATTTGAATTTTGCGAAACAAACTCCTCGTAATCGCACTTAATACTCGGAAACAGTTCGGTTGAATTAAAACAGATTTCGCGTTCGTCGCGGGGTAGCTTCCACCATTTGAGAACGCCATTTTCTATAACAATTTTGCCCAAGGTTCCCGAAATTTCAAGTCGGTTGGTACCTGGAAATTCACCCGTTGAAGTAATAAACACACCCGTTGCGCCGTTTTTGTATCGGGTTTTGAGTATAACATCATCTTCAACCTCTATATTATGGTATTTTCCTACTTCGCAGTCGGCTGTTACCTCACACGGCATACCGCAAATCCATTGCCATAGGTCAAGATTGTGCGGAGCCTGATTAAGAAGCACGCCGCCGCCCTCGCCCGACCATGTGGCACGCCAGCCTGCCGAATTGTAATAGTTTTGAGTACGGTACCAGTTTGTAATTATCCAAACGGTGCGTTTAAGCTCACCCAAGGCACCGCTTTTTAAAATTTCACGCGCCTTTGCAAACACATCATTTGTGCGCTGATTAAACATAATCGCAAACTTTTTATCACTTGATTTTGCAATTTCGTTTATCGCCATTGCCTTACTTACGGTAATATCTACCGGCTTTTCAACCAAAACATTAAGTTTTGATTCTAAAGCCTTAGCGGCAATATCACAGTGAAGCTTGTGCGGTGTTGATACAATAACCGCGTCAATAAGACCACTGTCAAACATTTTTCGGTAATCGTCAAACACCGCAACATTATTATAATTTTCCGTGCAGAATAGTCTGCGGTCAGGCGAAATATCGCAAACTGCGGTCAAAACCGCACCGTGAACCTCGCCGCCGAAAATCGTGTTAGCATGCGCAGTACCTATGTTGCCTATGCCTACAATACCCACGCGAATTTCACTCATATATAACACCCGCTTTTATTTTTTTGCGCCGCCGTATGTGCCGCTTGTGTCCGCAAAGGTTTCGGTTACATTTTCTTTCTTTTTAGAGGTTGCAACGCGCTTCATAAGCTCATCATAATAAAGGTCTTCGTCAAACGGCAATTCAATCTCTTTACCGAGGAAAGAGGAAAGATGCATTGCATTCGAAAGCATAAGACCGTTAATGCCCTCGGCGCCCTCGGCTACAAGCGGTGTGCCGTGCAAAATGTTGCCTGCCCAAGCGTTTACAACACCTATGTGCTGAGGATTTGATTTCTCGATTTCAATTTCAAGATTATGAGTCGGAACCGAACCGAATACCTCGGTATTTGTTTTCGTAAACTCAGATTCTTTTACATCAAATTCGGTAACGGTAAGCTTGTCGTCCTCTACAACCAGCTTTGCGCCGTCCATTTGAATTTCAAACCGGTTTGTACCCTTGCCGTCACCGGTAGTAGTCACAAACACACCGGTAGCGCCGTTTTCGTACTCAACAAATGTTGTTACATCGTCGTCAACCTCGATATCGTGCCATTTGCCGTACTTGATTTTCGAAAGCACCTTAACGGGCATTCCGCATATCCACTGCCAAAGGTCTAACTGATGCGGGCACTGATTAAGAAGCACGCCGCCGCCTTCGCCCGCCCATGTGGCGCGCCAATCGCTTGAATTATAATATGCCTGTGAGCGATACCAGTTGGTAATAATCCAATTTGTACGGCGAATTTCACCGTATTTGCCCGAATGAACAAGCTCGTACATTTTACGGTAAACGGGGTTTGTGCGCTGGTTAAACATCATTCCGAAAACAGCATTCGGATATTGCTTTGAAGCGGCAATCATTTCACGAACCTGTTTGGTATAAACGCCTGCCGGTTTTTCGCACATAACATGAATTCCGCGTTTCATACACTCAATCGAATATTTAGGATGATCATAATGCGGTACCGCAACTATGCATGAGTCAATAAGACCGCTGTCAAGCATTTCAATAGCGTCGGTAAAGTATGTAATATTTGCATCGGGATATTTGTTTTTACCAAACTCAATGCGCTTGGGATTTTTATCGCATATAGCAACCAAGTCAACCTCGGGGCAGTTGCCGCCCATAATATTTGCGGTATGTCCCGTACCCATATTACCGAAGCCGATTATACCGAGTTTAATTTTATTATCCATAACAATATACCTTCCTTTCAATTAAAAGCCACAAGATTTCAAATAATTATAACTGCGTTTTACGCAATCAAACGGGTCTTCGCCGTGACATTCGTCCTGCTCAACCAGCATGTATTTTACACCGCAGGTTTCGGCTTTTTCAAATATGCGGTCAAAATTGATATTGCCTTCGCCTACTACCGCGATATGATCGGACGGATTTTTTGCCTGTGGGTCAAAATAATAGTCTTTCAAATGGATTATCGGAATTCTGCCACTTAATTTTTCCATCCAAGCAGCAGGGTCGCCGCCTGCAGCCTGAACCCAGAACACATCAAGAACAAAACCTAATTCATCCTTGTCAAAATCCTTCATAATTCTTTCGATAATACGGGTGTCGGCGCCGAATCTCAAGAACTCTTTGGCGTGGTTGTGATACATAAAGCTTTTTCCGTTTTCTTTAATCTCTTTTGCCACGGGTTTATAAATTTTCACAAAATCATCGTATGTTCTGCCCTCGGCAGTATCGGAAAAATCAAAGCATCCGAGCCCTATATAATCACAGCCGAAAATTTCATGATTTTTACAAACTGTTTTAAGATCTCCGCCCGTAAGCTGCGGAACGGGAGTATGGGTTAAAACACACTTTAAGCCATTCTTCTTGAGCTGCTCTGCAAGCCATTCGGGCTCGTAATCGCAAACACAGCTTATCTGAACATTTTTATAACCTATATCTGCTACCTTTTTAAGCGACTCTGCAAAATCGTCAAGATTTTTACAATGGTCGCGCAGGGTATAAAACTGAACTCCTATTTCCATAAAACAACGCCTCTTTCTTTGGATTATTTTACAGTATCTTCAAGTAATTTTTTGAAGGTGTCGCAGGCAAAATCAAACGCCTCTTCATTGCTGCCGAATGATATTTCGCCGACATTGCTTTCTTCGCCCTCTCTTTCAAGACCCTGAAGACCTACAAATTCGGTAAGGTGAGGTTCCATTGTAAAGCAGGTGCCTCCCATAGCAATATATTCGGGAAGAATAATGTTATAATTACCCTCACCTCTACCCGGAGGCACTACCGCGCCGTCAGACATTCTTGCGTCTTTTATATGAACATACTTAATGCGGTGCTTTAACATATTCCAAGCCCTTGCAGTATCCTCTTTGCACTGAACAAAGTTTGCTGTATCAAAAACGCCCTCAATTTCGGGGAAGGTATTGAGTATTTCAAGGCAACGGTCTGCAACATCGCCGTAAATACCCTTTTCATTTTCGTGACAGAAGGTAACGCCCGAGCCTTTCATAATGTCAAGCATTATGCCCATTCGTTCAATGACCTCGTTTTTATAATCGGCAGGATTTTTGTCTTTTGGAATAAAGAATGAAAAACCGCGAAGATTTTCGGAATCCAAAATATGAGCAATTTCTACCATACGCTTTAACATTTCAAGGTGGGCTGAAAAATCGCCTTTTTCAATATCTATTTTACCGACCGACGAGCCGATTGCCCATGTTACAAGACCTGCGTCATCAAGCTTTGCACGAACCTCACGCGCCTTTTCCGGTGTAACCGAAGCTATCCATTCGTTGTCAACATTGCGAATTTCAAGACCGGCAAGACCGTTGCGCTTCATAGCCTTAATCTGTTCATCAATAATAGGGCTAGCTTCATCGGCAAAGCCGAAAATTTTAATATTTTTATTCATTTTAATTCTCCTTATACTCCTGAATATGCAGAAAATCCGCCGTCAACCGGAACCGTAATTCCTGTTACAAAGCCTGACTTTGTTTCGTCTATCAACCAATCAACCGTTCCAAGCAGTTCTTCTGCTTCACCGAAACGGCCCATAGGTGTAGAACGCAAAATTTTGTCGGTACGCGGTGTGGGAGAACCGTCTTGATTAAACAGCAATGCACGGTTTTGATTTGTAACGAAAAAGCCGGGGGCAATCGCATTGACGCGAATTCCCTCTTTGGCAAAATGAACCGCGAGCCATGAAGTAAAGTTTGTAACTGCGGCCTTTGCGGCTGAATATGCGGGAATTTTTGTAAGCGGACGGTATGCGTTCATTGAAGAAATATTAAGCACACAGCAACCGCTTCTTCCTATCATATCAACCATAAACACCTGACTCGGAAGCAAAACGCCCTTTAAGTTCAGGTCAAATACAAAGTTAAAGCCTTTTTCGTCAATGTTAAAGAAGGTTAATATATCCTCTGCGCTTTCGTCGCCCTTGACATACTCTTCATGCGCGGTTGTGCATTTGGGGTTATTGCCGCCTGCGCCGTTTATCAAAATATCGCACTTACCAAGGTCGGCAAGAACACGCTCGTGCACCGACTCAATGTCTGCTTTGTCAAGGCAGTTGCACTTGTACGCCTTTGCGGTACCGCCTTTTTCTTCAATGCGATCGGCAACTTTTTTTGCCGCCTCTTCATTAAGGTCAAGCAGTGCTACCTTTGCACCCTTTGCCGCCAAAAATTCGGCAAAGCTTGAACAAAGAACGCCTCCTGCGCCGGTTATAACTATTACTTTATCCATAACATATACCCTCTCTTATTTTTTGTCTTTTTCAATTGCTTCAAATAAGCCTGTAAGATATGTAGCGCCTAAAGCCCTGTCAAAAAGACCGTAGCCGTAACGGCCCTTTTCACCCCAGATCATTCTGCCGTGATCGGGGCGTACATAGCCGTCAAAGCCGTTGTCGCTTAAAGCCTTGGCTATTCCGTACATATCAACCGAACCGCAGTCGGTCGGATGGCCTACCTCTTCAAATTTGCGAACGCCTGTATGCTTGATATTGCGCAAATGAACAAAGTGAATACGGTCGGCAAACTCGGTTGCCATATCAACAAGGTCATTATCGGGATTTGCGCCGAGTGAGCCGGTACAAAATGTAAGACCGTTGTTCTTTTCGGGAACAATGTTTAAAAACCTTTCAAGGTTTTCTTTGTTTGTGATAATTCTCGGAAGTCCGAACATACCCCATGGCGGATCATCGGGGTGAATTGCCATATTAACGCCCGCCTCTTTAGCGACGGGAATAACCGCCTTCAAAAAGGTTTCAAGATTTTTCCAAAGTTTTTCTTCGCCAAGCTCATGGTATGCTTCGATTAAGCCTTGAAGCTGCTCTTTTGTATAGCTTGCGTCCCAACCGGGAAGTGCCAAGTCGCCTTTAAGCGGGTCCATGGCAAGAACCGTTTGTTCATCATAGGCAAGCGCGTTGGCGCCGTCGGCCTGCTGATGCTCAAGCTCACTGCGAAGCCAGTCGAACACAGGCATAAAGTTATAGCAGATACATTTAACGCCCGCTTTGCCTAAACGGCGAACATTTTCACAATAGTTTTCAATAAGCCGCGGTGCGTTTTCGTTACCGAGTTTGATGTCTTCGGGTACGGGAACACTTTCTACAACCTCAAATTCAAGGTTGTGCGCGGCGGCTTTTGCCTTTATATCGGCAATGCTTTCCTCGCTCCAAACACCGCCCGGTTTAACATCATAAACCGCAGAAACAATACCTGTCATACCGGGTATTTGGCCGATTTTTTCAAGCGTTACCGGATCGGAATCGCCATACCAGCGGAATGTCATTTTCATACACTTGTACCTTCCTCTTTCCAGATTTTCACAGTGTTTTTCTGTATATTTAATACTACTGTTGTGTACATTATACAATATTACTTTTAACAATCAAATTGCAAATATTATCTTATAACATTGCAAATATTATCAAAGTGTGTTATAATCATATCGGGTGATACTATGAACAAATATTTTTCATTCAGACAGGATAATATTTACTGCCATTACCACTGTGACGAAAAGCCCGACAAGGAGTCTTTTAAATTGCACACGCACGACACCTGCGAGCTTTACATATTTGTGCGCGGAAAGGGCAAGTTTTTGATCGAGGGCAATGAATATCCGCTTTCGAACGGTGATATTTTGCTTATGCGCCCTGCCGAATCGCATTACATTGATATTGACGCGTCAAAACCGTACGAACGGTTTTCGGTGCATTTCAGTGAAGATTTTTTCAGAACATTTGACAAAGACAATTTGTTGCTTGAACCGTTTTTAAACCGCGAAGCAGGCACATTCAACCGCTACTCGCGCGACGATTTTAAACCCGAAATTTACAACCTGCTTATAAATAATCTGCTGGGCGAAACCGATACACGCTATTTACAGATAAGCTGTAATTTACTACCGCTGCTAAACGAAATATACAAGGTGTATAAGTCAAACATAGATACCGTATCACAGGGAAATTCACCCATTCAGCAAATTGTTCGGTATATAAATAACCATATTAACGATAACATAACGCTTGATACTATATGCGCAAAGTTTTACATAAGCAAGCCGCAGTTATGCCGCAGTTTTAAATCGGCAACCGGTTCTACGGTTCAAAACTATATAAATGCAAAGCGGCTCGTAAATGCAAAGCGTATGCTTTCAAACGGAATTTCACCGACTCGCGCCGCCCAGCTAAACGGTTTTAACGATTATTCGGTATTCTACCGAGCATTTTGCAAAGAATACGGCAAAGCGCCGAAAAAAGAATACAGCAAAACATAAGAAACACAGCCTGCGGTTTTTAATAATCTGCAGGTTGTGTTTTTGCACTTATTATTTAATTAAATCTTTTATTACCTCACCGGCTGTTATAAGGCCGGCAACGCTCGGCACAAACGGCACCGAGCCTATAATGTTTTCGGGGTTTGTTGTAGGCGGTTCTTTTGAATAGACAACCTTAAGACTTTTTATGCCCTCTTTTTTAAGCCTTGTGCGCATTACCTTTGCAAGCGGACAGACGCTTGTTTTGTAAATATCGGAAACCTCAAGCATTTCGGGCTTTAATTTATTGCCTGTGCCCATTGATGAAATAACAGGCACGCCGACAGAATTTGCGCGTTTAATAAGTTCAACCTTTGCGCTTACGGTATCAACGGCGTCAATAATGTAATCGTAAAGTGTCAAGTCAAGACTGTCGGCATTTTCAGGCAGATAAAACATTTTATGCACAGTAACGATACAGTCGGGGTTTATGTCGAGCACACGCTCCTTTGCAGTATCAACCTTATACTGCCCCAAGGTTTTATGAGTGGCATAAAGCTGCCTGTTAAGATTTGTTATACCGAACACATCGCTGTCTATAAGGTCGATGGCTCCTATACCCGAACGGGCAAGCGCCTCGACCGCGTAACTGCCTACCCCGCCTACGCCGAATACCGCAACTCGGCATTGCTTTAACCGTTCTATCGCCTTTTCGCCCAAAAGCGCCGTTGTTCTTGTGTACTGATTTTCCATAAAGCTTCCTTACTTCACCGTTTTATATATAAGCGGCTCTTTTTTAGGCGCCGCGCCTATTTTAACCGACGACCTGTAAATTTCGGCCGCCGATTTAAGCTTGTCTTTGTCGTTGCCGTAAAGTGTGGCAAGGCTTTCACCGAAGCTTACATAATCGCCCGTCTTTACGGCTAATTTTATCCCTGCCGTAAGGTCTATTTTATCATCCTTTTTAAGCCTGCCAGCACCCAAAATCGCCGCCGCGGTACCTATTTTTTCGCAGTCCATTGCGCTTATAAAGCCGGAGGTGTCAGCCTTGATTTCCATACAGTAATCGGCTGTTTCAAAATTCGAGGTATCATCAATGCAGTCAGTGTCGCCGCCCTGCGCCGATATCCACTCACGCATTTTTAAAAACGCCATGCCGCTGTCAAGGGCGAGCTTTGCCTTTTTCAAGCCCTCTTGCTCGGTAATGTTTTGAGAGAGGGCTATCATATTGCCCGCAAGAGCAACGGATATTTCGTAAATGTCACCCTTTTGCTTGCCCTTTAAAACATTTATGGCTTCAATAACCTCAAGGCTGTTGCCTACGGCGTAGCCTAACGGTGTGTTCATATCGGTAATAAGTGCCGCTGTTTTTCTGCCGCACATTTTTCCTATGTTTACCATGCTTTGCGCCAATACGCACGCGTCGTCTTTAGTTTTCATAAAAGCGCCCGAGCCGTATTTAACATCAAGCACTATATTTTTAGCACCCGACGCCAACTTTTTGCTCATTACGCTTGATGTTATAAGCGGTATGCTTTCAACCGTGGCCGTAACATCGCGCAGGGCGTAAAGCTTTTTGTCGGCAGGGGTCAGATTGCCGCTTTGTGTTACCACGGCAACACCCACCTTGTTGACAATATTAAAAAATTCATCTGACGACAGGTCTGTTTTATAGCCCTTTATTGATTCTAACTTATCGGCAGTGCCGCCCGTGTGCCCAAGCCCCCTGCCCGACATTTTGGCAACCTTACAGCCGCAGGCCGCCGCTATGGGCGCTGCAATAAGTGTTGTTTTGTCGCCCACACCTCCGGTGCTGTGCTTATCTACCGAAGCCTCACCGAAATAGGTTAAATCTAAAATATCGCCCGACATTGACATATATTGCGTAAGCGACGCTGTTTCCTGCTCGCTCATGCCGTTAAAATATATTGCCATAAGCAAAGCCGACATCTGATAATCCGGTATTTCGCCCGCGGTATATCCGTTTACAAAAAAGCGAATTTCCGCGTCATCTAAACCCTTACCGTCGCGTTTTTTTGCAATAATATCGTACATTCTCATAAAATCATTCCTTTAAATTAAAAGAACTCGGCAACAGCTGCTCCAAGGTGTACTCTTCAAAGCTTTCATTGCTTGTTACGACAAGTATTTTAAAATTCTTTTTGCAAAATTCCGCCATCACCTGACGGCATACGCCACAGGGTGAAAAGGCGGTTAAAACGCCGTTTTTAATACCCGCGACGGCAATTGCCGAAAAATTTCTTTCACCCTCGCTTACTGCCTTTGCAAATGCGGTGCGTTCGGCACATATAGTGGGTGAAAAAGCTGCGTTTTCAATATTACAGCCGATATAAACCCTGCCGTTTTCGCAAAGCAACGCCGCGCCTACCTTACAGTTTGAATAGGGCGAATATGAATTCTCAAGCGCCTCGATTGCCGCTTTGCACAAATCTTTTTTATTCATATTGCCACCTACAGTCTGACTGCCGTTTCGAGTGCCAGACGCATCATATCGGTAAAAGAGGTTTGACGCTCCTCGGCGGTTGTTGCCTCTCCTGTTAAAATATGGTCGGACACAGTGCATATTGCAAGCGCATTTTTACCTAATCTTGCCGCATTCATATAAAGTGCCGCCGACTCCATTTCGACCGCCATAACCCCCATTTTAGCCCATTCGGCAGTCGAGGCGGAATCATCGTAAAAAGTATCCGACGAGTAAAGATTACCCACCTTAAACTCCAAGCCGAGTTCGGTTGCGGTTTCGGTGCAGGCTTTAAGCAGTTTATAACTGCATATAGGAGCAAAGGTGCCCGACAAACCGTACTGACTTGCATAATTTGAATTTGTGCATGCACCCATTCCTATAACAATGTCACGAACCTTTATGTTTTGGTTTATTGAGCCCGCCGAGCCTATTCGTATAATATTTTTTACATTAAAAAATTTGAACAGCTCGTATGAATATATTGCCATAGACGGCATACCCATACCGCTTGCCATAACCGAAACTGTCTTACCCTTGTATTCACCTGTGTATCCGTTAATGCCGCGCACACTGTTTACAAGCCGAGCATTTTCCAAAAAATTTTCGGCTATAAACTTTGCACGCAGCGGGTCGCCCGGCATAAGCACGGTTTCCGCAAAATCTTCGGGAACTGCATCTATATGGGGAGTTGGGTAATCTGCCATAACTACACCTTCTTATTATTTATCGTATTTATCGCACAAAGCGGTTATTTGATCTGCAAATTTAGATATATCTTTATTTGAACTGTCTTTATTTTTGTTTATAACTGAGAGCAAGCGCTGACCTGCGGCATAAAGCCGTGCAAAAACAGTATCTGCACGGTGTCTGCCCTCGCTTTTCTTTTCAATCCGTACAATTTTGCCCTTTTCCAAACACTCGCCGGTTGAAAGGTCATATTTGTCGCCGCTGAAGGGTGCAATTGCCTCGACGCCGAATTTTTCCTCAATTTCTTTTGCAAAGCTGTCACAAACACCGTCGTTACCGTGATTTACAAAAACGGTTTTTACACTGCCTTTGGTGTTTGACAGCCAGTCTAAAAGCATATTTTTATCGGCATGGCCGCTTATACCCGCCAAGGTGGCAATTCGCGCACGGACATTTATTTCTTCACCGAAAAGCTTTACGGTAGTTTCACCCTCAACAAGCTTGCGGCCTACCGTGCCTTCTGCCTGATAACCTACAAAAAGTACAGTGCTGTCGGCACGCCATAAATTATGCTTTAAATGGTGGCGGATACGACCTGCCTCGCACATTCCGGACGCCGAAAGTATAACCTTTGGGCTTTCGTCAAAATTTATAAGCTTTGAATCATCGGATGTAACCGACAGCTTAAGACCGTTAAAACGAAGTGGGTCTATACCCTGTTCAAGCAAATCAAGCGTTTCAGAATCGTAATAGTCGGTAAGACCTGACGAATAAATGCTTGTAGCCTCGACCGAAAGCGGACTGTCAACATAAACGGCAAAGTTTGCATGATTTTTTATAAGCCCCTGCTCTTTTATGTTGCGTATAAGATAAAGCATTTCCTGCGTTCTGCCCACGGCAAACGAGGGTATAACCACATTTCCGCCGCGGTCAAAGGTTTCCTGCAAAATTTCGGTAAGCTGTTCGGTGTAGTCGGGTCGCACACCGTGCGTACGGTCGCCGTAGGTCGATTCAATGACAACATAGTCTGCCAAGGGTGGTATCGACGGGTCGTTTATGAGCGGACGGTCAATGTTGCCCAAATCGCCCGAGAAAATCAGTCTTTTAGTTTCTCCGTTTTCGGTAATCTCAAACAAAATACTTGCAGAGCCTAAAAGATGACCTGCGTCAATAAAGGTAATTCTTATGCCGTCAAAAATCTCGGCAGGTTCATTATAACCGTAATGGTTAAACAGTTTTAGCGCATTTTCGGCGTCCTCTAATGTATAAAGCGGTTTGTATTCTTCTGCCCCTGCGCGCTTTGCCTTGCGGTTGCGCCACTCGGCTTCAAATTCCTGTATATGCGCAGAATCGCGCAGCATAATGCCGCACAGTTTTTGAGTAGCAAGTGTTGAGTATATTTTGCCCTTAAATCCAAGCGCCGCAAGATAGGGCAACTTGCCCGAATGGTCTATATGAGCGTGTGTTACGCAAACAGCGTCAATATCACATGCGGCAATCGGAATTTCACAGTTTTCGTAAATGTCGGTACCCTGCTCAAGCCCGCAATCTATAAGTATGTTTTTTCCGCAGGCTTCAAGCAAAGTGCACGAACCCGTGACTTCATGAGCGGCGCCTAAAAAGGTTAATTTCATACAAAATACACTCCCCTATGTAGTTGTGTATATATTTTACCATATTTAACTTATGAAATAAAGTAAAAATTATGAATTATACGCAAAAAACCGCCAACGGCGGTTTTTGAAACTTTGCGGGTATACGGGTTTCACCGTAAAACTAAACTTAATTTTCTTTTCATCAACGCGGTATTCCTTTTCAAGCTCCGGTCCGCAGGAATTTGAGCCCAAGCCCGAAACCTTATAGTCGATACGAATATGTGTTTTGCCGTCTTTTTTAAGTTCATCAATATGCTCGGCACTGTCTAATGCTTCGGTAGCGTAAGAAGAAACATTGAAATCAAAGCCGTCAGCCTCAAAACACATTTTTCCGATTTGAAGCATCTTTGTATCGGTATGATTGCCGTGCTCCTGCGGCCGTATATAATTTACATACTCGTTGTCTGCGCAGCTTTCATACAGCCCTACCGAGCCGGCGTGTTTCATATCGCAGTAACTCTCATGCGGTCCGTTGCCGAAGTATTTAAAATCGGCGTTTTCTTTAGGCATACAAATTTCAAAACCAAATCGCGGCAACCAATACGCATTTTCACGCACATCTGCGTCAAGCGACATATTGATTTTGCCCGAAACATCAACCGTGACCGTAAGAATATATTTTACCCAAGGCACACGGCCCACGCCCGCAACCGAGCCTTTTACGGTAATTGTGTTATCGGTGCAGCGGCACTCATAAACCTTGCCGAAATGAATGTTATAGCCCTCGCCCTGCCAAGCGTTATAATGGCCCCAATTCATTTTTACCTTACGGTCATTATCGGTAGGAGCACGCCATGAAGTAAGCTTTATTGCATCACAAATCTGCTTTTCACCGTCGATTACAATATTGGTAAAATTGCCGTAACGGCGAGAGAACACATAACGAAAATTTTTGCCCTCAATTATGTAATCATTGCCCTGCTCGGCAACATTTGCCAAAGGCAACTTTGCTTCTTTCTCGGTCATTGCAAAAGGAAGTTTGTGTTGCGTATGAGCAATAATTTCACCTTCTTTTACAAGAAAACAGTTAAGAAAAGCGCCTAATTTACACTGCAAATTCGGAATTTCAATTTTAACCGATTTTTCACCGAGCGGCGCCACATCTAAAACAAGGCTGCTTTGACCTATGGTTTTGCCGTCGGCAGTGATGCTGTAGCGCAGTTCATACTCATTAAGATTTGTAAAGCTGTATCGGTTTTTTACGGTGAGCACGCCGTCTTTAAATTCGGTAGCCAGCGGCTGATAAGCCGCCTTAACCTCAAGCGAGCCGGCTTTTAACTTACGATCGTAAAACACCATACCGTCACAGCAGAAATTACCGAAATCGGTAAGCTCGCCTTCAAAATCGCCGCCGTAGCACGGAACACCGTTCTTATTAAGCACAGTATGATCCGCCCATTCCCAAACACAGCCGCCTATGAGCGATTTATGCTTGTGGAATAATTCGGTATAACAGTAGACGTCTCCCGGTCCGTTGCCCATAGCGTGGGCGTATTCGCAAAGGAATATAGGCGTTGTTATTTTTTCATTTGCAACAAAGCCCTCAATGTCGTTTAAAGACGGATACATACGCGAATAGACATCAGATACACCTAAAAAGCCCTCACGACATGAACATTCCCAGTGGCAGAGTCTTTGGTCGCCTAATGACTTTACATAATCTGCCATAGCGTTAAAGTTTGCGCCGTGACCCGACTCGTTGCCGAGCGACCACATAATAATGCTGACATGGTTTTTATCACGCTCAACCGCGCGCACCATACGCTCAAGGTGTTCTTTCTTCCAATCGGGATGTGTGCCGGGCCAATTACCCTCGGGCTCGGTATAATTATAAGGCTGTGACGCGTAACGGCTTATAAAGCCATGGCACTCTATGTCGGTTTCAAGCACGACATAAAGCCCGTATTGGTCACACAGTTCTAAAAATCTCGGCGGCGGCGGATAGTGTGAAGTACGCACACAGTTTATGTTAAGTTTTTTCATCAGCCTGACATCTTCAAACAGCTGCTCATCTGTCTGATACCAGCCGCCTTCGGCGCTTGTATCATGGTGATTAACGCCGTATAATTTCACGGGGACACCGTTTATAAGCAATTCGTTATCACTTGAAATCTCAATGGTTCTGAAGGCCGTTTTCTGTGTAATTATCTCACCGTCACGCTCTGTCTTTACGGTATAAAGCCGCGGTTTTTCGGCATTCCAAAAAACAGGATTTTCAACACAAAATTCTGCGCTTAATCCGTCTTGCTCCGCCAAAAAAGCTCCGTTTGTATCATAAAGCGAAAACCTTGCCGCCTTTTTTGCATTTACAGTAATTTTGCCGTCACGGGCGGTAACCGAAATATCGGTTATGTGACCGTGAGGGCGCTGTAATATGTAGCAGTCACGAAAAATTCCGTTCATTCTGAAAAAGTCTTGGTCTTCAAGGTAACTGCCGCAGCACCATTTAAGCACTTTTACGGTAATATCATTTGTGCCTTGGCGCACATAATCGGTAATATCAAACTCAGATTGCAAATGACTGCCCTGAGTAAAGCCCGCATAACTGCCGTTTATGTAAACAAACGCGCACGAGGACACACCCTCAAGCACAAAATATACCTTGCCCCACAGCTTTTCCAAATCAAAGGAGCGGTTATAAACTCCGCATGGGTTGTCATCGGGCACATAAGGCATATCTACGGGATACGGATATTCATAATTTGTGTAATTAACCGTATCATAGCCCTCGGTTTGCCAGCATGACGGCACGGGTATTGTGTCCCAATTGTCTATTTTTTCGGGAACATCAATATCGCTCTTAAAATATTTAAAATTCCAAGTGCCGTTTAAAAGCTTATATTCCGAAACGCCGCTCGGTATATAGTAGCTTCGCGGGGCGCATCTGTTTTCACTTGTTTTCAACGGGTTTTCATATACTCTCATAATTTTATTTTTCCTCCCTGAGATACAGTGTTCTCGCGTTGCGATGTTTATAAACGCTTAAAACAAGCCCTACACCCAAATACATACAAATAAGCGATGTGCCGCCCGCGCTGAAAAACGGTAATGTTACGCCGATAACCGGCAAAAGCGCAATGCACATGCCTACATTCATAATAATTTGAGCAAGCAGCATGCCGAAAAAGCCCACACAGATCAATTTGCCGCTTTGTTTATTACAGTTTCGGGCAATATTTACGGCTCTGAAGCCTATAGCGGCAAGCAAAATAAGCACTGCCATACAGCCCAAAAAGCCCAACTCTTCACCTATGCTTACAAATATAAAGTCATTTTGACCTTCGGGCACTCCGCCTACCTGCGTAAGACTTCCGTTAAACAGACCTTGTCCCCTGAAGCCGCCGTTAGCAAGCGCCATTCTGCCGCGGTAGGATTGGAAGGTAGCGCCCATAATATCCGATTCAATGTCAAACATACTTATAAGTCTTGTTCGCTGTTCCTCATTCATTACCAAAAAATAAATAAGCGGAGAGCATGCAATAATAACCGTAAACGCCAGCACAAAATACTTCCATGAAACACCTGCCGCGCACATCATGCAAAGCACCATAACTGCGAATACAAGCGCTGTGCCGTCGTCGCCCTGAAAATGTATAAGCACCACGGGAAAGGCACCGTGCAGGCAAACGGGAATTAAGGTTTTTAACTTGTTTATATTGGGTTTAACACTGCTTAGATGGGCGGAGAATGTAATAATAAAGCATATTTTTAAAAGCTCTGACGGCTGAAAGGTGGTAAAGCCTAAATCAAGCCACGCCTTATCGTCGGTGCCCTCGGGCGCCCAGCCTATAAAAAATGTAAGTATTACCGGTATTATACCGAGAATTGCAAACAGATACCACCGTTTTAAAAATCTTTCAAAATCTATGCCAGATATAACAACTGCGGCAACCAGCCCTAACGCCATACCTATAATTTGCACAAGCAACGGTCGCATTGTGCCGAGGTATCTTGTGGCAGAAAAAACCGCCAGACAGCCGTAACTTGTGGCAACCGTGCAAAGTATTAACATAAGTTTATCGGTTTCGCGTATAAAATCCGCTATTCTCGCTATAATTTTGCCCAAGTTATTTCGCCTGCCTTTTTTGTTTTGTATGCACAATCATTATATTAAATAACAGGCGATTTTTCAAGTAAAAAAATTAGGAGCTGTAAAAAAACAGCCCCTTAAAATTTATTTTATTTCTATAACCTTATATCCTTCGGTTTCAACGGCATTTTTTAAAGCTTCATCAGTCACGGACTTGTCAATTTCTACGCTTGCAACACCTGTTTTATGGCTTATATCCACAACCCTTACACCGCCTATTGCCTCTAAAGCGGTTTTTGTATGAGCCTCGCAGTGCGCACACATAAGTCCTTCGATTTTAATTGTTTTTTTCATACTTGTTTTTTCTCCTTTTATTTTATTAAATTTAAAAAAGTTGAGCCTGAGCGCATTTGTTACAACGCAAAAGCTTGAAAGACTCATGGCCGCGGCGGCAAACATAGGGCTTAAAGTTAAACCGAAAATCGGTATGAGAGCGCCTGCCGCAAGCGGTATGCCTATCGCATTATAAATAAATGCCCAAAACAAATTTTGCTTTATATTACCAAGTGTTTTTTTGCTTAAACGCACGGCATTTACGGCATCGGTAAGATTGCTATTCATAAGCACAATTTCGGCAGATTCCACCGCTATGTCCATACCGCCGCCCACAGCCATACCTATGTCGGCACAAGTCAGCGCGGGAGCGTCATTTATGCCGTCGCCTACCATTATTACCCTGTCCTGCCCTTTAAGTTCATTTACAATAAGTGCCTTGCCGTCGGGCTTGACGCCTGCTCTTACTTCGTCAATACCAACCGCTCTGGCAACAGAGTCGGCAGTTATTCGGTTGTCGCCCGTCAGCATTACCGTGCGAATACCCAATTTTTTAAAAAGGCTTATTGCACCGCGTGCATCTGCCTTTACGGTGTCTGCCACAGCAATAATTCCTATTAAAACATTATCTTCAGCAAATATAAGCGGCGTCTTGCCCTCACAACTCAATCTGTCGGTAATGTCGGATACGCTTTTAGTATCAATTCCTTTTTCGGCCGCCGAGCTGACACTGCAGGCAAAACAAAATTTTTTATCAATCATTCCGCTTACGCCAAAGCCTGCCGTTTCGCCGAAGTCCGATATATTTAAAGCATAAATGTTTTTTTCTTTTGCATATTCGTTAACGGCGCCGGCAAGCGGATGCGCGCTTCCGCTTTCAAGTGTATAGGCTATCTGCAAAAGTCTGTCTTCGTCGGTATTATTAACCGTTAAAACATCGGTAACCGTCGGTTTTCCGGTTGTTACCGTGCCTGTCTTGTCAAGAACCGCTATATTGCACTTTCCGCATAGCTCCAAGGCCGCCGCATTTTTAAAAAGTATTCCGCCGCGTGCGCCTACCCCACTGCCTACCATTATTGCAACGGGAGTGGCAAGCCCCAAAGCACAGGGGCAACTTATAACAAGCACCGATATTGCTCTTGATAATGCGAAGCCCACAGTTTCACCTAATAATAACCACACCGTTAAAGTAACAATAGAAATCACAATAACTATGGGTACAAACACTGCCGATACCCTGTCGGCAATTCGCGCTATGGGCGCTTTTGTTGCAGACGCGTCTCTTACCGTTTTAACAATTTTGGCAAGTGTGCTGTCCTCACCTACGGCGGTAGCACGGCAAATTAGTTTTCCTGTTTTGTTTATAGTACCTGATGATACGCGGCTGCCCGCAAGCTTATCTACGGGAATACTCTCGCCCGTAAGCGACGATTCATCAACAGCGCTTATACCTTCGAGTACCACGCCGTCCACGGCAAAGCTCTCGCCCGGTAATACAACAAAAATATCGTCTTTTAAAACATCATCGGCCGGTGTAACAATTTCTGCACCGTCTTTTATAACCATTACGGTTTTTGGGGCAAGTTCAAGCAATGCTTTTATCGCATTTGTCGTTTTTCCCTTTGCGTAACCCTCTAACAGCTTGCCAACCGTTATGAGCGTTAAAATCATAGCGGCTGATTCAAAATATAAGCCGTGCAATAAATGCTTAGACTCAACGCCTGAAACAGTTGTCATTAAAAAAACATTTGCAAGGCTGTAAATGTATGCCGCCGCAGAACCTAATGCTACAAGCGTATCCATATTGGGCGCACGTTTTATAACCCCCTTAAAGCCGTTTATAAAAAATCTTTGATTTATAACAATGACGGCAGTTGTAAGAATTAACTGTATAAGTGCTTGTGCTAAAAAATTACTGCTTATTATATTTGGCAGCGGTGCATTCCACATTGTATGGAACATTGAAAAATACATTAAAACAGCCGTTAAAATCACCGAAGATACGAGCCGCCATAAAACATTCTTATCAAACCTTTCGGTATGAGTGTCTGATTTTCTATTGTCTTTTTTCGAGACCGTTTGCTCTATACCGTAGCCCGCCTTTACCACAGCGTCAATTATTGCCCCTGCGTCGGCGCCGCCATCTACCGTCATATCGCCCGTGAGCAGATTAACACTGCAAGATGTAACATTTGCTACTGCGCTTACCGCCTTTTCAACACGGGCACTGCATGAGGCACAGCTCATACCCGTAACCTTGAATTTTTGCATAACTTCCTCCGTTTATTTCATTAACTTCTGCAAGGTTAAAACAAGTTCATCTATTGTTTCATCATTGTTGTTTCTTATACCGTCGGCAACGCAGGTGCGTATGTGACTACTGAGCAGTTCACGGTTAAAAGCGTTAAGCGCCGCATTAATCGCACTTACCTGTATAAGTATGTCAGGGCAGTATGCGCTTGACTCAACCATCTTTTTAACACCCCTTACCTGCCCTTCAATTCGGTTAAGGCGGTTTATAAGCGATTTGTACTCCTGCTCGGAACGGTGCTTTGTCTTTTTACCGCAACATTCGCAACTTTGCATATATCAGTCCCCTATGTGAAATTTTTATTATATTATATACCCCATAGGGGTATATGTCAATATGTAAAAAACAAGGACGGTTTTAAACCGTCCCCATTTTAATCTTAAAACCCTAAAAGTTTAGTGCCTGCCGCCTCTAACACTTCACGCTCGGCAAGCGCCTCCGCGTCGGTAGCGCCCACAGCGCTTAAATACAGTTTAATTTTAGGCTCGGTGCCCGACGGACGAACAATAAGCGAACTGCCGTCTGCAAAGTAAAAGCCCAAAACATTAGATTTCGGTAAATCAATTTTTGATATTTTACCGCTTTCTATATCAAGGCTCTCGCTCTTGTTAAGATTATCAAACCTATCGACCTTAAGTCCGCCTATTTCGGCAGGGGGATCGGTAGCAAGTCTTTCCATTATTCCTGCTATTTGTTTCATACCCGCCTGACCCTCACAGGTAAAGCTTTTTTGCGAGCAATAGTAATAACCGTATTTATCGTAAAGGTTTGACAAAGCATCAACAAGACTTAAGCCCTTTGATTTATAGTAAGCCACCATTTCGCAAATAAGCATTGATGCAACAACGGCGTCTTTATCGCGAACATAACTGCCTGCTAAATAACCGTAGCTTTCTTCAAAACCGAATATATATCTGTCTTCTGCGTGTTCCTTTTCAAGCAACCCTATCTGCTCGCCGATAAACTTGAAGCCTGTAAGTACATTACGAAGCTCACAGCCGTAATCTTGGGCAATTTTACTGCATACTTCGGTTGTAACTATGGTTTTAACCGCAACCGGTTTTTCGGGTAAGGTGCCGTTTTCTTTTCTGCCCTTTAAAACATATTCAAGCAAAAGTGCTCCAACCTCGTTGCCCGTAAACAAACGGTATTCCTCACCGTTAGGTACGGCTATACCCACGCGGTCGGCATCCGGATCGGTAGCAAGCAGTAAATCGGGCTTTAAGGTTTCGGCAAGCTTTAACGCACACTCGAACGCCTGACGGATTTCAGGGTTGGGGTATGGCGCTGTCGGGAAATTTCCGTCGGGTAATTCCTGCTCGGGAACTACCGTTACATTTGTGGCGCCTATTCTTTTTAAAATACTGCGTACAGGCTTGTTGCCCGTGCCATGAAGCGGCGTGTAAACAACATTAAGCTTTGACATATCGGTATCGGTATGAACCCGTCTTTTGGCAACTTCATCAAGGTATGCGTTTATAACATCATCACCGATGTATTCGATTTTACCTTCGGCCAAAGCCTTTTCGAAATCAATTCGCTTAACGCCGTCAAATATATCAACGCTGTTCATAATAGAAAGCACATAATCGGCCGCTTCTAACCCAAGCTGACAACCGTCGTTACCGTATGCCTTATAGCCATTGTATTTTGAAGGATTATGGCTTGCAGTTACCACAATACCCGCGTCACATTTTAAATAACGCACTGCAAAAGACAGCATGGGCGTGGGCATAAGCTCTTTGTATATATATACCTTTATACCGTTTGCCGCAAGAATAGCCGCGGCGTCACGGGCAAATACATCAGACTTGATACGGCT
This sequence comes from uncultured Oscillospiraceae bacterium, assembly GCA_905211675.1. GTDB lineage: Bacteria > Bacillota > Clostridia > Oscillospirales > Acutalibacteraceae > UBA737. The sequence goes on from CAJMBP010000008.1 coordinate 33,219, forward strand.
GTCGTATGCGATTGCCACCTTGCCGTTTTCGGTGACCGAGTTAACATAAGCCGCAAGACCCTGTGTTGCCTTGCCTACCGTGTAAACATTCATACGGTTGGTACCCGCGCCTATAACTCCGCGCAGACCCCCCGTGCCAAACTCAAGGTCTTTATAAAAAGCATCATTTATAGCATCTTCATTACCCGACATATTTTTAAGTTCTTCCGTTAAATCGGGGTCGAGCGTAGCTCGCTTACACCAAAGATTGTACTGTTCGTTTATCATGCCGAAGCCTCCCTGAACTTATATACCTTAATTTTACAATTAAATCAAACTCTTGTCAACTAAAATTCAGTAGGTTGTTTCGACATTATCGGTTTATTCAACTAAACGGGCCAAGCCCGAAGCTGACGGACAAAGCCTTGTCCACTCTGTTCATAGCCGCAGAATCTATGGTGCCCATTTTTTCTTTAAGCCGCTGTTTATCAATAGTACGCACCTGTTCAAGCAAAACAATGCTGTCCTTTGCAAGACCGCAGCACTCTGCGCTCAAATTTATATGTGTGGGAAGATTGGATTTATCGTGTTGACTGGTTATTGCCGCCGCTATGACCGTGGGGCTGTATTTGTTGCCTACATCGTTTTGAACTATAAGTACGGGGCGCACTCCGCCCTGTTCTGAACCTACGACAGGGCTTAAATCGGCATAATATATTTCTCCGCGTTTTATGGTCATTATTTATTCACACTCCGATTTGTTACTGTAAATATTTTTGCCTGTTTGCAAAAAAATAATCACAGGCAACGGATAATTTTAAATTATCTCCTTACAGATATTTTATGAGTAGTGTATAGGCAGTGTGAAAAAGCCCTCGGGGATCCCCGAGGGCGCAGTCTGTCGATTCAATATTTTAAATTTACAAATCAAGCTGATTGCATAAGTACTCACCAATATCAATCATATTATTACTTATATTTTTGTTCATATTTATCTCACTGATAATTTTTTTACTTCTACCTTTAAATATTGAAGCAAATAATCTGACAAACCAA